>JAZGAE010000139.1:0-2048 GCA_036475545.1 Alphaproteobacteria bacterium
ATCGGCGTCGACGGGTTGACGATGACCGCCGGCAGGCCTTGTTCCGAAACCATCCGGCGCACCTCCTCCTCGGCCAGAAACTTCGACCGTTTGTAATGGCCGATCATGTCGTCGACGCTTACCGGCAAGTCCTCGTCCGCCGGTGTGCCGTCGGGGTGGAGGCCGAGCACCGCGACGGAGCTGGTATAGACGATGCGCCCGACCCCGGCATCAAGCGCCGCTTCCATGATGTTGCGCGTGCCTTCGACGTTGTTGGCATACATTCGATCCGGATCGCGCACCCACAGGCGGTAGTCGGCGGCGACATGGTAAAGCGTATCGCAACCCTCAAGCGCGCGCGCCAGCGAAGCGCGGTCGCCGAGTTCGCCTTCGAGCGCTTCCACCCCAAGACCGTCGATATTGCGCCGGTCGCTGTCGGCGCGGACGAGGACGCGCACCGCCTTACCGGCGCCGATGAGCTTGCGGGCGACCGCCGATCCGACGAAGCCGGTGGCGCCGGTGACCAGCGCCGTCATCCCGGCGCCCGCCGGCGGACCTCGGCCGCGTGAGCTTCCGGTGCCAGGGACCGGCCGCGATCGCCATGCCCGGCTTGGGGTCGGCTTCGGATGCCCGCTGTCATGGAAAGGGCCGCTGTTATGGAAAGGGTATGCGACATATCCTCTTCATCGCCCGTCCGGGGCCGACTTGCGGTAACATCCCACTCACGGGTGCGATCCCGCGGGCGCAGGCCAAATCTACTATGAGTTTGAGAGCACGCTCAACTGGAGAGATTGTCCGACCGGATGGCGTCAGGGTGAACGGCATTTCCCAGATTCACACCTTGCAGGACCTCGTCCGCGGTCTCGCCGCCTTCGGTGAAATCCCGGCCGTGATCTCGTTCGCCGGCGCGGGCAAGCAGGAAATGACGTTTGGCGAGCTCGAGAACCGCGTGATGCGGCTGACCGGGGGGCTCCTCGCCAAAGGTATCGGGCGCGGCGATGTCGTTGCCATCTTCGCGCCCAACCAGCCTTCGTGGATGGTAGCGAGCCTGGCGCTCGTCGCCTCGGGCGCGACGTTGCTTCTCCTCGACGATCTGTTGAGCGAGGACGAACTCGCGCGCGCCATCGGCGGTGCCGGTTGCGGCACCATATTCACCTCGCGCACCCATGTTCCGGCGCTCCGCCGCGTCGCCGACGATGAACTCGAGATTTTCGTCCTCGATCAGGGTGCAGAGGCGCCGGAAGGCGCATGGACCCTAGAGACCCTGATGGGAGACCGGCCGGCGGCCCTTCCCGATCTTTCGCCCGATGACGTCGTGACGCTCCATTATACCTCGGGCACGACGGGCGCCCCCAAAGGTGTGCCTCTCACCCACGCCAACATCGTGAGCAACCTAACGGCGTTACTTTCCGAGCGCCTGGTGTCCCCCGGCGATCCAATTTTGCTGCCGCTGCCGCTGCATCACTCCTACCCGTTCATCGTCGGCATGCTGATCCCGCTGGCGAGCGGCGCCACCGTGGTGCTGCCCTCGGGCGTCAGCGGACCGGAGATCGCCCAGGCGCTTCACCAAGGCGCCGTCAAGGGCATGGTCGGGGTGCCGCGCCTCTACGAGGCCATCTACGCAGGCATCGAAGCGAGGGTGCGTGCGTCGGGCCGTGCTCCCGCCGCCATCTTTCGCGCCACGCTCGCCCTGTCGGTCCTGGTGCGCCGGCGTTTCGGCCTTCGCCTGGGACGGGCGCTATTCGGGCGCCTTCACCGCCAATTCGCGCCAGCGCTAAGTTCGCTCGCTTGCGGCGGCGCCAGGCTCGATCCCGAGATCGGCTGGCGCCTCGAGGGCCTTGGCTGGGAAGTCCTGAACGGTTACGGACTGGTCGAGACGGCCTCGATCGCGACATTCAATGTCCGCGGGCGCATGCGCATGGATAGCGTCGGCCTCCCGGCGCCCGGCGTCGAGGTGCGAATCGACCAACCCGACGCCGAGGGCTGCGGCGAGGTGTTGTTGCGCGGCCCCAACGTTTTCGCTGGTTATCGCGACGACCCCGAGGCCAACCGGATGGCGTTCACCGGCG
>JAZGAE010000140.1:0-3492 GCA_036475545.1 Alphaproteobacteria bacterium
TGGGTGCGCCCGGTCAAAGGCATGAGCGCCACCCACGCCGCCCGATTCCCTGCGGACTCGACCACGGCATAAAGGGTGCGCGCCCGCTTGCCTTCGAGCGCCTCCGGGGCCACCCGCTCGCCGCGCCCGCTTGGCACCTTGGCGAGCGCCAAGCTCACTTCCCCCCGGCGCGGCCGGGGCACGCCGACGACCGCGGCCCAGTAGACCTTGCGTGCCTCGCGGCGACGAAACGCCGCCGTGAGCCACGCCGCCGCCGCGACGTTGCGGGCCAGCAGCAGCACGCCCGAGGTGTCCTTGTCCAGCCTGTGCACCAGGCGCGGCCGCTCGCGCGCGCCGAGCTTGAGCGCGTCCAGCATCGCATCGAGGTGACGGCGCACGCCCGTGCCGCCCTGCACCGCGAGCCCCGGCGGCTTGTTGATGGCGAGCACGTCGTCGTCGCGGTAGATCACGAGCCCGCGCAGGCGCGCCGCCTCTTTCTCAGTGAGGCGCGGCGGAGGCGCCGCTGGCTTCGGTGCCGCCCTTTCGCCCAGCGGCGGGATGCGGACCTGCTGCCCCGCCGCCAGCCGAAGGCCCGCCTTGGCGCGGCGGCCGTCGACGCGGACCTGGCCCGTGCGCAGCCACTTCTCGAGGCGGCCGTGGGGGACGCCCGGGAAGCGGCGCCGGAACCAGCGGTCGAGCCGCGCGCCCTCCTCGTGCCCTTCGACCTCGACCGTCCGGACGCCGGTCATTCGTTCTCGTCGGCGCCCTTGGCCGAGAGCTCCGCGCGCAGTTTCGCCCAGTATTCGAGGCGCTTCTTGATCTCGCGCTCGAAGCCCCGCTCTTTCGGCGCGTAAAACGTCCGGCGCTCCATCTCATCGGGGAAGTAGTTCTGGCCCGAGAACCCCTCTTCCGTGCCGTGGTCGTAGACGTAGCCCTTGCCGTAGCCGAGCTTGCCCATGAGCCGGGTCGGCGCGTTGAGAATGTGCTTGGGCGGCATCAACGACCCGCTCTCTTCGGCCGCGCGGGTGGCCGCGCCGAGGGCCCGGTAGGCGGCGTTCGACTTGGGCGCCGTGGCCAGATAGATCACGCACTGGGCGAGCGCCAGCTCCCCTTCCGGCGAGCCGAGCCGCTCGTAGGTGTCCCAGGCGGCGAGCGCCTGCACCAGGGCCTGGGGATCGGCGAGGCCGACGTCTTCGCTGGCGAAACGCACCAGCCGGCGCGCGATGTAGAGCGGGTCCTCGCCGCCGGCGAGCATGCGCGCGAGCCAGTACAGCGCCGCGTCGGTGTCCGAGCCGCGCAACGACTTGTGCAGCGCGCTGATGAGGTTGTAGTGCCCCTCCTGGGCCTTGTCGTAGAGCGGTGCGCGCTTTTGCACCGCGGCCACGAGCCGGGCCGTGTCCAGCGGCTGGGGCTTGGCGTCCTTTTCCGCAGGCAAAGCGAACAGCTCCTCGGCGAGATTGAGGACGTAGCGCCCGTCGCCGTCGGCCATGGCGCGCAGCGCCACCCGCGCGTCCGCCGTCAGCGGCAGGGTTCGGCCCTCCGCCGCCTCGGCCCTTTCCAGAAGCGTCTCCAGGGCCTCGTCGGAGAGGCGCTTCAGCACCAGCACCTGGCAGCGTGACAAGAGCGGCGGGTTGAGCTCAAACGACGGGTTCTCGGTGGTGGCGCCGACCAGGATCACGGTGCCGTCCTCCACGTAAGGCAGGAATCCGTCTTGCTGGGCCCGGTTGAAGCGGTGGATCTCGTCGATGAAAAGGAGCGTGCCGCGCCCTGCCTCGCGGTGCTCGCGGGCCGCTTGAAACACGCGGCGCAGGTCGGCCACGCCCGAGAATACCGCGGAAAGCGGTTCGAAATGGAAGTCGGTCACGTCGGCCAGCAACCGCGCGATCGTGGTCTTTCCCGAGCCGGGCGGACCCCACAGCACCAGGGAGGCGAGCCGGCCCGCCGCGACCATCCGCCCGATCGGCCCGTCGGGAGCGAGTAGGTGATCCTGGCCTACGACCTCATCCAGGCTCGCCGGCCGCAGGCGGTCGGCGAGCGGCCTAGGGGCCTGATCCTCGAACAGCGTGGTCACGCCTTGATCGCCGCGGTCAGGACCCGGCCGCCACGGTTGATCGTGATCCGCCAGGCCTCGGTGGGGAGGCCCAGAACCGTATCCAGCCGGTCGACGGTGTCGATCTCTTGCTCGTTGACGCGCAGCACGATGTCGCCGGCCCTGAAGTTGAACCGGTGAGCCGGGCTGCCGAACCGGACCTCGACGAGGATCACGCCGGTCAACGTATCGTCCAGGCCCATTTCATCGGCGAAGGCGGGCGAGAGGTTGGCGGCGGTCGCGCCCGCCAGCGGCTGCCGGCCCCTGAGCTCGGTGAGGTCGCGCGGCGGGTCCTCCGGCGGGGCCACCAGGGCCACCTCGAGCTCGAGCACTCTGCCGCCCCGCAGCACCTCGAGCGTCGCCGTTCCGTCCACGGGCAGCGTCGCCACCCGGAAGCGGAGGATTTCGTCGTCGTTGACCTCGCGGCCGTTCAAGGCCATCACCACGTCGCCCACCTCGAGGCCGGCCTTGGCGGCGGGACCCGCGGGGTGCACGGCGTTGACGAGCACGCCCCTGGGACGGTCCAGCCCCAGCGTCTCGGCGATCTCCGCCGTCACCACCTGGCCCGAGACCCCGAGCCAGGGCCGCACCACCCGGCCGCCCGCGACGGCGCCCCGGAGCACCACCTTCACCATGTTGACGGGGATCGCGAAGCCGATGCCCAGCGACCCCCCGGTACGCGTGAAGATGGCCGTGTTGATCCCCACCAGCTTGCCTTCCATGTTGATCAGCGCGCCGCCCGAATTGCCGGGGTTGATGGCCGCGTCCGTCTGGATGAAGGAGCGGAAGTCGCCCGGGCCGATCCTGGTCCTGGCGAGCGCCGAGACGATGCCGCTGGTCACGGTCTGGCCGACGCCGAAGGGGTTGCCGACGGCGAGCACCAGGTCGCCGACCTCGAGCTCGTCGGAATCCCCGAAGGCGAGCGTGGGAAGCGCTTCTCCCTTCGTGTCGATCCTGAGCACGGCAAGGTCGGTCCGCTGGTCGCTACCGATGACTTCCGCGTCGAACTCGCGGCGGTCGGCCAGCGCCACGGTGATCTCGGTCGCCGCCTCGACGACGTGGTAATTGGTGACGATGAGCCCGGTCTCGTCCACGATCACGCCTGAGCCGAGCGAATTCTGGACGCGCTCCTCAGGAGGCCCCAGGAAGGGGCGCATCTCGCCGAAGAACCGGCGGAAAAGCGGGTCGTCGAACAATGGGGAGACCCGGCGGCGGCGCAGCACCTTCCGCGTGTAGATGTTGGCCACGGCGGGGGCGGCGGTCCTGACCAAGGGCGCAAAGGAGAGTTTGATCTGCTCGCGCGTTTCGGGCACGACCGCCTCGCCGGGGGCGGCGGATTGCGGCGGGCGCACTTCCGCGAAGGCGGCGCCGAGCCCGATGAGCGCCGTGACCACAGCCAAGCCTGCGGCGATTCTCAACGCTTT
>JAZGAE010000141.1:0-4080 GCA_036475545.1 Alphaproteobacteria bacterium
TTCGAGAAGGTCGTGCCGGAGGCCAGGCATGCGGTCGTGGCGGTCGGCAATTTCGACGGGGTACACCTGGGCCACCAGGCCGTGATCGCCGAGGCCGGCCGCATCGCCCGCGAGCTGGGGGCGCGGCATGCGCTGCTCACCTTCGAGCCCCACCCCAGATCCGTGTTCCAGCCGGACGCTCCGCCGTTCCGCCTCACCCCCTTTCGCATGAAGGCGCATTGCATCGAGGGCCTCGGCGTCGAGTTCCTGTTCGTGCTGCACTTCGACCTCGCCTTCTCCGAGGTGGCGGCCGAGGACTTCGTGGAGAGGGTGCTCGTCGAGGGGCTCGAGGCCCGCCACGCGGTGGTGGGCTACGACTTCGTCTTCGGCCACGGCCGCCGTGGCAACGCCGAGCTGCTGGCGGCGATGGCGCCGCCCCTTGGCCTCGGCGTCACGTCGGTGCCGGCCGCGCACGCGCCGTCGGGCGAGTCCTACTCGTCGACGCGCATCCGCGAGTGCCTTGGGGCGGGCGAGCCGCGCCGCGCCGCGGAACTGCTCGGGCGGTGCTGGGAGATCGAAGGCCGGGTAGCGAGCGGCGACGGCCGCGGAGTGGCCCTCGGCTTCCCCACCGCCAACGTCCATTTTGACGAGTATCTCCACCCGGCCCACGGGGTCTATGCCGTGCGCGCCGGGATCGACCTCGGGCGCGAGACCGCGTGGCGCGAGGGCGTCGCCAACTTCGGCCGCCGCCCCACCTTCGAAGGCGAGGGCGAGCTCCTGGAGGTGCACCTGTTCGACCATTCGGGCACCCTCTACGGCCGCCACCTCAGGGTCGCCCTGGTGGACTTCCTGCGGCCCGAGCAGAAGTTCGACGATGCCGACGCCCTGAAGGCGCAAATCGCCGACGATTGCCGCCGCGCCCGCATGATCCTGGCCGAGACCCGGGCCACGTTCCGGCCGGCGGACCTTCCCCCGGCCGCCGCGGGCGGCGCCGCGGGCGCGGCCTGAGAACGATTGGGACCCATGAGCGTCGATTACAAGTCCACGGTCTTCCTGCCCAAGACCGACTTCCCGATGAAGGCGCGGCTGCCCGACCGCGAGCCCGAGCTCTTGGCCCGCTGGCGGGAGACCGGCCTCTACCAGAGGATGCGGGCCGCGGCCAAGGGAAGGGAGAAGTTCATCCTCCACGACGGCCCGCCGTATGCCAACGGGCACCTGCACATCGGCCACGCGCTCAATAAGATCCTCAAGGACATGGTCAACCGCTCCCAGCAGATGCTGGGGCGCGGCGTCGTGTTCGTGCCCGGCTGGGACTGCCACGGGCTGCCGATCGAGTGGAAGATCGAGGAGAAGTACCGCGCCGAGGGAAAGGACAAGGACAGCGTGCCGCTCCTCCGGTTCCGCCAGGAATGCCGGGAATTCGCGGCCCACTGGGTCGAGGTCCAGGGCGAGGAGTTCCAGCGCCTGGGCGTGCTGGGCGACTGGGACGCCCCCTACACCACCATGGACCGCGACGCCGAGGCCTGCATCGTCGCCGAGCTCGGCAAGTTCCTGATGAACGGCGGGCTCTACAAGGGGGCCAAGCCGGTGCTGTGGTCGGTGGTGGAGAGGACGGCGCTGGCCGAGGCCGAGGTCGAGTACGACGACCACACCTCCACCACGATCTGGGTGCGGTTCCCGGTCGCCAAGCCGTCCGTGCCCGAACTGGAGGGCGCCGCCATCGCCATCTGGACGACGACGCCGTGGACGATTCCCGGCAACCGTGCCGCGGCCTTCGGCGCCGACATCGATTACGCCGTGATCGAGGTCGAGGGCGTCGCCGAGGAGAGCCGGGCCAAGGTCGGCGAACGGCTGGTGCTGGCGGAGGCCCTGTTGGAAGACGTGGCGGCCGAGGCCGGGATCGCGGGCTACCGGGTCGCGGGCCGGCTCAAGGGGCGGCAGCTTTCCGGCACCATCTGCCGCCATCCCTTTCACGGAAAAGGCTACGACTTCGACGTTCCCGCGCTCGAAGGCGACTTCGTCACCACCGAACAGGGCACCGGCTTCGTCCACATCGCCCCGGGGCACGGGCAGGAGGACTTCGTTCTGGGCCGGCGCCACGGGATTCAGGTGCCGGAGACGGTGGGCCCCGACGGCGCCTTCGTCGCCCACGTGCCGCTGTTCGCCGGCAAGCGGATCTTGACGCCGGAGGGTAAGCCGGGCGACGCCGATATGGCCGTGGTGGCGGCGCTCGAAGAGGCCGGCGCGCTGCTCGCCAAGGGGAAGCTCACCCACAGCTACCCCCATTCCTGGCGCTCCAAGGCGCCCCTGATCTTCCGCACCACCGCGCAGTGGTTCATCTCCATGGATACCAACGATCTGCGCGCCAAGGCGCTGGCCGCCATCGACGACACCCGCTGGGTGCCCCCTCAGGGGCGCAACCGCATCTACGCCATGGTGGAAACGCGCCCCGACTGGTGCGTGTCGCGCCAGCGCGCCTGGGGCGTGCCGATCACCGTCTTCGTCGACGCCGAGACGGGCGAGCCCTTGCGCGATGCGCGCGTGCTCGCGCGGGTCGTCGAGGCGGTAGCGCAAGAAGGCTCCGATGCCTGGTTCTCGAGCCCGCCCGAGCGGTTCCTCGCCCCCGAGTATGACGCCGCCGACTTCGAGGCGGTGGCCGACATCCTCGACGTCTGGTTCGAGTCGGGCTGCACCCACGCCTTCGTGCTCGAGGCCCACCCCGAGCTCGCCTGGCCCGCGTCTCTGTATCTCGAGGGCTCCGACCAGCACCGCGGCTGGTTCCACTCCTCGCTGCTGGAGTCGTGCGGCACCCGCGGCCGCGCGCCGTATCAGGCGGTGCTCACCCACGGCTTCGTCCTCGACGAGCTGGGGCGCAAGATGTCCAAGTCGCTGGGCAACGTCGTCTCGCCCCAGGACGTGGCCAAGGAGCTGGGCGCCGACATCCTGAGACTGTGGGTGGCCGCCTCCGACTATTCCGAGGACCTGCGCATCGGGCCCGACATCCTGAAGCACCAGACCGACGTCTACCGGCGGCTGCGCAACACGTTGCGCTACCTGCTCGGCAACCTCTCCGGGTTCGGCGCGGCCGAGCGCGTGCCGCTCGCCCAGATGCCGGAGTTCGAGCGCTGGGTGCTGCACCGGCTCCACGAGCTCGACCGCTCGATGCGCCGCTCGCTCGCGGACTTCGACTTCCACGCCTTCTTCACGGCCCTGCACGCGTTCTGCGCGGTGGACTTGTCCGCCTTCTATTTCGACGTGCGCAAGGACTCGCTCTACTGCGACCGGCTGGACGCGCCGAGGCGCCGTGCCGTGCGCACCGTCTTGCACGAGGTCTTCGATTGCCTCACCGCCTGGCTGGCGCCGGTGCTCAGCTTCACCGCCGAGGAGGCGTGGCTGGCGCGCAACGGCGAGGAGGCCGACAGCGTTCACCTGCGCCTCTACCCCGAGAGTCCGCCCGAGTGGCGGGACGACGCGCTGGCGGCCAAGTGGGAGGAGGTGCGCGAGCTGCGCCGGGTCGTCACCGGGGCGCTTGAGATAGAGCGGGCGGAAAAGCGCATCGGCTCCAGCCTCCAGGCGCACCCCACGGTCTATGCCATGCCGGGCTACGCGGCGGCGTTCGAAGGGCTGGACCTGGCCGAGATCACGATCACGTCCGATGCGATCCTCAAAGAGGTGGCAAGCCCCTCGGAGTTCCCCGACGGCGCCTTCCGGCTTGCCGAGGTGCCCGGGGTGGCGGTCGTTCCGGCGCTGGCCGAGGGCGGGAAATGCGTGCGCTGCTGGCGGGTGCTGCCCGAGGTGGGGGAGGCCCCGGGGGCCGAGCCGATCTGCGGGCGCTGCGCCGAGGCCGTCGACTGCGTGCTCGCTGCGGCGCAAAGCTAGAGCGGTTCTAGGTAGATAGGAGTCAATTTAATGGGAGCAAATCGGCTCATTCGGCCAGGCGCGGCGCGCCGCGCGATGCGGGGCATCGGGCACGCGCCGCAACGCCGCCCGGGGGGCCGATTTGCCCCACCGCAGGCCGGGTTCTTTTGCGCGCTGGCGTCGTTGCCCGTCTTTTCCGATGTCCCCGCATCGCAATGCGACGGGTGCCTAGCCGGCGCGCAA
>JAZGAE010000142.1:0-11677 GCA_036475545.1 Alphaproteobacteria bacterium
TCCCTCAGTTAACGGGTTATTAACGAGGGCGGCGATAATGGGAGTCGCGACTGCCGACCATACGGGGTCAGCGAAAAGGGTGAGTCGGCCCATGAAAATCGACCCTACCACCTTGGTCGGGACACGCCCGACCCGACGCCGCGGCAAGACGGAATCGACCCGTGCCGGAGACTTCACTCGGCATATCGAGGGGGGCTCCGCTTCGCCGACGCCGGTCGGCGGAAACGCGCCGGTCAACGCCGTGGATGCGCTTCTGGCGCTGCAAGAGGTCGAGGATTCCACCTCCGAGCAGGCCAACGCCCAGGCTCGGGCGCGCGGCGCCACCCTGCTGGAGAAGCTCGACGAGATCCGCCACGGCCTGCTCACCGGCCGTATATCCCTGGCGACGCTCAACGAACTCGCGGCGACCGTTCACGCCGACAGGGCCGAGGCGACCGACCCCAAGCTGGCGGAGGTGCTCGATGAAATCGAGCTGCGCGCCGAAGTGGAACTCGCAAAACTCGACCGCAAGCCCTGAGAGGGGCGCGCCGAAGCAGCCTGGCCGCTCGCGTGCTCGCCTCGGCTCGGGCGATTTCTCCTGATTTAACCTGATTTAAACCGGGCCAACACCGGTCTTGCCGTCGCCGGGAGCGATCCATATACTCCGGCCCGACTTACGGTGGTTGAGCATAGAGATTGACCATAGAAACTCATCAACCGATGACGTCCAAGCCTCTTCTCCCGCCCGATTACAGCCCGTCGGACGGCGAACCCTTCATGAGCCCCATGCAGTTGGAGTACTTCCGCCAAAAGCTCTTGGGGTGGCGGACGGCCATTCTCGACGAATCCTCCGAAACGCTTCAGCACTTGCAGGAAGAGAGCGTTCAGGAGCCGGACCTGGCCGACCGGGCCTCGCTCGAGGCCGACCGCGCCCTGGAGCTCCGGACCCGGGATCGGGCGCGCAAGCTCGTCTCCAAGATCGACGAGGCGCTGGAGCGGATCCAGGCCGGGACCTACGGTTACTGCGTGGAAACCCAGGAACCGATAAACCTGCGCCGGCTCGAGGCCCGGCCCATCGCGACGCTGAGTTTGGAGGCGCAGGAGCGTCACGAACGGATGGAAAAGACCCATCGGGACGACTAGTACCCTCCTATTACGATAGAGGGTACTAGCCCCGCGCCGGGGCTGCCGCCGCCGGGGCGCCGGGGCGAGAAGACCCGTTCGGGACGCCGGCCGCGGAATCGATCCGGACTCGCCCTCTCCGCTACCCCACAAGCCGATCAATGGAGACCATGACGCCGAAAGGAGGGACACGCCCGGCGGGCGCGCGCCACTCCTGGATAACGGAAGGCCCGACGCCGCCGCGCCTGGCGGATCGCCTCGCCACGGCGCAACGCAGCCGATTCCACCTGACCGGATTATGCTCTAGAACGGGAAGATGACGTCGAAGACCTGCTGTCCGTAGCGCGGTTGCTGGACGTCGGTTAAATGTCCGCGCCCGCCGTAGGCGATGCGCGCCTCGGCGATCTGGTCGAATTTGATGGTGTTCGTCGAGCTGATGTCCTCGCGGCGGATGATGCCGGCGACCAGCAGTTCCCGGACCTCGAAATTGACGCGCAGCTCCTGGCGACCGCTAAGGACCAGATTCCCGTTGGGCAGGACCTGGATGATGACGGCGGCGATCCGCAGCGTCACCTCCTCGGTGCGGTCCACGCTGCCCACGCCTTCGTTGGTGAGTGTGCTGTCTGCATCGATCAGCTTGCTGGGGTTCACCGCTTCGGGGAGGATATCGCCCAGCTTCGACTCGAAGCCGAGCAGCGCCGAGGCCGAGGCGTCCTCGGTGTTCTTGCGGCTGCGCTTGGTGGTGTTGTCCAGCTTGGCTTCGTCGTCGATGTCGATCACGACCGTGATGATGTCGCCGACGTCGCTCGCCCGCTGATCCTTGAAGAAGGCGCGGGCGCCTGCCCGCCAGAGCGAACTCGGCTGGTGTTCGGCCACGACCGGCGCAGGCATGGGCATCGTAACCGGCCGGTAAGAGGGCTGCGCCGTCGGATTCTCGATGGCGGTGAGCTTCGGCACGTCGCCCACCTCCGAGAGCCGCGTCAGCGCATTGCACCCCGAGAGCGCCACGGCTGCCGTAACCAGAAGGCTGGCGGGAAAGAGCGTCGAACGGATCGGGATGCCCATGGGGTCCTTTACCTCGTGCTACTGCGCGGCCGCCGGGACGCCGACCACGACCCGGAAGGGGCCGTCGACGATCGCTTCGACGACCTTGTGGCTCTGGGTGTTCATGACCTTGATGACGGAGCCCTTGGCGCCGTCCTCGGCGGCCCGGCCCTGGGCGGTGAGGACCATGGTGGGGGTCTCGAGAACCATTGTCACGATGTTGCCCTTCTCCACGACCACCGGCGGACCGAAGTCGCCGCTCTTGAGCGGCATCTTCGCCGGCGCGCGGCGTCGCGGCGTCATCCCCAGGATCTGCTTCGCTTCGGTGACGGTGTCCCGCTTCACGAGGTCGGCGCGGACCTCGCTCCATTCGATGTCGGCCTCGGTCACGACCTCGCCCCGCGCGACCGGGCGGCGCAGGACCGGGACCTCCGTGACCTCGAAGACGCGCCCGGAAACCTTGGCCGCGACGGCCGGGCGATCGCCGCGATCGCCGGAAGGGATCGCGAGCCTGGCGGTGAAACGATCGCTTTCTCTGTCGATCCAGAGGTCCCGGACCTGGATGTCGGGACGGAGCCCGGGGGCGATGTGAAGCCGTTGGTTGCGGTTGTCGAGGCCAACCTGAACGTTCGTGCTCCGGCCCTTCTCCGCCAAAGCCCCGATCACGGCGGTCCTGACGGCGGCCTCTATCTGGGCGGCGCCGACGGTCTGGCTGGCGCGCTCGACGACGACCCGGTCGAAACGGGTCTGCGGCTTCCAGGGAATATCGTGGGCCCGGGCCACCGACAGCAGCCAGGCTGCGTCGTAGATGCCCCGCCGACCCATCCTCGGCGCCGGCGCGACCGCGACGTCCGCCTTGTCAGGGACGTTGTCGAAGAGATCGCCGAGGCGGATGACGTCGTCGTCGACGACGACGGCGTCCCGCAGAATAGGGGTGGCCCCAGCGCCCGGAGGGACGGCCAAGACCAACAGCAACACAAGGGTGGCGGCAAGCCTATGCATCAAGGAGCTCCTAGCGCAGCTGCGAAGCGGTCTGCAGCATCTGGTCCGCGGTCTCGATCACCTTGGAGTTCATTTCATAGGCGCGCTGCGCGCGGATGAGGTTGGTGATCTCGATCACCACGTCGACGTTGGAGGTCTCCAGGAAGGCTTGAAGCACCGTTCCGAAACCGACTTGGCCCGGCACGCCGGTGGTCGCGGTTCCCGAGGCGGCCGTCTCCAGGAACAGGTTGTTGCCCATCGCCTGAAGGCCGACCTGGTTGGCGAACGAGGCGAGCTCGATCTGGCCCACGTTCTGCGGAGTGACCTGGCCGCTCAAGGTCACGAGGACCTCGCCGCTGGCATTGACGGTGATCTCGGCGGCGTCGTTCGGGATGGTGATCCCAGGAAGCACGGTGTAACCGTCGGCGGTGACGATCTCGCCGGTGGGGCTCATCTGAAACGAGCCGGCCCGGGAGTAGGCGGTCTCCCCGCTGGGGAGCTCGACCTGGAAATAACCTTTCCCCTGGATGGCAAGGTCTAAGGTGTTTTCGGTCGATATCAGGTTGCCCTGTCCGGACATCCGGTACACGGCCGCGGTGCGCACCCCGAGGCCGAGCTGAATGCCGGAGGGAACGATGGTCCCGGCGTCCGAGGAGGTCGAACCCGCCGTCCGCGCGTCCTGATAGAGCAAGTCCTGGAACTCGGCCCTCTGGCGCTTGAAGGCCGTCGTGTTCATGTTGGCGATGTTGTTGGAGATCACCTCCACGTTGAGCTGCTGTGCCAACATTCCAGTGGCAGCGATACTGAGAGCCCGCATGGGTTCAATCCCTCCGCTAAGCCGTTGTCAGTGTGTCCATGGTTTGGGTGGCCAAATCTTCCTCCGTGTCGATGATGCGCTGGGCCGCCTCGTAGGCCCTGAGGACGTGGAGCATCGTGGTGATCTCGATGATCGGCTCGACGTTCGATTCCTCCACCATCCCTTGGACGATGACGGCGCCGGGCGCGGGCAGGGACGGGATCTCCGCGGCGTAGAGGCTGTTCCCCGCCTTCTCGAGCGCTTGGTCATCATCGAAGCGGACGACGTTCAGGCGGCCCACCTCTCCGTCCTCGGTCGAAACGGTGCCGTCCGGCGCGATCTCGACACCGAGCGCGTCGGGGGGAATGACGATCGGTCCGCCGCTCTCGGCCAACACCAGGTCACCCTGACTGGTCACCAGCTGGCTGTTCGCGTCGAGGCTGAATCGCCCGTTCTGGGTGTAGCGCATGCCAAGGGGCGTATCGACGACGAAGTACGCTCCGCCGTGGATGGCGAGGTCGAGGTCGTTGCCCGTGTTGGTGAACCCTCCCTCGGTCGTGTCGCGGGCGATGCCTGCGTCTTTCACGAAGGTGAGTTCCTGGCCGTCGTCGGTGGTGACGAGTTCCTCGATGAAGAGCATGCGGTCGACCTTGAAGGCCGGAGTCGAGGAGTTCGCGATATTGTTGGCGATGACGTCCATCTGCCGGAGCAGGGTCGATTGATGCGACAGGGCTATGAACAACGCATTTTCCATGTCTGCCGGGCCGATCGAAGGTGAGGATAAGGCTCGCGCTGCCGTTGCACGGCCTGTGCCAAACCGGAAAGACCGCCAAATCAGGTCCTTAGGCGACCGCCGGCGACGGTTCCGGGGTTCGAATCCGCCCGCTTCGGCAGGCTTTGCCGGGCAGTTCTTGCCGAATCTCGGGGCCTGGAGGCGGCGCCCCCCGGCACCGGCCTGGCGGCGCGGGGCCCCGTCAATTTCAACTGATCGTTAACCAACCTCGGTTACGTTCGGCTGATCCCCGATCGTCTCATGAATTCATAACGAGAGGCAAAAGACCAAGCGATGACAGATCAGGGCATCGACGACGCCGTTTCCTTGGAAGATGAGGAGACGGACGAGCAATTGCGGCGAAAGCGGTGGAGCGGAAAGCGGATCGTTCTGTTCATCGTTCTGCCCGTGCTGCTGATCGGCGGCGGCGGGGCAGGCGTGTGGTTCAGCGGCCTCCTCGATTTCGGCGACGCGGCGCATGACGGGATCGTGGAGGAGGAGGAGGCGCCTAGCAAAGCCGTCTTCTTCGAGCTTCCCGATTTGCTCATCAACCTCGATAGCTCGGGCCGGCGGACCAGCTTCCTCAAGATCAAGATCAGTCTCGAGGTCGGGAGCAGCGACGACGTCGCGCGGCTCGAAGCCGTGATGCCGCGCATCGTCGACAACTTCCAGGTTTACCTGCGAGGGCTCAGGGCGGAGGACCTGCGCGGATCCGCGGGATTGTACCGACTTCGGGAAGAGCTGCTCATGCGCATTCAGGCCGCCGCATCCCCGGCGGACATCAGGGACGTGCTGTTCAAGGAAATACTCGTCCAATAGGCCCGGCCATGGCTGAAGAACAGACAACAGACCCTCAGGACGACGGCCTCAGCGAGGAGGACCGCATGGCGGCCGAGTGGGCCGCCATGGCCGAGGACGAGGCGGACGGGGACGGCGAGGGGGACGGCGACGGGGATGGCGACGAGGACGGCGACGGGGACGGCGGGGACAAGAATCCCGCGATCGGCCGCTCCACCCGTGTTCTCAATCAGGACGAGATCGACAACCTCCTCGGTTTCGACACGGACGGCGACGGGAGCAGCGAAGGCGGCATCAAGGCCATCGTCAACAGCGCGCTCGTCTCGTACGAGCGCCTGCCCATGCTGGAGGTCGTCTTCGACCGTTTGGTGCGCATGATGTCGACATCCCTGCGCAACTTCACCTCGGACAACGTCGAGGTATCGCTGGACAACATCACGTCGGTTCGTTTCGGCGACTACCTCAACAGCATTCCCCTGCCCGCCATGATCACCGTCTTCAACGTCGAAGAATGGGACAACTATGGCTTGGTGACGGTCGACAGCTCGCTCATCTACTCCATCGTCGACGTATTGCTTGGTGGGCGCAAGGGCACCGCCACCATGCGCGTCGAGGGCCGTCCCTACACGACGATCGAGCGGACGCTGGTCGACCGCATGATTCGCGTCGTGCTCGCGGACATCAGCGCCGCCTTCCAGCCCCTCGACGCGGTTACCTTCAAGTTCGAGCGGCTGGAGACGAACCCGCGTTTCGCCACCATCGCGCGTCCGGCCAATGCCGCCATCATGGCGCGGTTCAGGGTCGATATGGAGGATCGGGGCGGCCGCATCGAACTGTTGTTGCCCTACGCGACCCTGGAGCCGGTGCGCGAGCTGTTACTCCAGATGTTCATGGGCGAGAAATTCGGCCGCGACTCGATCTGGGAAGGCCACCTGGCGTCCGAATTGTGGCTCACGGATCTCGATATCGAGGCGGTGCTCGACCAACAGGAGATTTCGCTCGCGCAAGTCCTGAAGTGGAAGGTCGGTTCCCGTCTCCTGCTCAACTGCAGCCCTGACTCGACGGTGCGTCTGCGGTGCGGCGACATTACGATGTTCACCGGCACGATGGGGCGCCGGGGCCGCAACGTCGCCATCCAAATCGAGGACGTGTGGCGTCGCAACGACGAAGGGGACTAGGCCGTGACGGCGTCGCTCATCCTCGACGGCGTGATCGCGGGCCTGCTGATGGTCACGATCGGCTACTGCGTGACCCTCAACCGGCGGCTCCGCGCGGTTCGCCAAAACGGGGACGAACTGCGCCGGGTCGTCGCCAGCCTCAACGAGGCAACCGCCAAGGCCGAGGCCGCGTTTTCCCGGCTCAAGCAGGCCGGCGAGGGGATCGACGATGCCCTCAAGGAACGTATCGGCGAGGCCCGCGCCGTCTACGACGACCTCGCCTTCGTCATGAAGCGGGCCAGCGGCCTGGTCGGGCGCCTGAGCGAGCCCGTCGCGGCCGCGCAGAGCGCGCCGCGGCCCCGCCGCGCAAGCGGCTTGGCGCCCGGCGTCGAGCAGGGCGAGAGTCAAACGCCGCCGGAGCTCTCCAGGGCCGAGCGCGAGCTGCTCGAAGCCCTCGCTCGGTGAGGTGAGGAGTGAACGGATGAGGATTAAATTCCGCTTCCTTACGGTTACGGTATTCGTCGCGTCGCTCGTTCTGACCGTTCGGTTGGGGGACCTGTGGCAGGGATTGGAGGTTGCCGTCGGCAGCCGTTCGGTCGCCGAGTCCATTGCCAAGCAGCCGCCCCCGGCATCCAAAGGCGCTTCGAGCCTATCCGTGCTCGACGCCGCGGTTGAGGAGGACATGTTCACGGAGGAGGAGATCAAAACGCTGCAGGATCTTGCCGTGCGCCGCGAGGAGCTCGACCGGCGCGAGCGCGAAATCGAGATCCGCGACGCGCTGCTCGAGGCCGCGGAAAAGCGGATCGACGGGAAGATCACCGAGCTTCGCGGGCTCAAGGGGGACATGGAAAGCCTGCTGACGCAATACGACGAGGAGGAGCTGGCCAAGATTCAGAGCCTCGTGAAGATCTACGAAAACATGAAACCGAAGGATGCGGCGCGTATCTTCGGGAAGCTCGAAATGGAGATCCTGCTCGAAGTCATCGGGCGCATGCGCGAGGCGAAGGTCGCCCCGATTCTGGCGAAGATGGACCCGGCGAAGGCGCAGGAGGTCACGGCCGAACTGGCGCAGCAGTCGCAGCTTTCGGATGCGACGGCGGATGGCGGCGAATAGGCCGGCGCCAGCCTTGTCCACTTAACCTTAAATTAACCGGTGAAAGTCTAGCTTTTGCGTCAATGCCGAGGGGTTGCGTCGCAGTTCCTCAAGCGGAAGGAAGAACGGATGGCCGTCGACAAGAAGATGAAGATTTTGGTTGTGGATGACTACAAGACGATGCTGCGCATCATCCGCAATCTCTTGAAGCAACTGGGCTTCAACAACGTTGAAGAGGCCACCGATGGAAGCGAGGCCCTGCAGAAGATGCGTAACACGGATTTCGGTCTCGTCATCTCCGACTGGAACATGGAGCCCATGACCGGTCTTCAGCTCCTGCGCGAGGTGCGCAGCGACATCAAGCTGAAGGGCACGCCCTTCATCATGATCACCGCGGAAAGCAAGACCGACAACGTCGTCGCGGCCAAGGAAGCGGGCGTCAACAATTACATCGTCAAGCCCTTCAACGCAGCCACCCTGAAGGATAAGTTGGAAGGCGTGCTGGGCGCGTTCTAGCCAGCGCGGAGCTTTGCCATGACGGCTCCTGTCACGAATTCCCAATCCTTAGACGCTGCGCAGCAAGGCGAGAGCCTCTCGGTGGCCCGCCAAGACCAAGAGGTCAAGGGGATGATCGAGAGCGTAGCCTCTGCGTTTGACGGCGATCTCGCGCCGGGTGACCTCAAACTCTACCGGGAACTCGACGACCTCGCCCGTTACATCCAGACGGCCAAGGAAGAGATCGCCGCGCTCTGCCCGGACGACATCAGCGGGCGACACATTGCGGCGGCCACCGACCAGCTCGACGCCATCGTGGCCCATACCGAGGAGGCCACCGGGTTCATCCTTGACGCCGCCGAGTGCATCGAAGAAGCCGCCAAGGCGCTCGAGCCCGAGGCGGGTCAGAAGATCGCCGAAGCCGTGACCCGCATTTACGAGGCGTGCAACTTCCAGGACATTACCGGCCAGCGCATCAGCAAGGTCGTAGGCACCCTGAAGCACATCGACGAAAAGATCGGGGTGCTCGTCTCCGCTTTCGGCGGCGTATCGGAGGACGCGGCGGCGGTTGGTGCCAACAAGGACAGTGGCAAGGCAGACGACGGCGACGCGCCCGCGCACCCAACGCAGGCGGGTAAGGTGCTCCTGGAAGGGCCGCAACTGCCCTCCGCCGCCACCAGCCAGGACGAGATCGACGCCTTGTTCGAGAGCTTCGACTAACGTCTGACCAACGCGCCATGCTCAAGGTCGCGGCCTCTCCTCGCACGGGCAAGGACCAAAAGATCTTTGTCGTCCTCCTCAGCCTCTACCTTCTTCTCCTCGCCTTTTTCATACTCTTGAACAGCATATCCAGGTTCGAGGAGGGAAAAACCCGGGCGGCGCTGACCAGCGTCACGACCACCTTCGCGACCAAGAAATCCGGGACCGTAGATCCGCGATCGTCCGGCACGATCGAGAGCGAGTTCCTGACGCCTTCGGAGTTCCTCAAGACGTTGGCCAGCCTCGTGACGACCTCCGTTCCCGCCGCCGAGGTCGAGACCATCACCCCGGATCGCCTCATACAGATATCGCTACCGGTGGAATCGCTTTTCGTTGAGGGAGAACCGCGATTTCTCCCCGAAGCCGCCCCCATTCTGCAGGGTGTCGTCGACCTGCTTGCCCGTCACCCGCCGGGGTTGCGCTTTGAGGCGGAGGTGGTCCTCGGCGCCGCGCCCATTGCGCCGCGCGACCCGGACCAGGGCGAAACCCTGGAGATCGCCCGTGCCGGGGGCTCTGCGCGGGAGCTCGCACGCCTCGGCCTGCCGGGCTCGAGGGTAGCCGTGGGCGTGGACCAGGGCGATCCGGACCGGATCCGGTTTCTGTTCTACGTCCGCTCGGAAAACAAGCCCACCGTCGACCTCCATCAGATTGCACGGTGAGTCATGTCCAGCGCCGATCCATCGAGCCTGATCGTTTCCGGGCCGGCCGCAAACCCGGTGCAAAGCACGTGGGTTGTGATCTTCGCGGACCTCGTGTCCCTGATGCTCGCTTTTTTCGTCCTGCTCTTCTCGATGTCCAGCGTCCAGGCGGAGAAATGGAAGGCGGTCACCGAGACCCTATCGGAGCAGTTCAAATCGGGCCTGGCAGTCATCGAGACCCGGCCTGAAGCCGAACTCGATATCGGCGGGGTCGACCAGGAAAGCGGACTCGATCTCGGCTACCTGGGCACGGTGCTGGAAACCCATCTCCGGGCCAATTCGGCGCTCGAGAGCAGCCTGATCTTCAGGCTCGGAGACCGGCTTGTCATTTCGCTGCCCAGCGATCTCTTGTTTCGGTCGGGAGGCGCGCGTTTGACGGGGAACGCGCGCGAAGCCCTGTTCGAGTTGGGCGGCGTGCTGAGAAACATCGCCAACGACGTCGTCGTGTTCGGGCACACCGACCCAACGCCCGTCACGGGGCCAAAATTTTCATCGAACTGGGAGCTGTCGCTGGCGCGGGCGCTCACCGTTTCCGACGAGCTTCGCCGGGCGGGCTATACCCGCGACATCGTCGCCTTCGGGGCCGCGGACTCGCGTTTCGAAGAGCTCTCGGAGCACCTGCAAGGGGGGCGGCGAATGGACCTTGCCCGCCGCGTCGACATCATCATCACCACGGCCAAAGGGAACTCGTGATGACCGGCTGGAACCACCACTGTCCGATCCGGCGCCGTCATGCCGCATGGCGCCGGCATTGGCGAGGGCTGCCTGTGGCCGCGTTGCTGTGCGTTACCGGCGCCTCTCCCGCCCTGGCGGACGCCATCGCGGTGCGCGCCTGGGACCACGACGGCTATGGCCGCATCGTGTTCGACTGGAAAGGGGGGGTCGAATACGCGGTCAGACTGGAGGGCCGAAACCTGGTCGTCCGGTTCGAGCGCCCGATGACCGCCTCGTTCGAACAAGTCCTGGCCCGGCTCGGGAAGTACGTGACCGGCGCCCGGCTCGAGGACGGGGGGCGGAAGGCTGTTTTCACGCTCGCTCAGGGTTTGGATCACCGCTCCTTCATCAGCGATGGCTCGGTCGTCGTCGATCTACTCGACCGGCCCAGGGGAACCGCCGGCCTGGGAATCAGGCGCCCGCTGGCGGTGCGGGTCGGCGAGCACCCGGGTTTCAGCCGCGTCGTCTTCGACTGGACCCGACCGGTGGAGTACCGGATTCTCCGCGACGGCGCGACCGCAACCGTCTCCTTCGACGTGCCCGCGCGTATCGACCTCGACAAGCTCAGGGCCGATCTTCCCGACCGCGTGAAAGCCGTCGATCTGGCGGCGAATTCCTCGGGGCTCGCGGTGCATCTCACCATCTCCGAGGCTGCGCGCCTTCGCCACTTCCGCAGCGGCGCCAGGATCGTGATCGACGTGTTGGGCCCGGCGGGCCCCAGGCGACCGTCCGGCGAAAGCGTGAAGGCAGGGGTCGGACGCCCGACCACGGGCTCGCCGGTGGCGCTCGCTCCGGCCAAGTCGGCCCCCGCTCCAGCGACAAAGCCATCGGCTGCGAGCCCGCGAAGCCAGAGCCGGAATCCGGATGCGGCCGGCCGGCCCGGGGCACTGGTTTCGGACAAACGGGTTGCGACCAAGATGGCGGGCGGGCCCGCGCAAGCACGGAAGCCCGGCAAACCAGACAAGGCGCAGGACCGACCGGCTGCGGCCCGGCCCGGGGCGCTGGTTCCGATCAAACCGGCGGGTGGGCCCGCGGAAAGGCACGGCGCGGGCAATTTCGACGAGGCGCAATTTGAGCCGGCGGCGGGTGAGCCCGTGGCGCGGGTTCCGGGGGAGCAGCCACAACCCGAGGGGGCGCAAGCGCGCGGCGCGAGCAAACCAGACAAGGCGCAGGATCGACCGGCTGCGGCCCGGCCCGGGGTGCTGGTTCCGATCAAATCGGCAGGCGGGCCCGCGCAAGCGCGCGGCGCGAGCAAACCGGACGAGGCGC
>JAZGAE010000143.1:0-22212 GCA_036475545.1 Alphaproteobacteria bacterium
ACGAAGCCATGAACACCAGGGTCGCCGCGCGGCTTGGCGTCCTTCGCCGATCCCTTTCGGGGCGCCACCGGCTGCTGGTGCGGTCTCATGTCACAAACAAAATACGGGCCTGGGCCCAAGCCACGCCGGCTCATGGCGCCGGATCCAGCATGGCCGTGGGCGAGGCGGATCAGGCCGCCAGCTCCGTCTCCATCTCGGGCCTGTAGGCTCCGGAGCGCGCGGCCCCGTTCATGCGCGCCCGGTGGAGGAAGGCGGCCTGCGCCGTCGCCACATTGGCGGGATCGCCGCCCCAGGCCTTGAGAGGCGATTGCTGCAACGCCCGGCCGTAGGAGAAGCTGAGCTCCCACGGCTGCGGCCCGATCGCGTTCATGGCGTTGAGGTGAACCGTGGCCTCTTTCTCGGACTGGCCGCCGGACAAGAACACGATCCCCGGCACCGCGGCCGGAACCGTGCGGAGCAGGGTGCGGATCGTGATCTCGGCCACCTCTTCGGCGCTTGCCTGGGTCGAGCAGTCCTTGCCGGAGACCACCATGTTCGGCTTCAGCACCATGCCTTCGAGCATGATGCCTTGCTCGAACAGTTGATGGAAGACGGCGTTGAGCGTCGCCTCGGTGACGTTGCGGCAGCGCTTGATGTCGTGATCGCCGTCCATCAGGACTTCGGGCTCGACGATGGGCACCAGCCCCGCCTCTTGCGAGAGCGCGGCGAAGCGCGCCAGCGCGTGGGCGTTGGCTTCGGTGCAGGCGCGAGAGGGGATGCGATGGCCGATCGTGATCACCGCGCGCCACTTTGTGAATCGGGCGCCGAGGTCGACATACTCGCTGAGTAGCTCGCGCAAGCCGTCGAGACCCTCGGTGACCTTCTCCCCGGGCGCGCCGGCGAGGGCCTTCGCGCCCTTGTCGACCTTGATGCCCGGAACGATCCCTTCGGCTTCGAGGCACTTCACGAAAGGCGTGCCGTCCTTGGCGCCTTGCCGGATCGTCTCGTCGAAGAGGATCACGCCGGAGATGTACTCGCCCGCGCCCTTGGTGGTGAACAAGAGTTCGCGGTAGGCGCGGCGGTTCTCCTCCGTCGACTCGACGTCGATGCCGGCGAGCCGCTTCTGAATGGTGCCGGTGCTCTCGTCGGCCGCCAAGATCCCTTTTCCCTTGGCGACCATGGCATTGGCGGTGGCTTCCAGATCATGCGCAGTCATGGCATTGCGTCCTCTATCCTCTGTGAAGACCGACCCTTGGGCATGTATTGATCCGACGGTGCCGGTTGGGACCAATTCCGTGCCGCCGGATGGCTGGTATGCGGCGGTTCGGTCTCGATTACGTTGCCTCGGCCATGCGCCATGCGGGCCTCCCATAACTTAACTCAAAGCGAGCCCGGTCGTGAACCGCCCCGCCATCGGCCAGCGAGGGATCCGCCCTTTGGCCCTGGCCGGCCTTTGGCCCTGGCCGGCCTTTGGCCCTGGCCGGCCTTTGGCCCTGGCTGGCCTTTGGTCCTGGCCGGACCACTGTGCCAACCGGCGATCGCCTTCCTTCCGCTACGCTATCTCGCGTCGCTCGTCTTCGCCGACGTGCACCGAGACATGTTCGACGACGGGTCGCGAGCGGCGCGACCGTCGCGAGCCGCCATAGCTACCGGGGCTGCCGCGCCGGAGTCCACCACCGATATTCGTTGCGCGATCATGGCAGTTCGGGGGAACACCTCCGGCGTGCTCTGGCGACTCCTGCGGAAGGTGGCGCGCGGCCCGGCCTTGCCGTCGCCTAACACGGCCTTCCGATGATTCCGGCGTTGCCCGTGCCGCCGCGGCTCCCGTTCCTCTTTCTTCCGAATGGGCGAGGGGACCCGGTCACCCTTGGCCGCGGCATCCCGATGCGACGCTTCGACGAACGCGCGGTTAGCCGCCGCCCCTAAGGGCCCTGATGTTGGCGGCGTAGTCGCCGTTGAAGACGGCGGAGCCCGCCACCAGCACGTTCGCCCCGGCGGCGACGACCTCGCCGGCGTTCTCGGTGGTGATGCCGCCGTCGACCTCGAGCTCAATGTCGCGGTCTGCGATCATCTCCCGGATGTGGTGGATCTTGTCGAGCTGCGAGGGGATGAACCTCTGGCCGCCGAAGCCGGGATTGACCGACATCACGAGCACCAGGTCCACCTTGTCGAGGACATAGGCTATGGCCGTCTCCGACGTTCCCGGATTGAGCGAGACGCCGGCGCGTTTTCCAAGCTGCCGAATGAGGTGCAGCGAGCGGTCGAGATGCCCGCCGGCCTCGGTGTGCACCGTGATGATGTCGCTGCCGGCTTCGGCGAACGCCTCGATATAGGGATCGACCGGGTCGATCATCAAATGCACGTCGAGGACCTTCTTCGTGTGCGGCCGGATCGCCTTCACCACGCAGGGGCCGATGGTGATGTTGGGCACGAAGTGCCCGTCCATCACGTCCACGTGGACGTAGTCGCACCCGGCGGCGTCGACGGCGCGCACCTCCTCGCCAAGGCGCGAGAAGTCGGCGGAAAGAATCGAGGGGGCGATCTTGACCCCGTCACCCATGTCTCATGCTCCCAAATGCGGCGGCGATCCGCGCGTGATCGGCCCAACGGCCGTCCGCTGGACCGAACCCCGTCACGGCCACCCTACCAACAATCTCACGCCGCGGCCCTGAGGGCGGCGACTCCGGGGAGCTCCTTGCCCTCCAGCCACTCGAGGAAGGCGCCTCCCGCGGTCGAGACGTAAGAAAAATCGTCGATGACGCCCGCGTGTGCAAGGGCGGCGACCGTGTCGCCGCCGCCGGCGACGGAAATCAGCTGCCCCCCCGTGGTGAGCTGCGCCGCGGCTCGGGCGGCGGCGTTGGTCGCGGCGTCGAACGGCGGCACCTCGAACGCTCCCAAGGGCCCGTTCCACAGCAGCGTCCGGCAGACCTTGAGCCGAGCGACGAGCGCCCCGGCGCTCGCGGGGCCAATGTCGAGGATCATATACCCGGGCGGCAGCTGAGCGACCGCGACCGTGCGGGTCTCGACGCCGGCCGCGAGTTCCCGCGCGACAATCGCGTCGGTGGGAAGGATCACGCCGCAGCCTTGCGCGGCGGCGGTCTGGATGACGTTCCGGGCCGTCTCGGCCATGTCGCGCTCGCAGAGCGACTCGCCGACGTCGATCCCCTGGGCGTGAAGGAAGGTGTTGGCCATGGCGCCGCCGATGATGAGTTCGTCCACCTTGCCCGAGAGGTTGGCGAGCACCCCGAGCTTGGTCGAGATCTTGGCGCCGCCGATGATGGCGGCGACGGGGCGCTGCGGCACTTCGAGCGCGCGGGTAAGCGCGTCGACCTCGGCCTCCATGAGCCGCCCGGCGGCGGCCGGCAAAAGCCGCGCCAGCGCTGCGACCGAGGCGTGTGCCCTGTGGGCAACGGAAAACGCGTCGTTGACGTAGAGGTCTCCGTTGGCGGCCAACTTCTTGGCGAAATTCGGGTCGTTGGCCTCTTCGCCCCGATGGAAGCGCAGGTTCTCGAAGACGACGATGTCGCCGTCCCCGAGCGCCTTCGCGGCGGCCCTCGCCTTGGGGCCAACGCAGGCCTCGGCGAAGGCCACCTCGCGCCCGCCGAGCGCCGCGCTCACGGCCGGCACCACTAGCCGAAGCGAGAGATCCTGCACCCTCTTGCCTTTGGGCCGGCCGAAATGCGAGATCAGGATGACCCGCGCCCCCTTTCGAATGAGTTCTTCGAGCGTCGGCACCAGGCGGTCGATGCGGGTGGTGTCCGTCACCTTGCCTTCGCGCACCGGCACGTTGAGGTCGGCCCGGACCAGCACGCGTTTCCCCTCAACTTCCAGGTCGTCCAGGGTTGGAAAGGCGATCATGCCGCGTCCTCTCGCTTGCCGGCGATCCTCGATCCTGCGCCGGCTGTCGATCCCTCGGCAGGTCCTCGCCCCTCGCCCGGTTGCCGGTCGTTCTGTCGGCCACCGATCCGCTAGCTCCAGTCCTTCCGCCGCCACCGGTTCCGGCCCCTCTGGACCTCCTCCGCTTTACGAGGCAAGCACCTTAGGCACGCCCGGCGCCTCGAGCCGGCCCACCTGTGGCATGTCGGAGCCCAGCAAAGGCCTTAAGTACGAGACGAAGGCATCGGTGACGTCGGTGCCTGACCCGGCGATGAACTCGTCGGGCATGGTCCGGGTCTTGCCAGCCACCGCTTCGAGGGGCTCGAACCCGTAGTCCACCGCGTATCCCCCGACCCGGCGAATGGTGACGGTGCCGTCTCTGTCCAGCTCGTCGGCGAACCGGACCGCCTTTTCGCCGACCTCCCGCGCTTCCCGCTGGTCGACGTCGGAGACGCAGCCGAGGTAAGAGCGCTGGAGGTAGCCGAAGGTGTCGCCGCGTACCCGCTTGATCCCGAGGCGCTGCCTGATGACGTCGGTGAGCGAATCGGCCAGTACGCCGGTGCCCGAGAGCTGGATGTTGCCGTGGGCGTCGCGTTCCACCCGCCCCACCAGCCTGGCGGCGATGGGGACGCCGTCGGCGTCGTGAACGCCCTCGCTTACCGCGACCACGCAGCGCCCGAGCCGCTCGTGCACGGCCTTCACTTGGCCGAGGAACGCGTCCGTGTCGAAGACGCGCTCGGGCAGGTAAACCAGATGCGGGCCGTCGTCCGTGCGTGCGCGCGCCGCCGCGCTCGCCGCAGTCAAGAAACCCGCGTGACGGCCCATCACCACGCCCACATAGACGCCGGGAAGGGCCCAGTTGTCCCGGTCCACGCCGGCGAACGCGCTGGCCACGAACCGGGCTGCTGAGGGATAGCCGGGGGTGTGGTCGTTCTCCAGGAGGTCGTTGTCGATGGTCTTGGGGATGTGCACGGCGCGCAAGGGATCGCCGGCCGTTGCCGCCTCCTCGCTGAGGATCCTCAGCGTGTCGGAAGAGTCGTTGCCGCCGATGTAGAAGAACGACCCGATGCCGTGGGCCTTCAGCACCTTGAAGATATCCTGGCAGTAGGCGCGATCCGGCTTGTCGCGGGTCGAGCCCAGGGCCGAGCCTGGGGTGGCGGCGATCGTCTCCAGGGTTTCGGCGCTCTCCTCGGTCAGATCGAGGAAATCCTCGTCGACGATGCCGGCCACACCATGGCGCGCGCCGTAGACCCGCTCGACCGCGGCAAGCCGGCGTCCCACAAGGACCGCCCCCACCAGCGACTGATTGATGACCGCGGTCGGACCGCCTCCCTGCGCGATCAGCATCTTGCCCTGGAGCATGGCGCCTCGTGTTCTCCGGAAGTGACCAATTCGGATGTCGCCTCACGGATCCGCGACCGCGGCTCGCGGCCGGCGGGGCGAGATTACGACATTCCGACGGGCGCCCGTAACCCCCATTTGGAGCCGTCTCGCACGAGGCGGCCGCTTTTGCGACCGCGGAGGCTTTGACCGTCGCGGGGTCTGCGCGCCAGGATTTTCCCCGGCCTTGATTTACGGGCGCCCGCATGTCGCATCCAGAGCTTGTCGGGTCGCGCCCGCGGTCGAGGTGCGCAGGCCACCGCCGATTGGCCCGGGGCACGGGGTCTTGTCGAAACCTGTTGATTGCGCGCAAGAGGTGGGATCAATCAGGCAAGACTCGGTTCGGATGCCTCGCAGGCGCTGGGCCGAAGTGTGCAACGGAAGGTTGTGTTAACTTGGACCAGAGTGTATCTATACCATAGCAATAACAGAACCAATAGTATGTATAGCGTATCTATTAGTCCATAAAATGATCTCGATAGCCTAGTCGCTCTCGCGGCACCGAGCCTGTTTCCGCCGAATGCATTCAAGAACGGAAGGTCTCGTTGTTCGCGCCGCCCGCTGCCGTAAAGGATCCGCGGCTCTGTGGCAGGTCGACACGAGTGGCCGATGACCGCCGGACGCCAACCGCGGGCGAGGCCATGAAGCGGTCTGCGGTGGAAACGCCCCCGGCGTTTTAAGAGGAACGCCTTCGGTTGTAGCGCGGCGCCCGCGGACGATGCAACGATCGCCGTCCGCCTACAAGGTTGCCTTGCTCCACCTCACCCCCGGACCGGCGCCATCTTCTTCGATCAGCGCGATTCCAGCCGCCTTCAGAGCCTTCTCGACCTTCCAAGCGTTTTCCGTGTTGGCACGAATCAGGCCGTTGCTGGCTTCCATCCTCTTTACAGTCGACACCGCTACGCCGGCAGCTTTAGCCAGGTTTTCCTGGTTCCAACCGAGCAAGCCTCGAGCGGCACGCAACTGACCGGAAGTAAGCATTTCTGGTGGTGTCCTTTCCCGTGCGACTTGGTTTGATCCCCTAGTTTTCGCGCCGGAATACACAATCGCGGTTTCCGGAAGTATTACCCACACAGAATCTAAGGGTATATTAGCCGTTATGTTTCACGATATCCTATATGCTTTTACCATGTTTTTCGACTGATTTATTGGCCCTTCGGGGCCACTTGACGTTTTTCCAACAATGGACCGACCCACGGCGGGACGCTCCGCACCCTTTCCTCCCTCCGCATAGGGTGGGGAACGGCACTGCGGACCTTGGTGTCCTCAGGAGTCATTGAAGAGGCCCTCTCGGGATCCAGCCCGCGGTCAACAGAAATCCCGGGCACAACCGGCGGTAGCATACCCCGCACCGGGGGTCGGCGCATCCAGAAGCGTGCGCCTGAGGAAGGTCCGGTCTCTCGGCAGTGGGGATGGCTGAGCCTGCGTTGGCGGCGTGGTGGCTAAGCACGGCCTCGCGAGGCGGTTAATCGCGGCAGGAACACGGCGATCTGCGGTCGTCACGGCGAGTGAGCGCACCGGCCCACACCAAGAATGGCCTCACCGGCCGGGCCAAGGTCGGGATCCGAGCGCGCCTGTTGTCGAAGCGATCTCACGCCGACGCACCAGAGGATGTCACCGCTGCCCCCCTGCTTCTGAAAGGCGGGGCGGCGCCCTCGTCGCGTAGGAGGAAGCCTGCTGAGGCTAGAGTCGGCGAGGACCAGTCTAATTTAATCGGGTCTGTGTAAATAGTCGGCCTGTTCGCCCCTTCCGCCACCACGTTCGTTAACCAAATTTTAAGCAACCTAGTCCGACAATCTGAGCGTTTGAATACTGAGCCACTTGATAGTTGTATTGATATTTTTTGTATTAGCTTTGGAGTTCCGAGCTAGACTGTCGCTATATTGATTATTGTAGGGGTGTAAACGCCGTTGGATGTGGCCTTGAGCGGCGGCTGGGCGGCCTCGGTTGAAACGCGTCGAAACGGTCTGGAAACTTCGAATAAGGCTGGCGTGTCCGTGTTTCCTACCAATCGAGGATGGCGCCTCGCCTATCGCGAGTTTTTCCCAAGCGGCAATTCGGCTTGCGCCGCATGTGAATGTTTGAAACGTGCTGCGGGGGATTTTCGCAGCCAGCGGGTTGAGTGGAGCGGCAGGCTGTTGCGCCGGGCGGGGTACGCGTACGCGCGTTCGGCGTACTCGTTGGCGCCAACAGGGTAGCCGCCCGACTGACGTCGGGAATGACGTCCGCCCCCGCAGTCTGATGGCCTGCGCGGGATACCGGATGTCGGTGCCGGTCCGACCCCGGGGCGACAAACGCAGTCGGTGATGCTTGGCGGCGAAGGTGAAAGAACCCTTTTTAGGTTGATGGCTTATTAGGATGAAATTTTGGTTCTTGCGCGGGGCTTAGCATGGCCACGAGCTGGCAAGAGTATTTGCGCGTTCCACAGAGCGCCCACGCCTACCGGAACTGTCACCACCAATGCCGGCCCGCCTTTGAGCGACAGCGGGGAATCCTCCGGCATGTGGTGCAGGCGACCAGGCCGAAGGTGGTAGTTTGTCTCGGCGCTGGCGTCCTCAACGACATTCCCTATTCCACCCTCGTCGAATCCGGCGCCACCATCCACCTCGTGGACTGGCTGCCTGGAGCTATTGATTGGGGGCTCGGTCAGTCCGTCATCAGGCGCGGAAACGGCGGCAGCCCGGACTGTGTCTACTGTCATTTGAACGAGGCGTGCGCTAAGGTCTATTGCCGCCAATTCCTAGGCGCTGTGGCTCCGGGCCGCGGCGTCTGTGACCAGTTCGTACCGAAGCCGGACGAGCCCTTCGTCTGCGTCGCTTTTGAACGAGGGGAGCAACCCATCATCCACGAGCGGGACGTCACCGCCGGTTATGCCAGCGCTTTTGGGGAAGGCGTTCTCAAGGTTTTGCGGGACGTGGGCTCGTGGCGGCAGGCGCTTCGGCAGGCCCGCGCGTTGGCCAAGCGTGTCGGACGGTACCGCGACAGCCTCGACATCCCGGACGGCAGAACGGACCTGGTAATCTCGTCGATGCTGGTCTCGCAGTTCGAACACGAGCCTTACGAATACTTCTCCCGACAGGCGGCCGCCCTGCTCGGCGCGCCGACGCCTCAGGAAGAAAGGTACCTCCGGACTGCATTGGATAAATTGCGCTCGACGCTGCTGACCGATCAAGTCAGCCGCCATTGCGACGAAATCCACCGAATGCTGGCGCCGGGCGGCCGCTGCTTCGTGTCGTTCGAGCTGTTCAGGTTCGACCCGCATCTCGGCCGATGGTTCCTGGTCAAGGAGATGCATAAGGTCCTCGAACTGCTGGCGCGGCGGTTCGACTTCAACTTGGACGTAGTTCCCGAACCGGACTCGCTCACTCGGTTCCAATCGGGGGACGGCGCCTCCGCGGTCCTGTCTTTGGTGCTCGAGCCTGTTACGCGATGAGGGACGGTGATGAAGGTTGCTTTAAGCTGGCTCGCGGCACTCTTGCCCGGGCGGGACACGCTGGCCCCCTGAAGCTCTCTGCGGTGGCGCTCCCATGACGGCATCATCCGTGAAAAAGGATCCTCCCCACATCACCAGTGCCCAGCTGCGACAGTTGGTGAGCGCCAACCCCGCCGTGACATATGTTTGCGAAGCAGCGCCTCCGTTCGCCGCCACTTTCATCGCTGAACGCGTCAAGGAGCAGCTTGGCTGGGAGCCGCAAGACTTCTTGAGCGATCCCCGATTCTGGGCCGACCATATCCACCCAGACGATCGTGAGAGGGTCTTTTCCGGTTTGCAGGCCCTGTTTGACGAGGGTCATCACGTCCACGAATACCGGTTCCAGCGCAAGGACGGCGGCTATCGCTGGATGCGGGATGAGCTACGGCTGACATGCGACCAGCATGGAGAGCCAAGGGAAATCGTCGGCTTCTGGATTGACATCACCGAGCGCAAACGCATGGAGGAAGCCTTGCAGCGCAGCGAGGCGAGCCTCGCCAATGCCCAGAGGATTGCTCATCTCGGTAACTGGGAATGGGACATCGCGACCAATAGCCTGCACTGGTCCGACGAAATCTACCGCATCTTCGGCCTGGAGCCCCAGCAGTTCGGGGCGACCTTGGATGCCTTCCTGGAAACCGTCCATGCCGACGACCGTGAGTCCGTGAAAAAGGCCGTCGAGAGGGCACTCTACGACAAGGTGCCCTACAGCATTGACCACCGCATCGTTCTGCCGGACGGGCAGGAGAAGATCGTTCACGAGCAGGCGGAGGTGGAGTTCGACGAGGACGGGAAGCCGGTCCGGATGAGCGGCACCGTGCAGGACATCACCGTGCGCATTGTGCGCCTCAAGAAACTCTCTGAATTGAGTATGACGCTCTCGGGCGATCCCATCGATGTGTTCAAACACATTGCACACATGATTGGTGAACTGTTCAACGTGCGCACCGTATGCCTGTCGGAAATCCGCGGCGACGAACTTTACTTCTTAAGTGTCTATGTCGACGGAAACGTATTCGTTGACGCTGGCAACTGTCCCCTCGGCATCACCCCCTGCGCCACCGTGGAGCAAACCAAGGACATCCGTGTTTACGAACATGTGTCGGATCGGTTTCCTGAGGCGTCTTTTCTGAAGGACCATAACGCTTTCTCATATTGCGGATTTCCATCCCTCGACAACGACGGAAACGTCGTGGCTATCACCTGTTTGCTTGACGACAAGCCGCACGACTTCACGGCAGAAGACCGCGATTTGTTGCTCGTCTTCGGGCAGCGGATCGGGATGGAGATCGAGCGCCATCACCTTCTTAATGAGCGCAAGCGGGCGGAGGAGGAGCTCCACAAGCTCTCGCGAGTGGTGGAACAGTCGTCAAGCATGATCCAGATCACCGACACCAAGGGGAGGATCGAGTACGTCAATCCCAAGTTCACCGAGGTCACCGGCTACGCGCCGGCGGAGGCCATCGGGCGAACTCCGGCCATGCTGAAGTCCGGCACCACCCCCAGCAAAACCTACAAGGATCTGTGGGAGACTCTCACCTCCGGAAACGAATGGCATGCGGACATCCTGAACCGCAAGAGGAACGGCGAGTTCTATTGGTGTCGCGAGAGCATCTCGCCGATCCGCGACGCGAGCGGCCAGGTCACCCATTTCCTCGCCATCGAGGAAGACATCACCGAGCGGCGGAAGATCGACGAGCATCTGCGCGAGGCGCAGAAGATGGAGGCCGTGGGCCAGCTCACCGGCGGCATCGCCCACGACTTCAACAACCTGCTCACCGTGATCGGGGGCAACCTTGAGCTCCTCGCCGAGCGCGTCGAGAACGATGACGGCCTGCGAAAGCTCGTGGCCACGGCCGAGGAGGGGGCGCGGCGTGCCGCCGAGCTGACCCAGAAGCTGCTCGCCTTCTCGCGCCGGCAGCCGCTGCATCCCGAAGTGATCAACCTGGGCGAACTGGTCTCCGGCATGACGGGCATGCTGCGGTGCACCCTCGGTGAGACGATCGAAGTGGAGACCGTGATCCCGGAGGGCCTGTGGCAGACGCGGGCGGATCCCGGCCAGGTGGAGAACGCCCTCCTCAATCTCGCCATCAACGCCCGGGACGCCATGCCCAAGGGAGGTAGCCTCACCATCGAGACCGCCGACGTCCGCCTCGACGACGTGGCCGCCGCCAAGCACGCGGACGCCGCGCCCGGCGACTATGTGATGCTGGCGGTGACGGACACGGGAAGCGGCATGCCGCCGGAGGTGGTGGAGCGGGTCTTCGAGCCCTTCTTCACCACCAAGGAGGTGGGCAAGGGCACCGGCCTCGGGCTCAGCATGGTCTACGGCTTCGCCAGGCAGTCGGGAGGCTTCGTGGATATCGAAAGCGAGCCCGGCAAGGGCACGCGGGTGGAACTGTACCTGCCCACGGCGGAAGCAAGGGAAGGGAGGCCGGCGGAGGCCGACGAAACACGGAAGGACTATCGCGGACAAGACGAAACCGTTCTGGTGGTGGAGGACGATAAGGAGGTCCGCGCTCTCGCCGTGAGCATTCTCACAGGGCTGGGCTACCACGTACTCGAAGCCGAGAATGGACCGGCGGCCCTCGCTGTCATGGACAGCAGGGAACCCGTCGATCTGCTGTTCACGGATCTGGTGATGCCGGGCGGCATGAACGGACGGGAGCTGGCCGAGGAGGCGCGCCGCCGCAACCCTGGGCTCAGAGTGCTGTTCACCAGCGGGTACATCGACGAATGGCGGGCCAGCGCCGAAGACGCGCAAGGGAGGCCGAGGCTCATCGACAAGCCGTACCGGAGACGGAATCTGGCCCGTGCGGTGCGGGAGATCCTCGAGGATACGGACCCCATCGCCTGAACCGACGCACGCGACCGTCATAACTGATCCGCTCGCCTGGACGTGCGCTGAAGCGGTTGCCGCCGCCAAGGTTGGCGGGTCCGGGTCCGGCGGACCTGCTCCAGGGCCGCGACCCCGCGACCACGACGGTCCGAGACGCCATGTCGAGGGGGATCACTTGGTGCTTCGACGACCTTGACGTGGACGAGGCCGCCCACCTCATGGAGGAGAAGAAGATCCGGCGCCTGCCGATCATCAACCACGACAAGCGGATGGTGGGGATCTTGAGCCTCGACGATATAGCCCTGAACACTCCCCACGAGCTTTCCGGCGAGGTCATCGAGGCGGTTTCGAGGGCACCATTAAGGGCGAAAGGTCGGGCCTTCAGGCGGCGGCATGCAATCGTGGCGCCGCCTTTTCGTGATCGAATCTCGCTCGAACGTTAAGCGCCGGTGTGTTTTTCGAAGGGCGGTTCACTCCCGGTGCCCGTGCGGCGCACGGGGCGAGAGACGATTTGGCCGAAATTTCCCCCAGGCCCAGTTGTCGGGAAGAGGCTGGGGTCTTCTCGTGATGGTTGCCGGAGCCCCCGCGGGACGCTTTTCGAGGGCGCTTGGGTAGACACCTAGGAAGCCGCGACCGGGGCCACTCGGCGCACGAAGTTTTCCGGCACGAGCACCGTGTTCTGCGGCGGGCGCGAGGCGTCGGGCTCGGGGTAATCGCGCGTGCAATGAAGCCCGCGGCTCTCCCGGCGGGCCACGGCCGAGCGGATGATCAGGTCCGCCACGACGGTGAGGTTGCGAAGCTCGAGCAAGTCGCCGGTGACACGGAAGCTCGCGTAGTACTCGTGAACTTCGCGCTGAAGCAGCTCCACGCGGTGCTTGGCGCGCTCGAGGCGCTTCGTCGTCCGCACGATCCCCACGTAGTCCCACATGAATCGCCTGAGCTCGTCCCAGTTGTGGGAGACCACGACCAACTCGTCCGCGTCCGTGACCCAGCTCTCGTCCCAGGGCGAAACCGCAGGCGGCTCCAAGAAGCGCGGCAGGGTCTCGCGGATGTCCGCGCCCGCAGCCTGGCCGAGGACGAGGCATTCCAAGAGCGAGTTGGAGGCCAGGCGGTTCGCGCCGTGCATTCCGCTATGGGTGCACTCGCCCACGGCGTAGAGCCCCGGGAGATCCGTGTGGCCGCGTAGGTCCGTCATGATCCCGCCGCAGGTGTAATGGGCGGCGGGCACGACCGGGAGCGGCCCCTTGGTCATGTCGAAGCCGAATTTCAGGCATTGGCGGTGGACCGTGGGGAAACGGCTGGTGATGAAATCGGCCGGCTTGTGGCTGATATCCAGGTACACGCAGTCGATGCCGAGCCGTTTCATCTCGTGGTCGATGGCCCGCGCCACGATATCGCGCGGCGCCAACTCGGCGCGGGCATCGAAGCGGTCCATAAACGGGGATCCGTCGGGCAGTTGGAGCACGCCCCCTTCGCCGCGCACGCTCTCCGTGATCAGGAAGGACTTGGCCTCCGGGTGATAGAGGCAGGTGGGATGGAACTGGGTGAATTCCATGTTCGCCACCCGGCAGCCGGCCCGCCACGCCATGGCGACGCCGTCCCCCGTCGCGATGTCCGGGTTGCTGGTGTAAAGGTAAACCTTGCTGGCGCCCCCCGTCGCCAGAACCACCAGGCGCGCGCGGAACAGCTTCACGCGCCTCTCCGTGCAATCGAACACGTAAGCCCCGATGCAGCGAGGGGTGCCGTCGACCGGGTCGGGGAGAGTAATCAAGTTGACGGCGATGTGATCCTCGAACACCTCGACGTTCTCGCGTTTGAGCAACTGGTCCTGGAGACACGCCTGCAATGCGCGTCCAGTGGCGTCTGCGGCGTGAACGACGCGGCGATGGCTGTGCCCCCCTTCGCGGGTGAGGTGGTACCCGGCTGGGCCGTCACCCTTTTCGCGCGTGAGTGTGATGCCAAAGGATTCGAGCCGCCGGATGGCGGCCGGTCCTTGCTCAGCGATGCGCCGCACGACCTCGGGGTCCGAGAGCCCCGCCCCGGCGCTGAGCGTGTCCTCGATATGGGACTCGATGGAATCTTCCGGATCGAGCACGGCTGCAATGCCGCCCTGCGCCCAGCTGGTCGCGCCCTCGTCCAGCTTGCGCTTGCACAGCATGGCCACGCGCACCTCTCCCGGCAGCTCCAGGGCCACGCTGAGGCCCGCTGATCCGCTCCCTATGATCAGCACGTCGTGGAGGAACTCGGTCCGGCTCACCTTCGACTCTTTGCTTTCGCGAATCCGTTTCGACCGCTTGCGGCCGGCAACCCCGCCGGCCGCCTCTTCACCCTTACTCATTTTGCCCCTTCAGGTGGAGCCGAATCGTGAGGGCGTCAATGGGCCCCGCTCAACCTTATTTCGTGGACAAGCACCTCCTGACACCGCCTTGAACAGCTCAAGCCCAGGCGCGGAAGAGCCTTTGGTCATGTTGTGCCTCGCCGCCCGGAGGCGGTGGGTTCCGCTGGTCACTCGAAAGGCCGCGCGACGGGTGCCTCCTCGGCGACCGCCAAGTCCTTGAGGGTTCGCCCGGCAAACGCCTCGGCCAACGCCTGATCGAGACGGTCCATGAGTTCCTCGACGGCCGACTCGGAAGGTAGGTGCTCAAGGTTCAGGGGCGCCTCCTCGCCCGCCTCGCGGACCGCATCGAGCACATCCTTCACCGCGGTGGTCTCCGGGGGGCGCGCGGGAAGATAGGATGGCGGCTCGTCGGAGGTTCGCTTCAACAGGCCGCGTAGCTCAAGGGCCTGGATCACCGATTGCGCGGCGTCGACGGGAACGCGGAGGCGCTCGGCCAGTCCCTCGGCGCTCCAGGCAGGGCGCCCATGATAGTAGCTGCCTCCCACGAGGAGCGTGATCAGCAAGGCTATCTTTTCCTTCATGCGGCTGCTGAGTTTCATCGTTCCCCGCTCGGTCGCTAGATATTCGGGGTGTTGGTGATAGAACGCGATGTTGGCCCCGACCATCAGGATCAGCCAGCTCAAGTAAAGCCAGATCATGAACACGATGAGGGTGGCGAAGGCGGCGTATATGGCCGTGTACCTGGCCGAACTCACGACGAAGGACGCGAATACCCATCCCGTGGTTTCCCACAAGATTCCCGCTACCAGCGCGCCGACGAACGCGGAACGCAGGCGCACCTTGGTATTCGGCATGAAGATGTAAATGAACGTGAAGGCGATGGCGATGAGACCATAGGGCACCAGCTTGGCCACTGCATTGAGCAACGCCCCAAATGGCTGAATCGCGGCGATTTCCTGAACCACCGTCGCGCTCATCACCGTGGCGGTGATGCCGAGGGCGGAAAAAACCAGGACTGGGCCGATGATGATCACGCTCAGGTACTCGCTGAATCGCCGGGCGAAGGGACGTTCGTGGCTGACGTGCCAAATGGTGTTGAAGGCCCGCTCGACCTTCTGGAGTAGGGAGACCACGGTATAGATCAGCAGCCCGAGCCCCACGACGCCGAGCACGCCGGCCTGGACATTTTCAACGAACCCGATGACCTGCTCCGTGATCTCGACCCCTTTCTCGCCCATCGGCTCCAGGAAGTTGAGCAGAAGCGGCTCCACCTGATTGTGCACGCCGAAGGCCTTCAGGACCGAGAAACTGATGGCGAGCAGCGGCACGAGCGACAGCAGCGTGGTGTAAACCAGGCTCATCGCCCTGAGGCTGATCTGCCCGTCGACCAGGTCGCGGATGACCGCGTAGATCAGTCTTGCGACCTTGATCAGCCGGACCTTCCAGGGCGGCAGGGACGCCATCTCGACGTCCCAGATCGACCGGGCGACCAAGGACCTGACGGTGGCCGGCGTGATCCGGGGGCTGTCAGACATCGGAGAACCTCCTCGAAGTGCGCGGTCCCATGGCCACGCGTACCCTATGCTTTAGCGCAGGGCCGTAGGCTTTTGGGCGTCCCGCCCGCGGTTGCCAGCCCGTAGCCCTCTGGGCGCTCTCGGCAAGCGTAAAGGGATTGCTATCCGATTTCGAGCATCCGATCGACGGCCGTCCTGGCGCGGATCCGGATGCGTTCGGGGACATCGATCTCGTACTGGTTGTTCTGCAGCGCGGCCAGGGTGTCCTCGAGGGTGATCTTGCTCATATAGGGACAGCGGTGGGTGCAGAGGCGCAGGATCCCCTTGTCCGGATTCTCCGCGATGATGTTGTCGCCCATGCTGCACTCCGTGAGCAGCAGGTACTCGGGCGCGTCCGTCTCCTGCACGTACTTGATCATCGCCGAGGTGCCGCCGGAGAAATCGGTCTTGGCGATCACCTCTGGAGAGCACTCGGGATGGGCGAGAACCAGCACGTCGGGAAACTGTTTGCGCACGGTCTCGATGTCCTCGGTGGTGAACAGCTCGTGCACCTCGCACCGTCCGCGCCAGCCGATGATCGTGTTCCTCAGGCCTTCCGCCGAGACCTCGCCCACGAGGTACTCGTCGGGAAAGACGACCCGCTTGCCCATCTCTCTGGCGATGTTCTTGGCCAGGAATTCGTCGGGGAGGAAGATCACGGTTTCGACACCGAACGACTCGATCACCTTGGCCGCGTTGCTCGAGGTGCAACAGATGTCCGTCTCGGCCTTAACGTCGGCGTAGGTGTTGATGTAGGTCACGACCGGCACCCCGGGGAAGCGTCGCTTGAGCCGGCGGACGTCTTCGGCGGTGATGCTGGCGGCGAGCGAACAGCCGGCCTCCATCGAGGGCAGCAGAACCGTCTTGTCCGGGTTCAGGATCTTGGCGGTCTCGGCCATGAATTTCACGCCGCAGAAGACGATGATGTCGGCGTCCGTCTCCGCCGCGCGGCGGGAGAGGATGAGCGAGTCGCCGGTGAAGTCGGGAACCGAGTGGAAGAGGGCGGCCTCCATGTAATTGTGTCCCAGGATGACCGCGTTGCGTTCCTTCTTGAGCTCGTTGATCTGGTAGGCGAGTTTGGCCTTGTAGCGAAGCTCGATGTCGGGCACGACGTCCTTGAGCTTCTCGCGCATCAGCTCATAGGTCGCTTCTTCGCTCGCCGCCACAATGCCCATGACACGCCCCTTACCGGTCTCGAATAGCAACGAACCCCGCCGCAGATCCCAGCACGCAAGGTACAGCCAATACCCTTCCGGCGGGCTCGCGATTGTTGCCTCCCACCCCGCGAAAGATAGGCAACGAAGGCGCAAATGAAAGCCCGGCCGCCCAATCTCGCACTCGACGGCCTCGCGCCGGATTGGGCAGCGCGCGGGTCACGGCCACGCCTCGCCCTCGCGCACCGGGCCGTGTTCGGTGAACCAGCCGGAGACGAGCCTGGCGGGGGTCACGTCGAAGTAGACGTTGGCGACCGTGACGTGAGGCCGCTCGGGCGTGCCCAACTCGGAGGGATCCATTTCCTCCAATATGGGCCGCTTCGTCTCGGCCTTTAACCGTTTGAAGCTCTCGCAGCAGACGTAGAAGGGGATGCCCCGGTCCCTGGCCGCGAGCGCCAGCAGGTAGGTTCCCGCCTTGTTCACCACGCTGCCGTCCGCCAATACGGTGTCCGCGCCGACCAGCGCCAGGTCCGCCCGCTCCACGAACAGCCCGACCTCGGCATCGGTGATGAAGGTGGTGGGGATGGCCCACTCGGAGAGCCGCGCCGCCAGCTCCCGTCCTTCGCACAGCGGCCGGGATTCGGTGACGATGGCGCGCACGGCCGCATCCTTGAGGCGGCGAAAGACCTCCAGCACGGTGGAGCTCAGGCTGTGGGTCATGACGGTGCGGCCCGCGCCGATGAACTCGGCCGCCGTGGTCGCCGCTTCCACTGCGGCGCTCCGGGACTCCTCGGTGAGCCTAAGGGCCGCCTCCGCCGCTTTGCGGCGCGCGGACTCGAGCTCGCCGGCGGGCAACTCCGCCAGGGCCTCTTGCCACCTCCCCAACAGGTTCTGGAGCGGCGCCATACTGGGCCGGGCGGCTGCCATGGCGGCGGCCCGCTCGTGGAGCGTGTGGCTCAGCTCGCGGACGTCGTTCGCCGGAGCGTGACGCGCACTCTCGGCGGCGACCTCGAGCGAGCGCCGGGCGAGCTCGCTCGCCCCGTGCGTCCGGTCTTCGGCCAGCTCCCGCAGTCGCTCTTGAAATCTCGTGTCGTGCATCGCCCCGTCTCGTCGGTGGCGGCTCAGGGCGAAGGGCCCCGCAGCTCAGTCGGCACCCCGTTGGTCTTCTGACGGGAAGCAGGATCGTCTCCCGCCAAGAGCCGATGATACAACCCGTCCCGCAGGCATCTACGTCGCGGGAGCCCCTCCCGCGGCATCGAGGCGGCAAACCTCGCAGCTCCTGAGAGCGAGTTCCCCGAGCCGGCCGGAGCCGGGCCGGGGAAGGCGGGGCGCTTCGTCGTCGTCCGTTCTCACGGCAAGACCAGCGTTGCGGGAGAGGTCGGGGACGGAACTCATTCGGGCGCAGCGCCAGCCGGCGGCGGCGCTTCGGCGGCGAGGGCGGCGAGGCTGTCGACGAGCACGCCGCCTTCTGCCAGGGCCTTGTCGAGGTCCGCGATGTAAGCCCTACCCATATCGACGGCCGATCGGGCCGTTCGAGTGTATTCGCCCCTGACGGACTCGTTGATTTCACGCACGCGCTCCGGCAGGGTCTCCAGAAAGTAGTAAAAGCCGACCAACGCCCAGGTCGTGTCCGAAGGGAAGCGACCAATCTCTCCCACATTCGTGGTCAGCACCTTGAAATCGTCCTCGGTGAATTGAGGCTCCTCGAACATCACCGGTTGGCCGAGGTCGCACACGGTGTACTTGTTTCCCTTCAGCTCTTCGTCGTAGCTCCGCAGCCCCTCCACAAGACGTCCTATCTCCGCCGCGAATGAGTCCGCGAGCGCATGGATGTCGTAAGCGGGCTCCTCGGTCGCGGGCTCGCTAGGCTCTTGTGAGGACCCGCGAAGCCGCCTCGAGAAATAATAGTAGCTTGCGGCGAAGGCGATCGCCGCCCCCGCGACCACGCCGAGCAACCCCGCCCATAATTCGTTCATCGCCGATACCCTTGATCCGTTCGGGCTTGCCTGACCTTCCCACCGCGTCCGGGCTTGCCTGACCTTCCCACCGCGTCGCCCGAGATGGCCATGCTGCGAATGCGAAGCCTCATCTTTTTATTTTGACTCAGGTGAGAGGCGGTAGGAAGCCTCGGCGCATCGGGGCGGGCATCGGGCGCGTCCTATTGCCTTGACGGCTCGAGTCGCCCGTTTCGTCCACAACATGCGTTTGATATATTCCTCAGTCGGACAATATATATGTGTATGAAGGACTTGGTTGAGTGTGCGCTGAAGCCCAAGCGCCGGAAATGCCTGATGTGTCGCAAGCCATTCGTGAGCGAATGGGCGGGCGAGCGCGTCTGCCGGAAGTGCAAGTCGTCAAGCGTTTGGCGCAGGGGTGAAACCTTCTCTGGGCAAGGAGGGCGGTAAGCCCTCGCGTCCGCCGCATCCCGCGAACGGATGGCCCGATCAAACGAAGAAATAGAACGTTCGCGCCGCAATGGTACGCCCGTTGGCCCCGGATTGGGGCCGGCCAGCTTCCAGCCGGTTGAGGCGCCGGTGTGGCCGGCGCCTTCGTCGACCGTTATCTCTCCAACCTCGACGACTACTTGGCGGGGAAGGAGCGGATCGCCGGGCTGGCGCGCGCGGCGGCGGCCCGGATGAGCCGGCTGCCGGTGACCGTCGACGTCAACGCCGCGGACGACCCCGGATAAGGGCTCCGTTTACCTGACAGTGACGGGCACGTCGGCGGAGGCCGGCCGCGGCAACCGGGTCAACGGCCTCATCACGCCCTATCGCCCGATGACCATGGAGTCGGTGCCGGGCAAGAACCCGGTCACCCACGTGGGCAAGGTCTACAACGTGACCGCTCAGCTCATGACCCAGGCGCTGGTCGACGCGATCGACGGGGTAACCGATGCCCAGTGCTGTCTCGTGAGCCAGATCGGCCTGCCCGTGAACGAGCCGCAACTGGTCGGTTTGCAGCTCCGCACGGCGGAGGCCGTGGCCCTCGAGGAGGTCCGGGCCCGCGCCGAGGCGATCGTCCGCGAACATCTGGGCGAGATGGGCGCCTTGCGGGAACGCCGGCTGCGGCGGCAGCCGCCCCTGATCTGACGCCGCGTGAAAGCGGCGCGGCGCTAGCGCGAAATCCCGGCTCAGCTTGGACCAACCTTGATTCAGATCAATGCACGGCCCGTCTTTCCCCGGCATTGTCGAGCAAAATTCGGGAGATGGAGATGACAAGCGGAGAGATCGGTTTTTTGATTCTTGTCGTTGCCGGGATGAGCGCCTTTTGCCTGACGCTGGCCTGGACGAGTTGGATGAACGCGCGAGGCAAGTAGCCGAGGCCCCCCGCTCACGCGTTCGAGATTAGCTTCGCGATCTCACTGATCTGCGGAGGTTACGAGTTTTCCCGAGGCCAAACGGGACTGCCCCGCTCCAGCGGGGCATTTTTTGTCTTCTGCCTCCGTCATGAGCGGCAAGGGGCGGAAACGATCCCGAGCGCCGCGGCGGTGGCGGAACGCCGCGGTGGTCGCTGACCGTACCGCCGGCCTGCCCGTTTAGCGGCGCGGCGGGGACGCCTGGCGCCGCGATGCGGCCAGACGAGCTGCTGGCGGCTGGCGCCAGTGAGGCGCGGGCGGTGCGGTCGCGGGCATCCCGGGTCGTTGAAGAACGAAAAAATAGACCGTCGAAACAGGGCTTAGGGCCATCGCGTTTGCAAAAGCCGGATGATGCGAAGCCCACGGGGACCGCGCCCGAGCCGATTTGAGGTATGCTGTCCGCCGGTCGCGCTCGGCGCGTCGCGCGCGAGTCGGCGACGAGGAACGAGACTGGAATCGACCGATGAAGCGACGAATGAAGTTAATCATCGCGGCGGGCCTTTATCTGGCGGTGGCGCTGCCGGCCACGGCGGCGGAGTACGGGGCGGGGCTCGCGACGCCCTTGGGCGATCGCTACCTGCTGTTGGAGCTCTACCAGCCGGACCGGAACCTTAACGTGTCCGACCCGTACCTCAACGTGTTGTTCGACACCCAAAACGGGCGCTCGTGGACGCTGCGCTACACGCTTCGGCCGGGCACCAACGAGCGGGGTTTCGTGTGGGTCGAAATCCCCTTCGCCGCGCCGGCGAAGGGTTCGAGGTAGCCGCGCCGCCGACGCTCGTGGACGAATGCCGCCACGAGCCAAGTCCCGCCGGGGCTCAGGCGGAACGGCGGGAGTCCGGCGGCACGGACGGCGCCAAGTTCAGTCCGGCGACCTTGCCGGCCTCTTCTTTCGAATCCCTGGGAGGCGACAACACCACGACCATGCCAGCAGGCGGCTCGATAGGTTCACGAAGCGATGTGCGGACCGGCGCTGTCTTCGCCTCGGTTGGCGCCGCGCTCCTCGCTCTCGCCGCCGTGCTTGGGGCGTGCTCGGCCATGGGCGACCAGGAGAAGAAGCCGGTGGAGATCTGGCGGTCGGGCGAGCAGTTCGTGCGGATCGAGCCCCCGGAGGTGCCCGAGACCGTTGCGCTTCCTCCCAACGTGCACCCGGTGCGCGTTTCCGCCGACCAGTTGCGGAATGGCTTGCGGCGCATCGGCGTGCGGCACTCGCCCGGTGATGAGCCCCGGCCGTTGTTCGAACCGGCTTCGCTGGAGGCGCTGGGTCGCGGCCTCGAGGCCGGACTGGCGCGGGCCCGGCCCGATCAGGACGTAACCTTCGCCGTCGAGCAACGCTACAGGGGATTCCTCGGCCTCACCGATACCAGGGTGATCTCGGGCCGCATGTTTTATTCGGGCGGCTGGCTGCACCTGATCTTCGGTTCGGTGCTGCGGGAGGATGTCGCGGACGACGACTTGCACTTCGACCCCTACCGGCCGGGGCGACGCTACGCCAGCGAGCGCATGGATGTGACCCTGTGGGCGGCGCCTGGGGCCGGCGTCTACCGGGCGCCCGGGGTCGAGCGCGACGACTGGCTCGTGTTCGCTCCGCAGGCCTTGGCGGCGCGCCCGCCGGCGCCGCCGGCCCCGCCGCCAGCCTACTGGCCGCGGTAGGGCCGGAGGCCTGGACTCTGGCGGACCGATGGGCAGGGGTGGAGTGGCGGTTGGCATACTCGATCCTGTATCTATCTCTTTAGTCGAGCCATGATCTCTCTAGTCGAGCCATGATACCGCTACACGACGATAACCCGACGGTGCTGAGGCCGATCGTGACGGTCGGCATCATCGCCGCCTGCGTGGTGTTTTTCCTCTGGGAGCTGTCGCTCTCGCCGGCCGAAGCGGAGCGGGCCATCTACGGCTTCGGTCTTGTGCCCGCGGTGCTCTTTGGCGAGCGCGCCCTGCCTGCAGGGGTGGCCGCGATCCCGCCCGCGCTTTCGGTGATCACCTCCATGTTCCTCCATGGCGGCTGGATGCATCTTGGCGGCAACATGCTGTACCTTTGGATCTTCGGGAACAACATCGAGGACGCGATGGGGCACGTCCGCTTCGTCGTGTTCTACCTGCTGTGCGGCGCCGCCGCGGCGCTTGCCCAGGGGATTCAGGATCCGGGCTCGACGGTCCCGATGATCGGCGCCAGCGGAGCGATCGGCGGCATCCTCGGCGGCTACCTTCTGCTGTTTCCCCGCGCGCGCGTGCTCGTGCTGATACCGCTCGGGTTCTTCATGCA
>JAZGAE010000144.1:0-7731 GCA_036475545.1 Alphaproteobacteria bacterium
CGGGGCTGGTCGACGTCGGTGCCCTTGAGGACGGCGGTGTGATAGGCGAGCAACTGCACCGGGATGGCATAGAGGATCGGCGCCACGAACGGATCGACGGCGGGGAGCTCGATGGTGGCGGCGGCGACCTTGCCGAGCCTCTCGAGCCCTCTCCGGTCCGAGAAGAAGATCACGCGCCCGCCGCGGGCGATCACCTCGCGCATGTTGGAGGCGGTCTTCTCGAACAGCTCGTCCGAAGGCGCGATGACGATCACCGGCACGCCGTCGTCGATCAGCGCGATGGGGCCGTGCTTCATCTCGCCCGCCGCGTAGCCCTCGGCGTGGATATACGAGATCTCCTTGAGCTTGAGCGCACCTTCGAGCGCGATGGGGTAGCCGGTGCCGCGCCCCAGATAGAGGACGTCGCGGCATTCGGCGATGTCGCGGGCGATCTCGCGCAAGGCCTCGTCGTGGTTGAGGACCTCCAACGCGCGCGCCGGCACCTCGGTCAGCGCCTCCGAAAGCACCGCTTCTCTCGCCTCGTCGATGGCGCCGCGGGCGCGGGCCGCGGTGATCGTCATGCAGGCGAGCACCGTGAGCTGGGTCGTGAACGCCTTGGTAGAGGCGACGCCGATCTCGGGCCCGGCATACGTGGTGAGCACGGCGTCGGCCTCCCGCGCCAGGGTGCTCTCCGGCACGTTGACGAGCGCGACCACGCGCTGGCGCTCGTCGCGGGCGTAGCGCAATGCGGCGAGGGTGTCCGCCGTCTCGCCAGACTGGGAGATGAAGAGCGCAACGCCGCCTTCCGGCAGCCTCGCGCCCCGGTAGCGGAACTCGGAGGCGATGTCCACCTCCACCGGCAGCCCCGCGATCCTCTCGAACCAGTACTTGGCGACCAGGGCCGCGTAGAACGAGGTGCCGCAGGCGACCAGCGTGAGCCTGGGCACCTCCGCCCAGTCGAAAGGAAGCTCGGGAAGCTGGACGGTGCGCGTGAGCGGGTTCAGGAAACTGTGCAGCGTGTCGCCGACCACCGCCGGCTGCTCGAAGATCTCCTTGAGCATGAAGTGGGCGAAGTTGCCCTTGCCGGTGACGGCGCCCGAGGCCGCCGTGCGCCTTATCTCGCGCTCCACCACGCGGCCGCCGGCGTCGTGAATGACGGCGCCCGCCGGCGTGATCTCGGCCCAGTCGCCTTCCTCCAGGTAGCATATCTTGTCGGTCAAGGGCGCGAGCGCGAGGGCGTCGGAGCCCAGGAACATCTCGCCGTTCCCCTTGCCGATGGCGAGCGGGCTGCCGCGCCGGGCCCCGATCATGAGATCGTGGCGCCCTGCGAAGATGATGCCCAGCGCGAACGCCCCGTCCAGCCGCTTGAGCGCGGCGGCCGTGGCGTCTTGGGGCGAGAGCTGCTCGTCGAGATAGCGCGTGATGAGGTGGGCGATGACCTCGGAATCGGTGTCGGTCTCGAAGCGGTGGCCGAGCTCCTCCAGCTCGTCGCGCAGCTCCTGGAAGTTCTCGATGATGCCGTTGTGCACCGCGGCCACCCGGTCGGTGGCGTGGGGATGGGCGTTTACCTCGTTGGGCACGCCGTGGGTCGCCCAGCGGGTGTGGCCGATGCCGATGGTGCCCTTGATTGGATGGTCGGCGAGGCGGGCCTCGAGATTGCCGAGCTTGCCCTCGGCGCGGCGGCGCTCGATGCGCCCATCCACCAGGGTGGCGATGCCGGCCGAATCGTAGCCGCGGTACTCCAGCCTCTTCAGCCCCTCGATCAGGAGCGGCGCCACCTCGCCCTTGCCGATGATGCCGATGATGCCGCACATGGCCTCAGCCCTTCTTGCCCGCCGCCCGCTTGCCCGGCTTCGCCGCCCTGTTCTCCTTGAGCCGAGCGGCGCCCCCTTCGCGGTTGCTCTGCTCGGCCCTGGCGACGGCGAGCGCGTCGTCCTCGACGTCGCGGGTGATCACGCTCCCGGCGCCCACGACGGCGCGGGCGCCCACCGTGACCGGGGCCACGAGCGCCGTGTTGGAGCCCACGAACGCGCCGGCGCCGATGTCGGTGTGGGCCTTGGTGAAGCCGTCGTAGTTGCAAGTGATGGTGCCGGCCCCGATGTTGGCCCCCTCGCCCACCCGCGCGTCGCCGATGTAGCTCAGGTGGTTGACCTTGGCTCCGGCCTCCAGCTGCGCGTTCTTGACCTCGACGAAGTTGCCGACCCGGGCGTCCGGACCGATCTCGGCGCCGGGGCGCAGCCGCGCGAAGGGCCCGATCTTGGCCCCGGGGGCGATCCTCGCCCCCTCGATGTGCGAGAAGGCCCTGATCTCCACCCCGTCGCCCACGGAAACCCCGGGGCCGAAGACGACGTTGGGGCCGATGACGACGTCGCGCCCGAGCGCCGTGTCGAAGCTGAAGTAGACGGTGGTCGGGTCGGCGAGCGTCGCGCCGTGGGCCATGGCGGCGGCGCGCAGGCGCTCTTGCATGAGCGCTTCCGCCACCGCCAGATCGGCGCGCGAGTTGACGCCGATGAGCTCATGGGCCGCGCCCTCCACCGCCGCGCAACCAAGCCCCCGCGCGCGGGCGTGCCGGACGATGTCGGTGAGGTAGTATTCGCCCTTGGCGTTGTCGGTCGTGAGCCCGTCCAGCAACTCGAACAAGACCTCTCCGTCGACGGCCATGACGCCGGAGTTGCACAAATTCACTTCCAGCTCGTCGGCGCTCGCGTCGCCGGCCTCGACGATGGCCTCGAGCGTGCCGTCGGGACCCGTAATGAGCCGCCCGTAGCCGCCCGGGTCGGACAAGCGCATGCCGAGCACCACGACCGAAGGGCCGGGCGGCTCCCTGCGCGCGGCGAGCACCCTCTCGAGCGTCTGCGGCGCGATCAGCGGCGTGTCGGCGAAGAGCACCAGGACGTCGCCCTTGGATCGTTCGAGCGCCTCGCGCGCGGCCAAGACCGCGTGGCCGGTCCCCAAGGGCTCCGCTTGGACGACGCAGGGGGCGGGCGCGACCGCCGCTTCGACCTCGCGCATTTCGGGGCCGATCACAACGACGGTGCGCTCGGGCCCGACCCGAGCGAGGGCCTCCAGCACGTAATGGACCATGGGCCGGCCGGCGAGCGCATGCAGGACCTTGGGCCGGTCCGACCTCATCCGGGTGCCTGCGCCCGCGGCGAGCACGACGGCCGCCGTCTTGGGTACGGTCATGGAAACCCGCGCGCGAACGACGGGGCCATGCGGCGCACCCGGCATCGACCCTTGCTTTCTTCCATAGGACAAAGGCTTAAGGCCAAGAGGGATTTTTTAGAAGGGTTTTTTGCCACACGAATTGTTACGGAAGGTTTCAGGGCCCGGGCCGGCGGGCCTGGCCGGACGAATCGCGCGCCGTGTGCCCCTTCCCCAGCCACGGCCAGGGATCGGCGGCGAGGCCGCCTTCCTTGACAGCCGTATTCGGCCGGCCCTATATCGGCCATGAACGTCTCAGGCCGGCGCGGGGCCGCCGATCGCATGGCCGCCACGCCGCCCTCTTCGGGCGCTTAGCTCAGCGGGAGAGCACCGTCTTCACACGGCGGGGGTCGCTGGTTCGAACCCAGCAGCGCCCACCATCCCTTCGAATCCCCCCAAACGGCACGCCTCCCCTAGCGGGACGTCTCCTTGCAGGGGGGATCGAGCGAGTGCTGCCGGGGCCTTGTCTTCCCCAACGGCGGCAAGTCCAGTCCTTCGCCGGCGAGTCAGCGCGTCCGGTTGCGCCGGGCATCTGCGGGAACGAGGGTCGCGCAGCGAAACAGGCTCTTTCCGATGACCCCGGTTGGCACGGAGCTGCCAAGCCCTTCTTGTCCCGGCGCTCGCCAAGGAGACCTTCCGCAAGCTTCGTATCGTTAATGAATCGTAAACGGTTCCAATCCAAATATGGACGGGTCCCCATGGGGACGAACTAGAATTAGTTAAAAATGAGAAACCTGAAATTCAGGACAAGCGGACTGATCTTCATCGTGTCCCTTGCCCTGTCGGGCGCAATCCTTCTCACGTCCGGCTTCGTCATCGTAAACAAGATCTCGGACGTCAGTGCCGAGTGGGACGCATTCCAGCACGAGCGCTCGGAACAGGCCCGCCTGCGCAGCGTGCTGCGCTCCGCCCTTGGCTATGGCGGCATGATCCACGAGTTCAAGGACTTCGTCCTGCGCCAGGACATGCCACGGATGGACAAGGTGCAAGAACACCTGGGCGCCGCGTTCTCCACCATCAAGCAGTACAGGGCCCTCGGCGTCTCCCAAGCGGAGCACGCCGCGCTCAAGGATATCGAGGATACGATCGAGAACTACGCGGACGCCCTGCTGGTCGCGCAACGCCTCATCGCGGAAGGAAAATCACCCCGCGAGATCGACGAGATCGTAAGGGTCGATGATACGCTCGCCCTCAGGGGATTGAACAACCTGGGGGAAAGCGACGCCACTCATCTTGAAGATCATTCCCCGACTTTCGAGAAGGCCCATGCCGTGGACGCGCTGCGTTCCGAACTCGGCTACGGCGGCATGGTCCACCAGTTCAAGAACTACGTCCTGCGCCATGAGCCGGAGCAGGCGGAACAGGTCAGGGCAAGGCTCGCCGGCGCCGAAGAGATCATTGCCAGGTACCGCGCCCTTGGGGTGAACAAGGCGGAAGGGCTGGCGCTCGAAGACATCCGCAATACCCTGCGGCATTACAGGGAAGGGCTGGATCTGGCCACGGATCTCATCGGCCAAGGCCAATCGCCGCAGGCGATCGATCAAGCCGTCAACGTACACGACCGGCTTTCCCTCTGGGGGTTCGCGATTCTCGACAGGGAGGTCGCCGCTCAGATCGAGGAAAGGTCGCTCGAGGTCACCAATGCATTGCGTCTCGTCGAGCGGTTGGCGGCGACTTCCCTGTGGACCAGCTCGGGCCTGGTGGTCTTTCTCACCTCGATGTCGTTGTGGCTGATCTTCACGAGGGTCGTGAGACCGATCAATCGCATGACGGACATCATGAACCGGTTGGCCGCAGGCGATCTGGAACAGGAGATCGATGGAACGGACCTGGACAACGAAATGGGACAGATGGCCAGGTCCCTCGCCTTCTTCAAAGACAATCTGGTCAAAAGAAAGGCCGAGGAGGGGCTCCGCAGGAGCGAGGAGCGCTTGAGCGCCATCATGAGCCATGCCGCGGACGGCATCATCACAGCCGATGAGCGGGGAAGCATCGAGTCCGTCAACGCGGCGGCGGCCGAGATATTCGGCTACGAGGTGGCGGAGATCACCGGCCGGCCGATCACCATGCTGATGAACGACCACGACGCCCGCCATCACGACCTATACGTGCGAAACTACCTGAACACCGGCGAAAGCGAGATTCTCGGCAAGGGCCCCCACGAGGTTGTCGCCCGGCGCAAGAACGGCGAGGAGTTTCCCTTGCAACTCGCCATCAGCGAGGTGTTTCTGGGCGAAGACCATTATTTCATCGGCACCATGAGCGACGTCTCGCGGCAGAAGATGCTGGAAGAACAGTTGCGGCAGACGCAGAAGATGAAAGCCGTGGGCCATCTCACGGGCGGCGTGGCCCACGAATTCAACAACCTGCTCATGGCCATCACGGGCAACCTCGAGTTGATCGAGGAGGAGGTGAGGGGCCAAGAGCGGCTGCGCAAGCGGGTGGATACGGCCATCAGGGCGGCGTTCAGGGGAAAGGAACTGACGACGGCCCTGTTGGCCTATTCGCGTAAAACGCCGCTTTCCCCGGAGCTAACGGATATCGGTCGAGTGGTATTGCGCTACACGGAGACGTTCGGACAGACGCTTGGCGAAGCCATACGGGTCGAAACGCGAATCGCCGAGAATGTGTGGCCTGCCGTGGTCGACACCGGGGAACTGGAAGCCACCCTTCTCAATCTCGCCATCAATGCCCGCGACGCCATGCCGGAGGGCGGCGCAATCACCATGGCGGTCGAAAACGTCCGTCTCGATCGGGAACGGGCCGACAAGATCCCCGATCTTGACGCGGGTGCATACGTCGTGATTTCGATCGAGGACACGGGTTCCGGCATGGCGCCCGAGGTGCTCGAACAAGCGTTCGAACCCTTCTTCACGACGAAGGATGTGGGCAAGGGAACCGGCCTCGGCCTGAGCATGGTCTACGGCTTCGCCAAGCAATCGGGCGGGCACGTCGAGATCGAAAGCGGGGAAGGCCGCGGAACCACGGTCAAACTTTACCTTCCCAAAGCCGAGGGCGTGGTCGAGACGCAAGCGATCGAAGAAGAGCCGAAAGACAGGGAAACTCTTCCGACGGGGAGCGGGACGATCCTGGTGGTCGAGGACGACGACGTGGTAAGGGCGGTCGCCGTCGCCACCCTCGAAAGGCTTGGCTACGAGGTGCTGGAGGCCAGCGACGGACCCACGGCCCTTGCCACCCTCGAGGAAGGCGCGCGCATCGACATGCTGTTTTCGGACATCGTGATGCCTGGTGGCATGTCGGGCCCGGAACTGGCCGAAAAAGCGCGCCGGACGAACCCCGCTCTCAAGGTGCTGCTGGCCACGGGCTACGATCCCGACGAAGTAAGCAGAGCAGGCGAGGGCGGGGCGGAACTGCCCACGCTTGCCAAGCCCTATTATCGGCACGAGCTCGCCAACAGGGTCCGCGAGATAATGGGCGTCGAATCGTTGGACAGCAATCGGCGGGGTACCGGTTCGGCATAGTATCGGGCGTACGCATTCTTTCCGTACGCTTGCCCCGGCGGATCACGGGCTAGCCCCGGACGGCCGGCGCCTGAGTCTATACGGCCGGCGCCTGAGTCTATAAAGAGACTCCCGGTCGGCGGGGATCGCCGGCTCGCTCCGGGCAGGGCTTGCGCTGAATTTCACGCGCTTGGCCCGACACCCGGACGGATCTGGCGAGTCCAAGGGTTCTTGATCTTTCAGCCGGAACGAGCGGGTGGAACGCGGGCTCCGGCCACTTAGGCCACCGCGAGGTCGCGGAGCCTGACCGCCACGCGCTTGCGGCCCCACCGGCCCGGCGGGCCCTCGAAGACGCCCGAACACGGCGCCAGGAGACTCAGTTTCCCACCGTCCGGAGTTCCCGACGCCCGCCCCTGTACTCGCTCGCCGCTCGCTGTGGCTTTAGGTCGAGCGCCACTCCTTGTGGAGGATGTCGAACATCTTGCCCTTCAGCATGTGGTTCCAATAGAGGTAGGGAAGGAACTTCGTCTTCAACCACCACATGCTGCGCCGTTCGACCTTCGGATCGAGGGGGAAGGTTGGCGTCACCTTGCCGCCGTAGCAGAACTCCGCGAGCATAACCTTGCCATAGGCCGTTGTCAGTGGGCACGAGGCGTAGCCGTCGTAAGCGCCTGAGCCGTGGTCACGGCGGAGCGTGGCAAGCGCATTCGTGACGACGACGGGCGCCTGTTTGCGCACAGCGGCGGCCGTCTTGGAGTTGGGAGTCGACCCGGCGTCACCGAGCGCGAACACATTGGCATAACGCTTGTGCTGCATGCTGTTTTGGTCGACGTCGACCCAGCCCGCGTCGTTTGCCAGCGGGCTACGCTTGATGACATCCGGCGCGCTCTGCGGCGGCGAGACGTGGATCATGTCGAATTTCTTCTCGACCTGCTTGACGCTCCCATCGTCCTGTTGCACGTCGAACACGGCCATTTTCTCATCGCCATTGACGGCCCGCAAATTGGTTTTGAAGTTCACTTTGATGCCGTAGCGCTTGGCGACATCGAGCAGAGGTCCCGCGAAGTAGGGCACGGAGAACATGACC
>JAZGAE010000145.1:0-6098 GCA_036475545.1 Alphaproteobacteria bacterium
CAGAAGCTCGGCCGGATCGTGGTGTTTGTCGGCAGCCGCGGGGGGGCCGGGGCGAGCACGCTGGCCATGAACTGCGCCTGGCTGATGGCCCACGAACAGGAACTGCGCGTCGCCCTCGTCGACCTCGACCTTCAGTTCGGCACGCTGGCCCTCAACCTCGATATCGAGCCCAGCCATGGCTTGGTCGAGGCGCTCCAGAACCCCAGCCGCATCGACGGCCTCTTCATCGCCAGCGCCATGGTGAACGAGAGCGAGCAGCTGTTCGTGCTCGCCAGCGAGGAGCCGATCGACGTGGCGGTCTCCTTCAATGCGGAGGCGATCGATCTTCTCTTCGACGAAATGCGCGAGACCTTCGATTGCATCGTGGTCGACCTGCCCCGCGGCAATCTCGTCCAAAGCCGGGCTCTCCTGGCGAAGGCCGCAGAGGTCGGCGTGGTGTGCGACCTGTCGTTGCCCTGCGTGCGCGATACCATGTGCGTCCTCTCCTTCCTCAAGGAGGCCGCCGGTGACGCCAATGTGTCGGTGATCGCCAACCGGGTCCGGCGAGGGGCCAAGGGGCAGATCTCGAAGCGGGACTTCGAGCGCGGCATCGAGACCGGCATCGATTTCGTCATCCCCGACGACGCCAAGGCGGCGACCGCCAGCGCCAACGCCGGCAAGCCGCTCCCCGCCGTGGCCAAGCGCTCAGGGATCGTTCAGGCGCTGCGCAAGCTGGAGCTGCGGCTGTCCGGCTTGTCCGAGCCCAAACGCGGGATCCTGTTCGGGAAGCGCGGGACGGCGTGAGGGATGGGATGTTCAACAAGCGGGGACCCGAGAGCATAAGCCGCGATCGCCTTGCCGCCACCAAGCGGTACGGCTATTCCGCTGCACCGACGGCGCCCCGGGAAGTGCCCCCCGGCGCCCCCAAGGCCGGCAGCCGGGAGCCCGGCTCCGCCGGCATCGAAGACATCCGCGACTCGCTGCGTTCGATCGTGACGGAAGAGATCGAAGGCGCGGCGGCGCTGTCGCTTCCGCGCGACGAGCTTGCCGCGCGCATCGGCGCGATTGTCGACGACTTCCTCACCAACGAGAACCTCGCGGTCCGGCCCCTGGAGCAGCGCGGGCTCGTGAGCGTCCTGCTCAACGATCTGCTCGCGGAGGCGCGGCGCCGCCGGCTCGAGTCGGAATCGCCGCCGGGGGCCTCGGAGGCGCCGCCATCGCCGTCGTCTTCCTCACCGCCGCCGCAGGCTGCCGCGGGCCCGGGCGGCCGCACGGCGAGCAAGGCCAGCGTCGAGGAGGCGGTGTCCCGCATCCGGCCGATCCTCATGAACCGGATCGACGTCGTCGCCGCGTCGCAAATGCCGCGCGAGGAAATCGCCCAGCAGATCGGCGAGATCGTCACCGAGATCCTGGCCGAGGAGAAGCTCCAGCTGAATTCGCTCGAGCAGCGCGACCTGGTGACCATATTTTTCAACGACATGCTGGGGCTGGGGCCTCTGGAGCCGCTTCTGGCCGACGACAGCGTGACCGACATCATGGTCAACGGGGCCAAGCAGGTCTATATCGAGCGCGGCGGCAAGCTGACGCTGACCGACATCGAGTTCCGCAACAACCAGCACGTCATGAACATCGCCACCCGCATCGTCACCAAGATCGGGCGGCGAGTCGACGAGTCCAGCCCGCTGGTGGACGCCCGCCTCGAGGACGGCAGCCGCGTCAACGTCATCATTCCGCCGCTGGCGATCGACGGCCCCTCCATCTCCATCCGCAAGTTCGCCAAGAAGGGCTTCTCCCTCGACGTGATGGTCCGCCAGGGGAATCTCTCGCCGGAGATGGCGACGGTGCTGAAGATCGCGGCGCGCTCGCGCCTCAACATCCTGATTTCCGGCGGCACGGGCTCGGGCAAGACGACACTTCTGAACTCGCTGTCGCAGATGATCGACGTCGGGGAACGTATCGTCACCATCGAGGACGCCGCCGAGCTGCAGCTTCAGCAGCCGCACGTGGTTCGCCTCGAGACCCGGCCGCCCAACCTGGAAGGCCAGGGCGAGGTCACCATGCGGGACCTGGTGAAGAACGCGCTCAGAATGCGGCCCGACCGCATCATCCTGGGCGAGGTGCGCGGAACCGAGGCGGTGGACATGCTCCAGGCCATGAACACGGGGCACGAAGGCTCGCTCGGCACGATCCACGCGAACCGCCCGCGCGAGGCCCTGACCCGCCTCGAGAACATGATCGGCATGGCCGGCATCAATCTGCCTGCAAAGGCGGTGCGCACCCAGATCGCGGCCGCGATCGACGTGATCGTGCAGATCGCCCGCATGCGCGACGGCATGCGCCGCGTGGTCAACATCATGGAAATCGTGGGGATGGAGGGCGACGTCATCACCACGCAGGACCTGTTCTCCTTCAAGTACGAGGGCGAGGCGAGCGACGGGACGTTGCTGGGCACCTTCGAGTCCACCGGCCTCAGGCCCCACTTCACCCCGAAGGCCGCGTACTTCGGCCTCGACCGGGCGCTCCTGGAAGCGCTGTGATGGGCGAGGCGGGGATTCTCTTCGCCGACGTCAACGCGCTCGGCGGGCTCGTGTTCCTGGGCGCCCTGGTGGCGATCAGCATCGTCGGCGTGGCCGTCTTCGGCGGGCAGGAGGCGGCGCGGCGGCGGATCCGCGGACGGGTCGGACGCATCCGCGATCGATGGATGGGAGGCGACGACGAGGAGTCGGTCGCGCGCCTCAAGCGCACGGTCACGGACAGCGGGATCCCCACCCTGGATAAGCTCATCAAGCGCGTGGTCCCGCCGCCGGCGCAGTTGCGCCAGCGCCTGGTGCGCACCGGCCGCAGAATCACCCTCGGGGAATACGTGCTCTCCAACCTGTTGCTGGGCGCGATCACCGCGACCGCCGTCACGGCCTACTTTTCGGTGTCCGCCGCCGTGGCGACGCCGATTGGCATCGTCGTCGGCGTCGGGCTCCCCTATCTGGTGGTGGGGAGCATGGCGAGGCGGCGCATGACGCGGTTCCTGAAGCTGTTTCCCGACGCCATCGACCTCATCGTGCGCGGCCTCAAGTCCGGCCTTCCGGTGACGGAATCGATCACCATCGTCGGCCAGGAGTTGGACGAACCGGTGGGAGGAGAGTTCCGCCGCATCGGCGATGCCATGAAGATCGGACAACCGCTGGAGGAGGCCCTGTGGGACGCGGCCGGCCGCATCCCGCTGACCGATTTCCAGTTCTTCGTGATCGGCCTGGCGGTGCAGAAGGAGACCGGCGGCAATCTCGCGGAGACGCTCCAGAACCTTTCCAACGTGCTGCGCAGCCGCCGACAGATGAAAATGAAGGTCCGGTCCATGTCGTCGGAGGCGCGGGCCAGCGCCTACATCATCGGCGCGCTGCCCTTCATCCTGGGCGTCATCATCTACATGATGAACCCGGATTACTCATTGATGCTGTTCGAAGACCCGCGGGGCCAGTTCCTGGTCGGGGCCGGGCTTACCTGGCTCGTCATCGGCGCCGCCGTCATGGCGAAGATGGTGCGGTTCGAGATATGAACGTCGCCGAGTTTCTACCCGCCAGCGTCACGCTGGACGACGCCATGGTCGCGATGGCCGGGGTCGCCGCGCTGTTCACCGTGCTGGCGGTGTGGCATGGGCTGTTGGTCCGCGATCCCCTGGGGGCCCGCATCAAGGGTCTTGCCCAGCGGCGCGAGCAGCTCCTGAGCGTGATGAAGGCGCCGCGCCGACATCCGCAGCGGCTGCGCGGCGTCGGGTTCATGCACGAGGTGGTGAAACGCCTCAACCTGGTGCGCCAGAACCGGGCCAGGACGCTGGCCGACAGGCTGGCCAGGGCCGGATGGCGCTCGGGGGACGCGGCGGTGATTTATCTCTTCTTCAAACTCAGCACCCCGGTGCTGTTCGGCATCGCCGCCGCGGTGCTGCTTTACGGCGTGGAGATGTACAACCTGCCCCCGCTGACGCGCCTGGGGGCCCTTCTGATCAGCATCGGCGTCGGGCTCTACGCTCCGGACGTCTTCGTCAAGAATTCCACCGACAAGCGCCGCCACCAGCTCCGCAAGGGGCTGCCGGACGCCCTCGACCTCATGGTGATCTGCGCCGAGGCGGGCCTCAGCCTCGATGCCTCGCTCAAACGGGTCTCCAAGGAAATGGCGCGCTCGCAAGCCGAGATCGCCGAGGAATTCGGGCTCACCGCGGTGGAGCTCGGCTTTCTGCCCGACCGCAGCATGGCCCTCAAGAACCTCACCAGGCGCACTGACCTGCCGAGCATCCGCGCCGTCATCAACACGCTCACCCAGACCGAGCGCTACGGCACGCCGCTGGCGCAAAGCTTGCGCGTGCTCGCCGCCGAGTTCCGCACCGAGCGGCTGATGAGGGCGGAGGAAAAGGCGGCGCGCCTGCCGGCGACGCTGACCGTGCCGATGATCTTCTTCATCCTGCCGCCCCTCTTCGTCGTGCTGCTCGGCCCGGGCGTGCTCAGGTTCATCGACAGCCTCACCGGCACCGGACTGGGCTGAGGCCCGCCCCGCCCTTCGCCGCGCCGCCGGCCTCGGCCGGTCGCGACCCAATCCGATGCAACCAGGATCTTAGAGCATAATCCGGTCAGGTTGAGGGGGCTTGGGCCTTGTCTGTGGGTCGGAGGGAACGCGGGGGTGGGGCCCGGCGGCTTCCGGGGCCGGCTACGCCTGCCAGCCGAGCTGCATCGCGATCTTGACCGCCTGGGTGCGGTTGGAAGCGCCGAGCTTGCGGAAGATTCCCCTGAGATGGAGCTTGACCGTCACTTCCTGGATTCCCAGCCCCTCGGCGATTTTCTTGTTGGTGAGCCCCCCGGTCGTCAAAAGTTCCAGGACGTCCCGTTCGCGGTTGGTGAGCGCATTCAGGGGGCTTTCGGGAGAAAACGCGTCGCGCGCGCTGACGGCGCCGCCCGCCCCGCCCTTCGAGATGACCGTGGACGGGAGATAGGTCTCGCCCGCGAGAATGAGCCGAAGCGCGCTGGTCATGCCGGAGGCGGAGAGCGTCTTCGGGATCACCCCTGCGGCGCCCCGCTGGATGGCGCTGAGGATGTCGTCGCGCTGAATCACCCCGGAGAGTATCACCGTAGGCACATCCGGGAACCGTTCGCGCATGACCTCGAGCCCGGACAGGCGATTCATCCCGGGCATCTGAAGGTCGAGAATGATGAGATCCAGGGAGTCCGCCTTGGAGGCCTGGTCGAGCGCCTCGGAGAAGGTGCCGGCCTCGATCACCCGTGTGTCAGGCTCGATTTTCTCGAGGTAGAACTTGAGCGTCTCCCTGACCAGATCATGGTCATCCGCCAGGAGTATTTCCACGGGCCCTCTCCCTAGGTTGGCGGCCTTTCAGCCTTGGGTAGTGTCCCAGTTTGAAATTCCTGTCAGCATTTTTCGGCCAAATACCCCTGGAACACGGACCATCGAACCAACGAAAGCCCCGGCAGACCCCCGCCTATGGGGCTTTTTGCATGGCCGACTCTTGGTAAGTCCAATTTGGGACATTACCCAGCTTCGCCGCCCTCCGGCACGAGTCAAGCCAAAATAACCACACTCCGCGTCTGGTTTATTTCGGCCGAGCCCATAGACCAACCAGAAACGACTTACCGATAGGGCCGTTCTCGACCGCGCCAGTCGCGGCGATCAAGGAAATTAGTATACCATACACTGAATTCACATGTTAACAACCTAACGACTATTTGGCAACGACTCGAATATAATACGAGAGTATGTAGTTCCTATACTATCGTATAAATGAATAACCAAGTTATTTTATAACTTTAACTAAAAATTCATTGGCCCGGGTCAGTCTTCCCGAACATACTCGGCAACAAGGGAGCCGCAGGAGCACGCACCCGGTCCAGCCAGGCGACCCGCCCTCACCGCAACCGACCCGTCCCTCTGGCGACAACCGCCTCGCCTTACTCAGGGCGTGCCGCCCCCCGGGCTCCCGCGTTCGCAAACGGCTTCTCGACGTCCCGGTCCCAGCCCTTTTGGCTAGGCCGGCGCGGGCGAGAGAAACGGGGCGGCGTGACCCCTCCGCCGCCCCGTTCTTTTTTCCCTTCTAGAGCATAATCCGGTCAGGTTGAAACCCCCGG
>JAZGAE010000146.1:0-3890 GCA_036475545.1 Alphaproteobacteria bacterium
GCCGCGCTCGTCGGCCTTCAGCTGCTCCTGCTCTACGGCCAGCTGCAAGCAATAGGGTGGACGATCGACTGAACTAGAGCGTAATCCGGTCAGGTGGAATCGGCCGAGCGGCGCAACGCCGCGGGCGCCCGCCCCGGCGCAACCCGAAGGGCCGGGGTCTTTCGCGGCCACGGGTTCGTAGCAAAGCTCGCGCGGTGGCATCGCTACGTGCTTCGCCCCGCTCCTGCCCGCGGCACAAAATTCCTCCGGCGCAGTCAGTCCAACTTGACCGGATTATGCTCTAGCCCCCCGGTTCTAAATCAGACCTTCCAAAAAGCGGAGGGGGGAGTTCGGGAAGGGCTGAGCGCCCCGTCGGTCAGCTGGTCGATCTTGCCACCATCGGACCTCGATTCTCCTCTCCTTCGCCGGAGGCAGACAGGTCCTGATGGATGGATGCGGCCGCGCTCTTGCCGGCGCCCGCGGCGAGAATCACCGTCGCGGCTCCCGTGACCACGTCCCCGCCGGCATAGACCCGGGCCCGTGACGTCTGGCTGCTCTCCTCGTCGACGACCAGGCAGCCCCATTGGTTGCTCTCCAATCCCGCACCGCTCCTCAACAGCAGGGGATTTGGCGTGTTGCCGATCGACAGCACCACGTTGTCGATCGGGATCACGAACTCCGAGCCCTCCATCGCAACCGGCCGCGCCCGCCCCGAGTCGTCCGGCTCGCCCAGCTCCATGCGTTGGCACTTGAGCCCGGTGACCCACCCGTCCTCGTTGCCGAGGATCTCGAGGGGATTCGTCAACCAGTGGAACTTCACGCCTTCCTCGAGGGCGTGGTGGTACTCCTCGACGCGGGCCGTCATCTCGTTCTCGCTGCGCCGGTAGACGATGAGCGCCTCCTCGGCACCCATGCGCCGCGCCGTGCGTATCGTGTCCATGGCCGTGTTGCCCGCGCCGATGACCGCCACCCGCTTTCCGACCTTTACCGGGGTGTCGGCGGTCGGGAACTCGTACGCCCGCATGAGATTGATGCGGGTCAGGAACTCGTTCGCGGTGTACACCCCCATGAGGTTCTCGCCCGGAATTCCGAGGAACTTCGGCAACCCGGCGCCGGTGCCCACGAACACCGCGGCAAAACCCATGCGCTCGAAGAGGTCGTCGAGGGAGATGGTCTTGCCGACGATGACGTTGCACACGATCTCGACGCCGAGGCGCTCGAGGAGGGAGATCTCCCAGTCGAGGATCGCGTTGGGTAGCCGGAACTCGGGAATGCCATAACGCAGCACCCCACCGGCGGCGTGCAGGCCCTCGAAGACGGTCACCGGATAGCCCATCCGCGCCAGCTCTCCGGCACAGACCAGACCGGCCGGGCCCGAGCCGATCACGGCGATCCGCTCGGAGCGCCACGGCGGCTCGCGGTTCTCGTCCACGGGCTGGGCGCGCTCCCAGTCAGCGACGAATCGTTCCAGGTGACCGATGGCCACCGGGCGGAAGCGGGTACCCATGTAGCACAGCTCTTCGCATTGGGTCTCTTGGGGGCAGACGCGTCCGCAGATGGCGGGTAGCGGATTCGCCGTCCGCAGGATCGAGGCTGCCCGGGGCATGTCGCCCGCGGCGATCGCATGGATGAAGTCCGGAATCGGGATGCCCACGGGGCAGCCCTCGATGCACACCGAATTCTGGCAGCGCAGGCACCGTTCTGCCTCGAACGTCGCCTTCAGGAGATCGTAGCCCTCGTTGACCTCCAGGAAGTCGTGGGCGCGCTCCCCGGCATCACGCTCGGGCATCGCAGTCTTGTCAACGCGCTTGACGGGCATCAGTGCGCTCCCGCGCACGCCTGTCGAGTGGCCGCCTCTTGCTCCATGTCGACATACATCTTGTTGCGCCGCACGGCCTCGTCGAAGTCCACTTGATGGGCGTCGAAGAAAGGTCCGTCCACGCAGGCGAACTTCACCTCGCCACCGACCGTGACCCGGCAGCCGCCGCACATCCCGGTGCCGTCGATCATCAACGGATCCAGGGAGACCTCGGTGTGGATGGCTGCCGGGCGTGTGGTTTCGGCGACCGCGCGCATCATCGGCATCGGGCCGATGGCCAGCACGCAGTCCGGCCGCCCGGGGCCGTCCCCCTCGATGAGCTGTTGGAGCCGCTGCGTCACGAAACCCTTGAGCCCCACCGAACCGTCGTCCGTGCACAGCTCCACGTTGTTGCAGACGGCGCGAAGATCGTCCACCAGGATTAGCAAGTCCTCTCGGCGCGCGCCGACGATGGTCGTCGTGCGGTCGCCGCGTGTCGTCAGCTCGCGCATGAGGCACAGCAGCGCGGCCGCGCCGAAGCCGCCGCCGACGCCGACCACGTGGCCGCCGGGCGCTATCTCCAGCGCGTTGCCGAGCGGACCCAGCAGATCCAGGATCGTATCTCCTTCTTCCAGCGCCCCCAGGAGCCGGGTCGTGACGCCGACCTCCTGGATCACGATGGTGATCTCACCACGGTCGCGGTCATACTCAGCGATGGTCAAAGGGATGCGCTCGCCACCCTCGTGGACGCGAATGATCACGAACTGCCCCGGCCGCGCCACCGCCGCAACGAGCGGCGCCTCGACTCTGAACAGCTTGGTGACGGGGGTCAGAACCCGTTTCGCGATTATCTTCGCCATCGGCTAAAGCTCCGGGTGCTCGTGCATCGCCTTCAGGCGCCGCCAGCGGCGTTCCACCTCCCTCTCGGCGGCCTCGAGGTGTTCCGCGTTGTGGGGCGCAAGGAGGTGCTTGGTCTTGCCCATGAGTCCGAGCCAGTCCGCCAGGGGCCGGCGTCGACCAATGGCGTCCGGATCGTAGGTAATGACGGTGTGCCCTTTCTCGATCTCGTAGAGGGGGAAGAAGCACGAGTCCAAGGCCGCCTGTAGGACCTCCTCGGCGGCGTCGTCCGCCGTGCGCCAATAGAGGGGACAGAACGCCAGAACCTTGCCGTACACCAGGCCCTCGCGCTTGGCATACCACTGCGCCTTGGCGACCTTGCGCATGAAGTCTTCCGGGTAGCCCTCGCTGGCGGTGAAGATGTAGGGCAGGTGGCAGGCAGCAAAGATCTGGGCGGTGTCTTTGTTGTGAAAGACCTTCCCGGCGCGCTTGCTCCCGACCTCGCTCGTGGACGTGCGATGGCCCATCGGGGTGGAGTAGGAGAGCTGGGCGCCGGTGTTCATGTAGCCCTGGTTGTCGTACTCCAAGATGATCATGCGATGGTTTCGGTGGGCAGCCCCGAGCGCCGCTCCCATGCCGATGTCCATGCCGCCATCCCCGGTGACCATCATGAACGTGATGTCCGGCGACCCCGGTAGGTCACCGCGGCGCATCCGCTCCAGATACATCTCGACCAGGCCCGACAGAGTGGCCGCGCCGTTCTGGAACAGGTTGTGGATGTAAGTGATGCGGTGGGCCGTGTGCGGATATCCCGTGGTCACCACCATGGCGCAGCCCGTCTGGAACAGCACGACGAGGTCGCCTTCGAGAACGTTGTAGGCCTGATGCAGCACCGGGAAGATCCCGCAGCCCGGGCAGGCGCCGTGACCGGGCGCGACCCGGCACGGCACCGTGGTCATGGCCCACAGCGGCTCGAGCTCCACCTGAAGGCGACCGCTCTTCGGGTCCGGCGTGACCTTCGCCATGCCTCGCGAGACCTCCTCGGTGGTGATGGCGGGGAGACCCACCGGAGGACTCCGCCCGGGCTCGCCCGCATAGGTTCCGTGATAGGCGAACGGCACCGCGACCGACCCCTGGTGCGCCGCCTCGAGCGCCTCGGCGAAGAAATGCTCGGCGTCCGCGTCGTAGAAGTCCCTGCCGCCCAGGCCGTAGATCCGGCTCAAGACCAGGGTGCGACTGTCGGAGTCCTGCTGTAACGCAGCGCGCACCTCGAGGG
>JAZGAE010000147.1:0-14927 GCA_036475545.1 Alphaproteobacteria bacterium
AAGGATTCACATTATCCGCCACCGATTTCCTAAGCCCTGGGGCCGTAGCTCAGTTGGGAGAGCGCGACGTTCGCAATGTCGAGGTCAGGGGTTCGATTCCCCTCGGCTCCACCATCGATTTCTCGCCCCGCCACGGTGCAACGCAGCCAATTCCACCTGACCGGATTATGCTCTAGCATCCTCCGTTCGCGATCCCGGCAAACCGGCAGCCACGGTTCGGCGTGGCAAGAGTGGCGCGTTTCCGGCGGGTCAGGCCGCCGCGCCCGTCATATCTGCGGCCGAGAGACGCGGCTGTTGCCCCCGTGGCGCGGGGTCGGCGCGGCTGGGCGGCGTCCCTCCGCCCGTGACGCGAGGCGCGGGGCCGTGCGGGGAGGCGATGTGCAGGCGGCTTGAGCATTTGCAGCGGGCTCTCCGCGCGGCTAGCATGGCGCCCCCTCGGTGGCCGATGCAGATGCGGGCCGCGCCCCGGCCGCCGTTTGCGGAACGGCGACGCCTTTGGCCCGAGGCGCCGCAGGGAGGACGCGCGTGCAACCCAGCCGCTCTTTCGCCGAGCATGGGAGTTCCGGACCCTTCGTCGTGCGCCGTGAGGCCGTGGACTGCGACCTCTTGGCGCTGCATTTGGGCGCGCCGGATCGCTACCCCCATTTGCTGGAAAGCGCCGCCCACGGCACCCCGCAGGCGCGCTACGACATCCTCTTCGGGTTCCCCGGCGAGACCCTGACGCTCGGACACGAGGGCGCGCTGACCGGCCCCGGGGCCGAGGACGCAGAGACGGATTTCCTGGCGGCCTTCAACGCCTGGTGGCTGCGCGAGCAGGTGCCCCACCCGGCGGCCGCCGACGCGCCGCCGTTCCAGGGCGGGTGGTTCGTCTTCTTCGGCTACGAGCTCGCGCGCCAGATCGAGCCAACGCTCCAGATGTCGCCGGCGCCGGACGCGTTGCCCGTGGCCTTCGCCACCCGGTTTCCGGCGGCGGTGATCCGCGACCGCGAGAGAGGCGAGATCCTCCTCGTCGCGGAGGAGGGCGAGCCGGCACTGATCGAGGCCATGGCCGCCGACCTCCGCACGGCGCACGAGGAGGGCGCCGGCCGCATCGCCTTTCCCCACGACCGCTGCATCGACGGGTTTCTCACCGAGGAGGACCCGGGGCGCTACCTCGAGGTGGTTCAGCGGGCCATCGACTACATCTACGCCGGCGACGTGTTCCAGGCGAACCTCTCGCGCGACTGGCGCGGACACCTCAAGCCCGGAGCGAGCCACGCCTGGCTCTACGACCGGCTGCGCGCGCAAAACCCCAGTCCCTTCGGCGGCCTGGCGACTCTCGGGGACAAGGCGATCATCAGCTCCTCGCCGGAGCGGCTCGTCGAGGTGCGTGGGCGCCTCATCCAGACCCGCCCCATCGCCGGCACGCGCCCGCGCGGCACCAGCGGCCTCACCGACGTGGCGCTGTCGGAGGAGCTCATCGCCAACCCCAAGGAGCGGGCCGAGCACATCATGCTCGTGGACCTCGAGCGCAACGACTTGTCCAGGGTGTGCGTTCCCGGCAGCGTCAAGGTGAACGAGGACATGATCATCGAATCCTACGCCCAGGTGCATCACATCGTCTCCAACGTGCGCGGCGAACTCCATCACCAGGCGGCCCCCGGCGACGTGGTGCGCGCCATCTTTCCCGGCGGCACCATCACCGGCTGCCCGAAGGTGCGGTGCATGGAGATCATCGCAGAGCTGGAGGTGGCGGGCCGCGGCCCCTACACCGGCTCGATGGGCTACGTCAACCGCGACGGCAGCATGGACCTCAACATCCTGATCCGCACCATCGTGCGCGAAGGCGACGCGGTTTCGGTGCGGGCGGGAGCCGGCATCGTCGCCGACTCGGTGCCCGAGCGCGAGCTGGAGGAGACCCGCGCCAAGGCCCGCGCCCTCATCATGGCGCTGGTGACGGCGGGTTGAGGCGGGCAGCGCCGGACCGAGCGATGGACCGAGCGGCGCCGAACATCCTCATCAACGGCCGGCCGGGCGACTCGGTCGCGGTCCAGGACCGGGGCTTCCAGTACGGCGACGGGGTGTTCGAGACCATCAAGGTCACGGACGGGAGCCGCGAGTTCTGGGGCCGGCACATGGCCCGGCTCGGGACGGGATGCGCGCGGCTCGGGCTGCCGCCGCCCGACGAGAGGGCGCTCGAGCGGGAGGCGGCCGAGCTGTCCAAGGGCGTCGCGCGCGGCGTCCTCAAGATCATCGTGACCCGCGGCACCGGCGGGCGCGGGTACCGGCCCCCGGAGCTGCCCGAGCCGACGCGGGTGGTGTCGCTGCATCCCTGGCCGGATTACCCCGACGAATACTGGCAGAAGGGCGTGCGGGTGCGGCTGTGCGAGGCGTGGCTCAGCGATCAGCCGCTGTTGGCCGGGATCAAGCATCTGAACCGGCTTGAGCAAATCGTGGCGAGGCAGGAATGGGACGATCCGGACGTCGCCGAGGGGCTGATGCGGGACGCCCAGGGCTTCGTGGTCGAAGGCACCATGACCAACCTGTTCCTGGTCAAGGGACGGATTCTGCGCACCCCGGAGATCGACCGCTGCGGGGTCGCCGGAGTCATGCGCGCCGTCATTCTGGACCTCGCCGACCGGCTGTCGATCCCGGCCGTGGTCGGGCGTGTCTCGGTGGCCGAGGCGGCCGCCGCGGACTCGCTGTTTCTGACCAACAGCGTGATCGGCATCTGGCCCGTCCGCGCATTCGAGGAGACCACCTACGCGCCAAGCGCGCTCACCCGCAGGCTCGTGCGCGCGCTGGAGCAGGCGGCGAAGACGGAGCCGTGAGGACCCGTCGGAAGGCTAGAGCATAATCCGGCGCAGTCAGTTCCACTTGACCGGATTATGCTCTAGTCGCTTTCCTCGTCCGCCTCCGGGCCGAGGGTCTCCTTGAGCCGGGCGATGCCCCGCTCGAGTTCCTGGAGCCAGGGGGCGTCGCTCGGTGCGTCTGCCGCCAGGCCCGCCCACAATTCGAGGGCGGCGCGGGGCCGGCCGGCCTGGACCTCGGCCAGCCCCAGGTAGAACCGTACCCTGGGCTCCGCGGCATTGACGTCGCGGGCCGCCTCGAAGGCCTGCTTGGCGGCCGGCGTCACCAGCCCCCCGTTGGCGTAGACCAGGGCCTCGCCGTGGTCGGCGGCGAGCCCTGCGTCGTGCGGATCAAGGGAGGCGGCGTGGGCGAAGGCCCGCGCGGCCTCGTCATAGCGGCCCAGGGTGATGTAAGACCGCGCCAGCAGGCTCCATCCCTCGAGGTTGTCGGGGGCGTCCTCCATGCGCTCGGCGAGGCGGGCGACCAGGCTGTCGATCCGGGCGAAGTCCATGGCCTCGTCCGCCCCGACCGGGGCCGCCGCCCGCTCGGCGAAGGGCAGGCCCCGCAGCCCCGGCTGGCCAAGGTAGAGGTAGAGCGTGAGCGCGGCCATCACGCCGGCGAGCGAGAAGGCGAGCAGCAAGCCGCGCCCGGACGTGCCCGCCGGCCTGGCGGGCGCAGGTCCGGTCTTGCGCCGACCCGTCTCCAGGATCCTGCGCTCGACCTCGATCCGGGCGGAGGCGGCCTCGTCGTCCGACAGCAGGCCCCGCGCCCGGTCGCGGGTGATCTCCTCGAGCTGGTCCCGATAGACCTCGCGGTCGTAGGCTTCCCGCTCCGGCCCGGGCTGCGCGAGGCGCCTGAGGGGCGCCAGCAGCAGGGCCAGCGCGACCACGGTCATGGCACCGATGACGACCCAGAAGATCATCCCTCCCAGCGATCCTCGAGCAGTTCCTCGAGACGGCGGCGCTCCTCGTCGCTGAGGGGCGCAAGCTCGGCCGCGGCGCCGGCGCGGCGCCGGCGCGCATAGTAGAGGGCCACGCCGATGAGGCCGAGCGCGAACAGGATCGCGGGCCCATACCAAAGCCCGTAGGTCTTCGGCTTCATGGGCGGCCTCAACAGCACGAAATCGCCGTAGCGGGCGACGATGAAGTCGATGATCTCCCCGTCCGAATCGCCTGCCACCAGGCGCTCGCGCACGAGCACTCTCAAGTCCCGGGCGAGGGGGGCAGGCGAATCGTCGATGGACTGGTTCTGGCAGACGAGGCAGCGCAGCCCTTTGCTGATGTCGCGGGCGCGGGCCTCCAGGGCCTGGTCTTCCAAGACCTCGTCCGGCTCCACCGCACCGGCCGGCGCGCTTGCCCCGGGCAGGCCCTCGGGCAGGCCGAAGGCGGCCCACAGCGCGACCACGGCGAAAAGCAGAAACCGGCTCATTGGCGCAAGCCCTCGATGATGGGCAGGATCTTGTTCTCGAGATCCTTAGGTGTGATGGGGCTGACGTGGCGGTAGCGCACGCGCCCCTCGCGATCGACGATGTAGGTCTCGGGCACGCCGTAGACGCCCCATTCGATGCCCACCCGCCCGTCCAGATCCGCGCCGATGCGCGTGTAGGGATCGCCCAACTCCGCGAGCCAGCGCGTGGCGTCCTCGGGCTTGTCCTTGTAGTTGATGCCGAAGAGGGGAACCACCTGCTCCTCCGCGAGGCGCATCAGGATCGGGTGCTCGGCCCGGCACGGGATGCACCAGGATGCGAACACGTTGACCAGGCTCACCTGGCCCATGAGGTCCGCGGTCTTAAAGCCCGGCTTGGCGTTCTCCGTCCGGCCGGCGATGGGCGGGAGGTCGAACTCCGGCGCCGGCTTGTCGATGAGCGCCGACGGCAGCGTCCCCGGGTCGAGCGTGAGGCCGACGGCGAAGACCACCGCCAGGCCCAAGAAGATCACGGCCGGCAGGATGAACCTGAGCCTCATCGGCGGCACCGGCGACATATCAAGCCCGGACCGGGCGCCGCGCCGTGGCCGGGGCGCTGCGCGGCGCCGGCTTCCGCCGTCTTGCAGGCGCGCCGACGCGGTGGCGGCGGTCCGTGAGCGAGATCGCGCCGCCCAGGACCATCACCACGGCGCCGCCCCAGATCCACGGCACCAGCGGGAGGTGGTAGAGCCGCGTGACCCAGCCGCCGTCGCCGGCCCGCTCCCCGATCACGGCGTAGAGATCGGCGAATCCGGTGGTGTGGATGCCCGCTTCCGTGGTGGTCGTGTCCCTGACCGGGTAGGTGCGCCTCTCAGGCAGAAGCACGGCGATGTCGTCGCCGCCGCGCCGCAGCGTGAAGCGGCCCTTGTCCGCGATGTAGTTATCGTCCGGCTCCTGGACATCCTCCTGCACTCCCTCGAAAGTGAAGGAATAGCCCGCGACCTCGATGGTCTCGCCCGGGCGCATGACCTGGATGCTCTCCGTCTTCCAGGCGGCCGCCGACGCCATGCCGGCGATGGCGACGGCGAGCCCGGCGTGGGCGATGGTCATGCCGTAGGCGGAGCGGGGAAGGCTGCGGGCGCGCCGCAGGCTCTCAGGAAAAGGCCCGCGGAACAGCCGGATGCGCTCGGCATAATCGACAAGGGTGCCGGTGAACAGCCACGCCGCCAGCGCGAGGCCGAGGATGGCCAGAACCGGGCCTTCGGTGTGCGCGTACCAGGCGGCCAGCGCGATCACGGCCGAGGCGGCGAACGCGACCTTGAGGCGCGCCAGCACGCCGGCAAGGTCGCCGCGCTTCCAGGGCAGCATGGGGCCCAGCGCCATCAGTGCCAGCATCGGGATCATCAGGGGCACGAAGGTGGCGTTGAAATAGGGCGGGCCGACCGAGACCTTGCCGCTTCCCAGCGCGTCGAGGACCAGCGGATAGAGGGTGCCGAGGAACACCGTCGCCGCCGCCGTCGTCAGCAGCAGGTTGTTGAGCACCAGGGCGCCCTCGCGGCTCACGGGCGCGAACAGGCCGCCGGGCTTGAGCACCGGCGCGCGGACGGCGTAAAGCGCCAGCGAGCCGCCGATGGCGATGATCAGCAGCACCAGGATGAAGAGCCCCCGCTCCGGGTCGGTGGCGAAGGTGTGCACCGAGGTGAGCACGCCGGAGCGCACCAGGAACGTGCCGATCAGGCCGAGTGAGAAGGTGACGATGGCGAGCAGGATGGTCCAGGTCTTCAAGGCGCCGCGCTTCTCGACCACGATCGCCGAGTGCAGGAGCGCGGTCCCCACCAGCCACGGCATGAACGAGGCGTTCTCCACCGGGTCCCAGAACCACCAGCCGCCCCAGCCGAGCTCGTAGTAGGCCCACCAGCTTCCCATGGCGATGCCCAGGGTGAGCGCGCACCAGGCCAACAGCGTCCAGGGCCTGACCCAGCGCGCCCAGGCGGGATCGACCCGGCCCTCGATCAAGGCCGCGATGGCGAAGGAGAAGGCCATCGAGAAGCCGACGTAGCCGAGATACAGGAACGGGGGATGGAAGGCGAGCGCCGGGTCCTGGAGGATCGGGTTGAGGTCGCTCCCGTCGATGGGAGCCGGATCGAGCCTCAGGAACGGGTTGGAGGTCAACAGGATGAACAAAAGAAACCCTACCGCGATCATCCCCTGGACCGAGAGCACCCGGGCCCGCAGGGTGGGGGGCAGGTTGCGGCCGAAGAGCGCCACCAGCATGCCGAACAGAGCCAGGATCAACACCCACAGCACCATGGAGCCCTCGTGGTTTCCCCACGTGCCGGCGAACTTGTAGAGGAGCGGCATCGCCGAGTTCGAGTTGGCCGCGACGTTGGCGAGCGAGAAGTCCGAGGTCACGTAAGCCCAGGTGAGCGCGGCGAAGGCCAGGGTGGTGAAGGCGAACTGGCCGGCCGCGGCCGGCGAGGCCACCGCCATCCAGAGGCCGTTGCCGCGCGCGGCGCCTGCCAGCGGGAACGAGGCCTGCGCCAGGGCCAGGATAAGGGCGAGCGCGAGGGCGTAGTGCCCGATCTCGGCGATCATGGCGTCGCCTCGCCGCCCGAGGCCCCCGGCCCCTTGGCCCCGGCCCCGCGCCAGACGCCGGACTCCTTGAGCGCTTCCGCGACCTCCGGCGGCATGTAGGTCTCGTCGTGCTTGGCCAGCACGTTGCTGGCGCGGAACGTCCCGTCGGCGGCGAGATGCCCCTCGGCCACCACGCCTTGGCCCTCGCGGAAGAGGTCGGGCAGGATGCCGCGGTAGGTGACGAGGATGGAGGTCTCGAGGTCGGTGACCCGGAAGGCGACCGTGACCCCGTCGTCGCGGCGGGTGAGGCTTCCTTCCTCGACCAGCCCGCCGACCCGGAACCGCCGGTCCGGGGGAAGATCCTTCGCGAGCGCGTCCGTGGGGCTGTAGAAGAAGACGATGTTCTCCTCGAAGGCGGCGAGCACCAGGGCCGCCGCGGCCCCCAACGCCAGTAGGCTCAAGAGCACGAAGTAGAGTCGCCGGCGCTTGCGGGTCATACTCTCAAGCGTCCTCGGCCGCCGGGCCGCCGCCGCGAGGCTCCTCCTTGAGTGCCGCCAGCGTGGCCTCGCGGGCGCGCAGGCTGCGCAGCGTCTGGGCCAGGAGAGCGATCATCACGACGGCGGCGACGGCGAGCGCGGGCCAGACGTAGGCCGCGTAGCCGCCCATGCCGAGGAAGACCATGAGCGAGTCCATCTCCACTCACGCCTCCGCGTGCCGCGCCTGGCGGGTGAGGCGGGCCTCCTCCGCCGCCTGGACCCGGACGAGGCGAATCGCCCGGACCTTTCGCGCCACGAGCTCGCTTCGGATCCTGAGCAACAACACGGTGACGAAGTAGGCGCCGAAGGCGAGCGCCATCACCATCAAGGGCGCCAAGAGCGAGCCGTGGATGGTCGGGCCGCCGAGCCGCGCCATGCTCGCCGGCTGGTGCAGGGTGTTCCACCATTCCACCGACCAATGGATGATCGGAAGATTCACGGCGCCGGCGAGCGCCAGGATCGCCGCCGCGCGCTCGCCACGCGTCTGGTCCTCGAAGGCGTTCATCAGAGCGATGTACCCGAGGTAGAGGAAGAACAGGATCAAGACCGAGGTGAGCCGCGCATCCCAAACCCACCAGGCTCCCCACATCGGCTTGCCCCAGAGCGAGCCGGTGGCGAGCGCGATGAAGGTGAAACAGGCCCCGATCGGCGCGCTGGCCCTGGCGGCGACATAGGCGAGGGGGTGCCTCCAGATGAGCGCGACGGCGCTGGCGGCGGCCATGACGGCATAGACGAACACCGCCATCCACGCCGCGGGCACGTGAACGTACATGATGCGCACGCTCTCGCCCTGCTGATAGTCGGGGGGCGAGCCGATAAGGGCGAGATACAGCCCCACCGCGAAGAGGACCACCGTGAGCCCGGCGCTCCACGGTAGAATCGCGGCGCTCAGGCGCAGGAATTGGGCGGGGGTGGCGAAGCGGTGCATCACGCGCTTCATCTAGGCTACTCAAGAGCTTGGCGCAAGGCCGCCGCGCTCGCCCAGGGCGTCAGCGCCAGCGCCGCGAGCAGCAGGCCGGCGAGTGCGAGCAGCAGCGGCCGCGCCTCGAGCCCCGCGATCGCGTGGTCGACGGCGGCCACCCCGAAGATCAGCACCGGGACGAACAGCGGCAGCACCAGCAGCGAAAGCAGCACCCCGCCGCGCCGCGCGCCGACGGTGAGCGCCGCCCCCAGCGCCCCGATCAGTATCAAGGTCGGTGTGCCCAGCGCCATGGCCAGGGCCAGCGTGGCGAACCCCGCCGCGCTCATGTGGAGCAACACGGCCAGGAGCGGCGCCGCAACGAGGAGCGGAAGGCCGATGAGCAGCCAGTTGGCGAGGCACTTGGCCAGCACCACCGTCTCCAGGGGAAGCGGCGCCAGGGCCAGGAGCTCCAGGCTGCCGTCCTCGTAATCCGCCTGGAACAGGAGCTCCAGCGACAACATGGTGGCCAACAGCGCGGTCACCCAGATGACCCCGCTGGAAATGCGCGCCAGCACGTTCGCCTCGGGACCGACGCCGAGGGGAAACAAGACCACGGCCAGCACGAAGAACACCACGGCCATGCTGCTGTCGCCGCCCTGGCGAAAGGCGATGCGGAGGTCGCGGCGGACGATGAGGAGGAAGCGGCTCATGCCGGCAGGTCTCCTTGCCGCTGCGCGTCCTCGGACCAGGGGATGGCGTGGCGGGCGAGATCCAGTTCCGAGAAGGCGCCGAGATCAATATCGGCGTGGGTCGCGGCCACGACCATTCCGCCGCCTGCGCGGTGCTCGGCGATCGCCCGCAGCAGTGCGGCCACGGATGGAGCGTCCAGCGCCACCGTCGGCTCGTCGAGGAGCCACAGCGCCGCCGGCCCGACCAGCGCCCGCGCCAGCGCCAGGCGGCGGCGCTGGCCTGCCGAGAGCATGCGGGCGGGAATGTCGGACAGGTGAAAGAGCCCGAATCGGTCGAGAGCCGCCCCGACGTCGCCCCCGTGCGGACGGTCGCCGGCGAGCCCGGCCCACACGCTCAAGTTCTCCGCCACGGTCAGCGCGGACTTCACGCCATCCAGGTGACCGACGTACCGCAGGCGTGCGTGATGGGTCTCCGGATCCTGGTCGATGGGCGCGCCGTCCCAGGTGACGGCGCCCTCCGCCGGCCTCAAGAGCCCCGCCATGAGGCGCAGGAGGCTCGACTTGCCGCTGCCGTTGGGGCCGCGGAGAACCAGCGCGTTGCCCTGTTCCAGCGCGAAATCCAGTTGCGCGAAGACACGGCGCTCGCCGCGCACGCAGGTAAGGTCGTGTCCCGCGAACAGGCTCATGGGTCTCGGATCAAAGAGTCGTGCGGGGCGAACGTCTCAAGGGCGGGTCACATGGCCTCATGGCGCCTGACGGGCTCCGCCCGGTCGGGGCGCCAGCCGCAGCGAAAGGGTACCACAGTGCCGCACCCATGAAAGAGGCAATGAACGGGACGCGCAGGCCCGGGCCCTGGACGGTGCCCTCCGCGACCGATGGCGGCCGAAGGCGCTTCCGCAATAAAAGACGGCCATCGGTTGGTTGACCGATGGCCGTAAGGATTCCAGTCGGGGGAGGACCGGATTGGAGGCTACCCAATCAGCCCTGGGAGTGACGGGCTGTCTCTTTAGTGGCCATTAGAGGTGGCGAATATGTCGGATTTTGGTCCGCAAAATGGCAAAATTGTGATTTCTGTTTTGAGGCAGCGTCATAGTGTCGCATCGGGCGGCCGGCAACGGCGTGGTGTAGTGCGCAGGGCGGCCGAGCGATGTCGCCGGCGGCGACCGGGGAGCGGCTGTCATGCGGTCGATCGAGGTTTGGGACCTTCCCACGCGCGTCTTCCACTGGGCGCTCGTGGCGCTGGTGCTCTTCGACCTGGTGGTGGCCGAGGACGAGGGAGTGGCGCTCGTCCTGCACACCTTTGCGGGCTATCTCGTGCTGCTCTTGCTCCTGTTCCGCCTGGCCTGGGGGGTCGTGGGCGGCGAACACGCCCTCTTCCGCGACTTCGTGGCGCCCTGGTCGGGAGTGCGTGAGTATGCCGGCCGGCTCGCGACCCGCGACCCGCTCCCTCGGTATGTCGGCCACAACCCGCTCGGGGGCTGGATGATCGTGCTCATGCTGGTGACCCTCGCCGTGATCGTGTTGAGCGGCCTGGCGATCCACGACGAGCACGGGGGAAGCGGGCCGATCTCCGCGTTCGTATCTCCTGGGCTCGCCGAGGCGGCCGAGGAGCTCCACGAAGGCGCGGCCAATTTCATGATTCTGCTGATCGCCGTCCATATCGTGGGCGTCATCGCGACCTCGGTCCTTGAGGGCGAGAACTTGACCCGCGCCATGATCACCGGCCGCGAGAGCGCCGAGGAGTCGTCGCCCTTGCGGGACGCCCGAAGGTCGAGCGCCTCCTTGGCGGTGGCGCTCACGCTCGTGCTGGCGGTTCTGGGCGGTTGGCTGGTGGCGAACACCAGCTTCGCCGACTCGGAGCGGCCCATCGAGGAGGAGCACGACGAGGGGCGCGACCAGGACCACGAGCAAGACCGCGACGACGACTAGCACCCTCAATCACAATAGGACGGCATGTGTGACGGCCTTGGGTGACCCCTCGGTTAGGAGCGCGGTTCGGCGTGATGAGGTACTGGTCGCGCCGCGGCGCCGCGCCGGCGTGGGAATCTGGTATAAGCACGGTTCAGGGGATCCGCCCTCAGGCCCAGAGCGGCGTCAATTCCGCGCAACCCATCCATCGGGAGGATCGCTTTGCCCGGACATGACCTTGATCCGTTCGCGTCCCGCCGGACGCTCATGGTCGGAGACCGGAGCTATCGGTACCACAGCCTCGCCGTCCTCGAGGACCTGGGCGACGTCGCGCGGCTTCCCTTCTCGCTCAAGGTGCTGCTCGAGAATCTCCTGCGCCACCAGGACGGCCGCAGCGTAACGGCCGACGACGTCGAGGCGATGCTCGCCTGGCTTGAGCGCCGGCGCTCGGAGCGCGAAATCGCCTATCGCCCGGCCCGGGTCCTGATGCAGGACTTCACCGGCGTGCCCGCGGTGGTGGACCTCGCCGCCATGCGGGACGCGATCTCGAGCCTCGGCGGGGAGCCCGAGAGGATCAACCCGCTCTCCCAGGTGGATCTCGTCATCGACCATTCCGTGGCGGTCGACAGGTTCGGCGGACCGGACGCGTTCCGCGCCAACGTCGAGATCGAGTTCGCCCGCAACCGCGAGCGGTACGAGTTCCTGCGCTGGGGCCAGCGGGCCTTCGACAACTTCCGGGTGGTTCCCCCGGGCACCGGCATCTGCCACCAGGTCAACCTCGAACACCTGGCGCAGGTGGTTTGGACGAAGGCGGCGGACGGCGAGACGCTGGCCTTCCCCGACACGTTGGTCGGGACCGACAGCCACACCACCATGGTCAACGGGCTTTCCGTGCTGGGCTGGGGCGTCGGCGGGATCGAGGCCGAGGCGGCGATGCTGGGCCAGCCCATCTCGATGCTCATCCCCGAGGTCGTGGGGATGAAGCTCACCGGCACCTTGCGCGAAAGCGCCACGGCCACCGACGTGGTGCTCACGGTGACCAGCATGCTCCGCGCCAAGGGGGTGGTGGGCAAGTTCGTGGAGTTCTTCGGTCCCGGCCTCGATCACCTCTCGCTTCCCGACCGCGCCACCATCGCCAACATGGCCCCGGAGTACGGCGCCACCTGCGGCTTCTTTCCCATCGATCCGGAGACGCTGAGGTACCTTTCGTTCACGGGCCGCGACCCTGAGCGCGTCGCGCTGGTGGAGGCCTACGCCAAGGAACAGGGCCTATGGCGGGACGCGGGCGCGCCGGAGCCCGTGTTCAGCGACGTGGTCGAGCTCGACGTCTCCACGGTGGAGCCGTCGCTGGCCGGCCCCAGGCGGCCCCAGGACAAGGTGCCGCTGTCGCAAGCCGCGGCGTCCTTCGGGGGTGCGCTCGCCGAGATCGCCGGCACCAACGAGCGCGACGCGGCGCAGGACATGATGGAAGAGGGCGGCGGCTCGGTGCCGAGCCCCGGCCGCAGGGTGGCGGTCGCCGGCAGGCGCCACGAGCTTCGCGACGGCGACGTGGTGATCGCGGCGATCACGAGCTGCACGAACACCTCGAACCCGAGCGTTCTGGTGGCCGCCGGGCTCCTGGCGCGCAACGCGCGCGCGGCGGGGCTCGAGACGAGGCCGTGGGTCAAGACCTCGCTCGCGCCGGGCTCGCAGGTGGTGACCGACTACCTGACGGCGGCCGGGCTGCAGCAGGAGCTGGATGCGCTCGGCTTCAACCTGGTGGGCTACGGCTGCACCACCTGCATCGGCAACTCCGGGCCGCTCGATCCGGCCATCGCCGCCGCCATCGAGGCGCGCGACCTGGTGGTTTGCGCGGTGCTGTCCGGAAACCGCAACTTCGAGGGCCGCATCAATCCCCACGTGCGCGCCAATTATCTGGCCTCGCCGCCGCTGGTGGTGGCCTACGCCCTTGCGGGCTCGATGCGGCGCGACTTGCTCACCGAGCCCCTGGGAAAGGGCCGGGATGGCGCGCCGGTCTACCTCCGCGACGTGTGGCCGTCGGGCGAAGAGATCCGGGAAGTGATTGAGCTGACGCTGACGCCCGGGATGTACCAGGCGCGCTACTCGGGGGCCTTCGAGGGCGGAGAGGATTGGCAGGCGGTGAAAGCGGCCGGCGGCGTGACCTACGGCTGGGACCCCGACAGCACCTACGTCCGGCGCCCACCCTTCTTCGCCGACATGGGCGCCGAGCCGGACGCGATCCGCGACATCCTGGGCGCGCGACTGCTGGCGCTGCTGGGCGATTCGGTCACCACCGACCACATCTCGCCCGCGGGGTCCATCAAGGACGACGGCCCCGCCGGCCGGTACCTGATCGAGCGCGGGGTCGAGGCGCGGGACTTCAACTCTTACGGCGCGCGGCGCGGCAACGACGAGGTCATGCTGCGCGGGACCTTCGCCAACATCCGGCTCAAGAACGAGATGGCGCCGGGCACCGAAGGCGGCATCACCCGCCACATGCCGGGCGGCGAGCAGATGACGATCTTCGATGCGGCCATGCGCTACCGCGCAGATGGCGTGCCCCTGGTGGTCGTGGCGGGGAAGGAGTACGGCACCGGCTCGTCCCGCGACTGGGCCGCCAAGGGGGTGCGGCTATTGGGCGTGCGCGCGGTGATCGCCGAGAGCTTCGAGCGCATCCACCGCGCCAACCTCGTCGGCATGGGGATGCTGCCGCTCGCGTTCAAGCAAGGCGTCACCCGCAAGACCCTGGGGCTCGACGGAACGGAAGTTTTCGACGTCACCGGGATCGCCGACGGGCTCGCGCCGCGCGCCGAACTCGATTGCCGGATCACCCGCCCAGACGGGTCGCGCGAGGCGGTCCGGCTCGATTGCCGGATCGACACCGAGGACGAGCTCGAGTACTTCCGCCACGGCGGAATCCTTCAGTATGTGCTGAGGAACCTGTTGAAGACGCCCCGGTGAAGCTTGCGGAGGCGGCCCGGCGGACCTCGCGAGAACACCCCGGGGAGCGGCCTCCATGATGGCGGGCCTTGCGGAGGCGCGGGGGCGCCCCGTCACGTCCCTCGCGGCTCGGTCCGGCCGATCTCCGCGAGCCGGGCGGTGAGGGAGGAGCGGTCGAGGTCCGACAGCGGCAGGCCGGTGAGGATCCCGAGGCGGTTGGCGATCTCGCGGTAGACCCGGGCGAAGGACCGCCGCTTCTCGGCCTCGCTCCCCTCGACGGCGGCGGGGTCGGGGAGCCCCCAGTGGGCGCTCACGGGCCCGCCCGGCCACGCCGGGCAGGCCTCTCCGGCGGCCTGGTCGCACAGCGTGATGACGACATCGAGCTTAGGCGCCCCGGGCGCGGCGAACTCGTCCCAGTCCTTGCTCCTGAGACCGTCGGTGGGAAGGCGCTCGCGCCGCAGCAGGTCGAGGGCGAGGGGGTGAACCTCCCCCCTGGGGTGGCTCCCCGCGCTGAACGCCCGCAAGCGCCCCTGCCCCGTCGCGTTCAACAGGGCCTCGGCCATGATGCTGCGGGCCGAGTTCCCGGTGCACAGGAAAAGCACGTTGGTGACCTTCGCCGCCGGCGCCATCACCCTTCCCCGGCCCGGTCCCTCACGGTGCCGCGTCGCCGCGGTCCGCAGAGGCCGCCGCGCCTTCGCAGCCGCGGTTCTCCCGGAGGAAGGCCACCAGCGCCCGCATGCGCGGCGAGTCCTGCGCCAGGGTGGACAGGCCCCTGGGTGGACAGGCCCCTGGGTGGACAGGCCCCTGACCGCCGATTTCATTCCCATATTTGGAAAACTATAAGAATGTTTCCGCGGCGGAAAGGCGGATCGCGAACGGCCCGTGGAGGAGTGCCGGGGAAGGGGTGGACCACCGGCGCCCGGCCCGCGCGGGCGCCGCCGGCGCGGCCTCATCACCGACAGTTGATTGGCGCGTGAGCGGCCCGCCCGCCTATGTTGGGGGCCATGACAGGCTTCCTCCGATCCGCCCTACTCTCGGGCGTGGGCGTGGCGCTCGTTTTCGTGGCGGGCCAATCCCAGGTGGCGGGCGGCGAAACCGGGCCGCCGGTCGGGCCCGCTTCCTCCACGACGGTGGTCGAGCTGTTCA
>JAZGAE010000148.1:0-16606 GCA_036475545.1 Alphaproteobacteria bacterium
ACGAAGGCGGGGGAACCGCGTGCGCGGCATGATGGGCGCCGCTGCTCGCGCCGCGCCTAACCAAACGGTTCGAAAGCGGGTGCATCCGGGCGGACGAGTGTTCGCCGCCGCCCAAAGTCCAACGCTCGATCACTAGAGCATAATCCGGTCAAGTTGAACTGACTGCGCCGGGGCGGGCGCCCGCGGCGTTGCGCCGCTCGGCCGACCCGTCCTCCGCAGCAGCGGCGCTGCCGCTGCGGAGGGTGGATGCCTCCGCATCGCCCTTCGCGCCGCGCCTAGCGGATCGCCTCGCCACGGCGCAACGCAGCCGATTCCACCTGACCGGATTATGCTCTAGACGATCGGCCGGACCTCGACGACCTCGGGGATGTAGTGGCGCAACAGGTTCTCGATGCCCGCCTTGAGCGTGGCGGTCGAACTCGGGCACCCCGAGCAGGCGCCCCTCATGTGAAGATAAACGACCCCGTTCTCGAAGCCTTGGAAGATGATGTCGCCGCCGTCCTGGGCCACAGCCGGTCGCACCCTGGTTTCCAGCAATTCCTTGATCTGGGCGACGATCTCATCGTCTTCCTCAACGCCCCCGGTTTCCGGCGCCGCGGTCTCGGCGGCGAGGATCATGGGATCGTCGGACGTGTAGTGCTCCATGATCGCGCCGAGGATCGCCGGCTTGAGGACGTGCCATTCCTTGTCGCCGGCCTTGGTCACGCTCACGAAGTCGGAGCCGAGGAACACCCCGGCCACGCCCTCGACCCCGAACAGGCGTCTGGCGAGGGGCGAGCGCTCCGCCGACGCGGAATCGGTGAAGTCGGCGGTGCCTTTTTCCATCACCGTCTTCCCGGGGATGAACTTGAGCGTCGCCGGATTCGGGGTCTGTTCGGTCTGGATAAACATCTCTTGCCTCGCCTGCGCCGCGCCTGCCGGACGCTCAGCCTTTCTGTCTCCATAAATGGCTAGGCTCGCGCCGAGGTCAAGTCCGACGCCCCTCACGTAATGCTTTCGATCTGCTGGTCCGTGAGGTTGCCGGGAATAATGGTCACCGGGATGCGCAGCCTGCCCACCAGCTTGCCCGTGAGCGCCGAGACCAGCGGGCCGGGCCCCGTCGGACCCGTCGCCGCCGCCAGGACCAGGATCGAAATGCTCGGCTCCTCCTCGATCAGCCCCAGCAGCTCGTCGGGGCGCGCGCCTTCGCGCACGTAGAGGACCGGCATGGTGCCGGCCCATTTGTTCACCTCTGCGGAGAGGTCCTGGAGAAGGGCCTCGGCCTCTTCGCGGCGCTCCTCCTGGTGCATGTCCGCCACCGCGACCCAGTGCATGAAGTCCGAGGGCTCGATCACGTAAAGGAGCGCCACCTTGCCGTCGGTGTGCTTGGCCCGCAAAGCGGCGAATCGTAGCGCCACGCGCATCTCCTCGCTGTCGTCGACCACCACGAGGAAGACGCGTTCGCGGCTGTGCTTCCGTTGCTCGCTCATGACCCTCAAACCTTGCGGAACATGACCGCGGCCAACCATCCTGCCACCAGGGCGCAGAACACCGCAACGATGCCGTAAAAAGCCGGGAAGCGGTGGGCCGCGTCGAAGATTTCCGCGCTCACGCCCTCCTTGCTGATGAACAGTGGCCGGCTCTGGGCGATCACCACCTGGCCGTCGCGGATGAGGAAGACTTCGACCATATACGCCCCAGGGGCCACGGTGGCGGGGAAGTCGACGGTGGTGCGGAACAGCCGATCGTCGAGAAAGGCGATGGGCGCGGCGTCGGCGCCGTACAGGCCGTCGCGCTGCCTGAGACGGACGAGCGCCTCCCGGAAGGGTCGGGTGACTTCCTCCGGCGCCCTGATCTTCGCCGGGAGGTGCAGGTGATCGACCCCGATTTCGTGGCGCGAGAGCACCGCCGGCGACGCCAGTTCCGCCACCGGCCGCGAGCTCGCCACACGGTAAAAGGCGGGGACGCCCTCGAACCGCATGGACGCGCGGTTGACCCAGATCCCGCTGAGCCGGTCCTTGCGGCGCACCACGACCGACTGCTCGGGCCCCCGCACCACCACGGCGACGTCGCCCTCGCCGTCCGTCGCCCCGAAAAGAAGGACCTTGGCCCCCGCGAATCCCAGGGTGATCGTGATGCGGCGATCGGAGAGGTCGGCCGCCAGGTATTCCGCGCTCGCCGGCGCCGCGGAAAGCGCCGCCGCCGCGATCAAGGTAACGGCCATGATCGTCCGCGCCCGGTCCATCACGGCCCCGTCAAGACGAAGGTGGAGTAAACGTCGGCGGGCACGGCGACCAGATCGAAGGCGAGTTTGCCGCACACGACCAGCACCAGGAGGGCCAGCAGCACGCGCATCTGCTCCCCGCGCAGCTTCGTGCTGACGTGCGATCCGATCTGGGCGCCGATCACGCCCCCGACCAGAAGGACGAGCGCGAGCATCACGTCGACGGTCTGGTTGTTGACCGCCTGAAGGAAGGTGACGTTCGCGGTCACGAATATGATCTGGAACAGCGAAGTGCCGGGCACCACCGAGGTCGGCATGCCGAGCAGGTAGATCATCGCCGGAATCATGACGAAGCCGCCGCCCACGCCCATGATGGCCGCGAGCACCCCAACGAGGAAGCCGAGCCCGAGCGGCAACAGCGCGCTGATGTACAGCCTCGATGCGCGGAACCGGGTCTTGAAGGGCAGGCCGTGCAACCAGATGTGCTGGCGCCGCTTGCGCCCGGCGCCGGGCCTGCGCCTGTGGCGCAGCATGGCGCGCGCGCTCTCGCCCAGCATGAGCGTCGCGATGATTCCTAAGAACACCACATAGGCGAGCACGATCACGAGGTCGATCTGCCCGAGCCCTCTCAGGACCGAGAACAGCCACACGCCGACGGTCGAGCCGACCAAGCCGCCCACCAACAAGACGAGCCCCATCTTGAAATCGACGTTGCCCCGCCGCCAGTGCGCGAGCACCCCGGACACCGACGCGCCGACCACGTGATTGGCCTCGGTCGCCACCGCCACCACCGGCGGGATCCCGTTGAAGATCAAGAGCGGCGTCATGAGAAAGCCGCCGCCGACCCCGAAGAGCCCGGAAAGAAACCCGACCGCGCCTCCCAGCCCCAGGAACAGGAACACGTTCACGGCGACTTCCGCGATCGGGAGGTAAATCTGCATCACCGGGCGCCGGAGCGCGAGAGCGTGTTTGTCACGACGGGCATCACTGGGCACATGCGCGAGCGCGCGGGCCGGGCGGGCGCGGGCGCCACCCCACCGGGCCCTGCGCCCCGCCGCAAGCTTGGCAGAACATGGCACAAATCAGGGCGGCGTGAAAGGACGGCGGGGCTCGCCGCGGGCGCGGGCGGCGGCCCGACTGGCTGGGCCCGCGCGCGTCGGCCGCGAGAGTCGATTTCACGCCCCCTCAGGGCCGGAGCAGCCCCACGATATCCTTGATCTCGGCAAGGTTCGCGGTGGCCATCTCGGAGGCGCGCTCGGCGCCCTCGCGGAGGATCGCGTCGATGTGGCCCGGATCCCCCAGCAGGCGCTTCATTTTCTCGCCGATCGGCCCGAGGGTGGCGACGGCCAGGTCGGTGAGCTCCGCCTTGAAGGCCGAAAACTGGGCGCCGTCGAAGCGGACGAGGACCTCGGCCACCGTGGTCTCGGCGAGGGCCGCATAGATGCCGACCAGATTGGCCGCCTCGGGTCGCCCGGCCAGCCCGGCCGGCGAACCCGGAAGCGGGTCCGGGTCGGTCCTGGCCTTGCGGATCTTGAGGGCCACGGTGTCCGCGTCGTCGGTCATGTTGATGCGGGAGTAGTCCGACGGGTCGGACTTGCTCATCTTGGACGTTCCATCGCGGAGGCTCATCACCCGCGCGGCCTCGCCCAGGATCTGCGGCTCCGGCAGCGAGAAGTAGTCGACGCCGTAGGCGCGGTTGAAGGCGCCGGCGATATCGCGCGCCAACTCCAGGTGCTGCTTCTGGTCCTCGCCCACGGGCACGTGGGTGGCCTTGTAAAGCAGGATGTCCGCCGCCATCAGCACGGGATAAGCGTACAAGCCGAGGACGGCGGCCTCGCGATCCTTGCCCGCCTTCTCCTTGAACTGGGTCATGCGGTTGAGCCACCCCAAGGGCGTCAGGCAGGCCAGCAACCAGGTGAGCTCGCAGTGGGCCGGCACCATGCTTTGGTTGAAGATGATGCAGCGCTCGGGATCGACGCCGGCGGCGATATAGGCGGCCGTTACCGCGCGGGTGTGGTCGGGCAGCTCGCCCGGCTCCTGCGGCACGGTGATGCCGTGAAGATCGACGACGCAGAAGATGCAGTCGAACCGCTCTTGCAACCCCACCCAGTTGCGGATGGCGCCCAGATAATTGCCGAGGTGAAGGTGGCCGGTGGGCTGCACGCCCGAGAATATTCGGTTCATCGGATCGACACTTAATCGAATAGGGTCAATGGCTTAGGGAACTGCCGCGGCGGTGAGGCCCGGCGCCTGTTATGGCCGCTCCGCGGCATCGGGTCAAGCGGGCCGGGGCCAGGGCGCATCTTCACCGCCACCCACTAGAGCATAATCCGGTCAAGTTGAACTGACTGCGCCGGAGGAATTTTGTGCCGCGGGCAGGAGCAGGGCGAAGCACGTAGCGGTGCCACCGTGCGAGCTCCGCGACGAACCCATGGCCGCAAAAGACCCCGGCCCTTCGGGTTGCGCCGGGGCGGGCGCCCGCGGCGTTGCGCCGCTCGGCCGATTCCACCTGACCGGATTATGCTCTAGCGCTCGGCCTCGCCGCTCCCCGGGCGCGGGCTCAGCGCCTCTTTGATCTCCCGGAACCGCGCCGCCCCGGTGACCTCGGCCAGGATGGCGAAGATGCCAAACCCCGCCGCCACTAGGAGCGCCAGCGCCACGGCGCGGTCGAACTCGGGGCCGGCGAGCGGGCCCTCCAACAGCCGCGTGAGCGCGTAGAGCGCGGCCGCCATCAGGGCCGAGGCGGCAACCATGCGGGGCAACCGCGACTTGAGCCGGGCATCGACGACCAGAAAGCCGCGCTTCCGAAGGAGGACCCAGAGAAGGACCGCCTGGAGCCAGGACGAGAGCGCGGTCGCCAAGGCGATCCCGACATGTCCCATCGGCCGAAACAAGGCGAGACTCAAGGCCACGTTGGCGGCGACGGTTGCGAGCGAGACGCGGAGCGGCGTCACCAGATCCTCGCGGGCGAAGAAGCCGGGCGAGAGCACCTTGACCACCACGTAAGCCGGCAGCCCGAAGGCGAACGCGAACAGCGCGGCGGCGGTGGCGGCGCCCGCTTGGCTGTCGAAGACGCCGCGTTCGAACAGCACCGTGATGATCGGGCCCGGTATTACCAGCAGCGCCGCCGCCGCCGGCACGGTCAACAGCAGCGCGACCTCGAGCGCCCGTGCCTGCGTCTCCATTGCGGCAGCAGCCGCGCCGCTGCGCAGCTTGCGCGAGAGGTTTGGCAGCAGCGCGGTGCCGATGGCGATGCCGACGACCCCCAGCGGCAACTGGTACACGCGGTCGGCGTAATAGAGATAGGACACCGCACCGGTCGGCAGCAGCGAGGCGATCACGGTGCCGATGAACAGGTTGAACTGCACCACGCCGGCCGTGGCCATACCCGGAACCATGAGCCGCAGCAGCCGGCGAACCTCGGGCGTCAGCCGCGGCCGGCGCAAGCGAAGCGGCATGCCCGCCCGGACCGAAGCCACCGCCAACCAAGCGAGCTGGCCCGCGCCCGCGACGGCGACGCCCCAGGCGAGCACGTGGCCCGGCGTGCGCGCGATGTCGGTGAAACCCACGAGCCCGGTAATGAGCACGACGTTGAGGAGCACCGGCGCCGCCGCCGCGGCGGCGAAGCGGTAGAGCGAGTTGAGCACCCCGCTGAAGAGCGCCACCAACGCCATGCACAAGAGATAAGGGAACGTGAGCCGCGTGAACTCGATGGCGAGGCCGAACTTTTCGGGGTCGTCCGCGAATCCCGGGGCGAAGAGATACATGACCCACGGCATCGCGATCTCCACCACGAGCGTGACCAGGAGCAAGGTGGAGAACAGCACCGCGAGGGTCTGCTCGGCGAAGTTGCGCGCGGACTCGCGGCCCTCCGCTTCGAGGTGCCGCGAAAACAGCGGCACGAAGGCGGCGGCGAACGCGCCCTCGGCCACCAGCCGGCGGAACATGTTGGGCAGCCGGAAGGCGACGAAGAAGGCGTCGGCGACGGGCCCCGCGCCGAGGAAGGCGGCGATCAGGATATCGCGGACAAAGCCGAGAACCCGGCTCAGCATCGTGTAGGCGCCGACGGTGGCGGCGGAGCGGACGAGCGCCATGACCGGCAGGTGTATCGGATTTGAACGGGCGGGGGAAGCCGCAGGCGCGCCGGCCTGCTTCGCGCCCGTGATCGAGCGCCGCGGGCGCGGCGGCGCGAAGGCTTAGCGGCCGTCCACCGCGGAGCGAGCGGCCTCCTTGGCTTTGGCAGCGCGTTTGCGAGTGCGGCGCGGCGCCGTGGCCGGGGGCTGGGCCTCTCCTTGCTCCGCGCGTTCGGCCACCGGCTCGGCGAGAACCTGCATAAGCGCCTCGCGGATCTGCTCGAGCTTGGCCTCGTGCTCGACCTTCAGCCCGAACACGTCCTTGATGTAGAAGACGTCGACCACGCGCTCGCCGTAGGTCGCGATCTTGGCGCTCGAGATCTGCAGGCCGAGGCCCGAGAGCGTACTGGTGAGGTCATAAAGCAGCCCGGGGCGGTCGCGGCCGCCCACTTCGACGACGGTGTGGGTGGCGCTCGCCTGGTTGTCGACGAGAACCCGGGGCGCCACCCGGAAAACCTGGGTGCGGCTCGGAAGCTGCGACGGCCGCGCGGCGAGCTCCTGGTCCAGCCGGATGTCGCCGGCGAGCGACTTCTCGATCGTCGCCTCGAGCGCGGCCAGCCGGTCGCGCCCCTCGAAGGGGCCGCCGCCGGTGTCCTGCGCCCAATGGCCTGTGTCCAGCACCCAGAAGGTGTCGAGCGCCATGCCGTTGGCCATGGTGAAGATCTTGGCGTCGACGATGTTGCCGCCGCTCACCGCGATGGCGCCGGCGATCCTGGAGAACAGCCCCGCGTGGTCGGGGGTGTAGACCGTTATCTCGGTCACGGCGCGGTCGCGATCGACCCGGGTCTCGACCGTGAGGGGCCGGTTCTCCCGGTCCGCCTCGCGCACCATGTGGGCGTGGCGGACGTGGGTGGCGGTGTCGAGGCCGAGCCAGTACCCGTAATAGTTCTTGGCGGCATAGTCGGCGAACTCCGCGTCGCTCCAGTCCGCCAGCTTCTCGCGCAGCGCGTCCTGGGCCGCCTTGATGCGGACCTGGCGCCGGCCGGCCCGCGCGCCCCCTGCCATGCTGTCCTCGGTGTTGTAGTAGAGCTGGCGCAACAGCGCCGCCTTCCACCCGTTCCACACCCGCGGGCCGGTGGCGCGCATGTCGACCACGGTCAGCACCAAAAGCAGGCCGAGCCGCTCCGGCGACTTCACGACTTCGGCGAAGTCGCTGATGGTCTTTTGATCTTCGATGTCGCGCCTCTGCGCGGTGTCGCTCATCACAAGGTGGTAACGCACCAGCCACGAGACGGTCTCGGTCTCCTCCTCGGTCAGGCCCAGCCGCGGCCCCAGCTTGAGTGCCACGTCGGCGCCGATGTCCCAGTGGTTGCCGCCGCGGCCCTTGGCGATGTCGTGAAGCAGCACGGCGAGGTAAAGGACGCGGCGCGAAGGCACCTTGTGGATGATCTCGGTGGAGAGCGGGTGGTCGTCCGCGAGCTCGCCCCGCTCGATGCGGTGGAGAAGCTCGATGGCGCGGATGCTGTGCTCGTCGACCGTGTAGGCGTGGTACATGTCGTACTGCATCTGGGCGACGACCCGGCCGAAATCGGGGATGAAGCGGCCCAGCACGCCGGCCTCGTTCATGCGCCTGAGCGCCACGGCGGGCGACCTGTCGGTCGCGGTCAGCATCTCCATGAAGAGACGGTTGGCCTCTTCGTCCTCGCGCAACTCCGCATCGACGAGCTTCAGGTTCCGCGTCACCAGGCGCAGCGCCCGGGGGTGGATGTCGAGATCGTGAAGCTGGGCGAGGCGGAACAGCCGAAGCAGGCTGACCGGATCCTCGGCGAAGAGGGTGTCGCGGGTGACCGTGAGGCGGTCGCCCTCGATGTCGAAGTCGTTGCCGAGGCGCTTGCGCAGGCCGAGGCGCTTGAACGAGAACCACGGCGGGCGCTTGTTCTCGGCCTCGAAGGCGGCGCAGAAGATGCGCGTCAGGTCCCCCACCTCCTTGGCGACCAGGAAGTAGTGCTTCATGAAGCGCTCGACGCCTTGGGTCCCGGCATGGTCGGTGTAGCCCATGCGGCGGCCGATCTCGGGCTGGAGGTCGAAGGTGAGGCGCTCCTCGGCGCGCCCCGTGAGGTAATGGAGGTGGCAGCGCAAGGTCCAGAGATAATTCTGGGCCTTGGCGAAGGCGGCGGCCTCCTTGGCCGTCAGCACCCCGCGCTCCACCAGGTCCTCGACCCTGTCGACCCGGTACAGGAACTTGCCCATCCAGAACAGGGTGTGGAGGTCCCTGAGCCCGCCCTTGCCGTCCTTGATGTTGGGCTCCAGCAGATAGCGGCTGTCGCCCATGCGCCGGTGGCGCTCGTCGCGCTCGGCGAGCTTGGCCTCGGCGAAGGCCGGCCCGATGTCGGCCACCAACTCGCGTTCGAAGCGCTGGCGGAACTCGAGGAACAGCGGCTTGTCGCCGGACAGGTACCGGGCCTCCAGCAACGTGGTGAGGATCGTGGTGTCGCGCCGGGCGTGGCGCAGGCATTCGTCGACAGACCGCGTCGCGTGGCCCACCTTCAGCCCCAGGTCCCAGAGCAGATAGAGGATGTACTCGACCAGCTGCTCGCCGCGCGGCGTCTGCTTGTAGGGGAGCAGGAACAACAGGTCGACGTCCGAGAACGGGGCGAGCTCGCCGCGGCCGTATCCGCCCACGGCGGCGAGGCAAAACCGCTCGCCCGCGGTCGGGTTGGAAACGGGATAGACGTGCCGCTCGGCGAACTCGTGGATGGTGTGGACGATCTGGTCGATGAGGAAACAGTTGGCGTGCACCACCTCGGTCCCGTCGGCGCCCGCCTCGAAGCGGCGGCGCACCTCGGCGCTGCCATTGGCAAGCGCGGCCTTGAGCTCCCGCACCAGCGCCGCGTTGAGCGCCGCGCCGGTGAGCTCGCGCGCGCTCACCAGCCGGGCGACGCGGGCCTCGAGGCCGCGCCGGTCGATGATCCTGCGCTGATCGACGATCTCCGACATCACCCATCCAAATGCGCGCGCAAGCCCGCGTTTGCAAGCTTCGAGGCCGCTTGGCCCGGGCGGAACGCGGGTCCGGTCCCGGCCCACGGGCCGGCCCCCGCGCCCGTGATCATCGGCGTTCGGAGCCGCTTCATCAACTGCCGACCGCGGGCCTCCCGGAAAACGGCGGCGGCGCGTGCCGTCCCGCCCCCTCCTTGTCACCGCCGCCGTCGCAACGCTATTGTCGTGCCCGTGCGGCGGGTTCTCCGCGACGCCCGCTCGGCGCCCGCCACCGGGCAACACGGTCGAGGCCAGGCATGGGCAAGCCGATCATGGGAAGGCGTCTGGCGCTTGTGCTTCTCGTCGCCGGGATGGCGGCCGCGCCCCTTCTGGGGTGCGCTTCGACGGAGACGGCGGTGGCGCCCAGGGTACGCCTCGCCGACATCAAGGTCATCGGAGGCGGCCTGTTCGCCCAGCAGATCGGCATCGAGCTCCTGGTGGGCAACCCCAACAACTTCGACATCCGGATCGAGGGGCTCACCTTCAACCTCGAGGTCAACGGCCAGGCCTTCGCCGACGGCTTCTCGAACGAGGCCGTGACGATCCCTCGGCTCAGCGAGGTCACGGTGCCCGTGACCGCCTCCACCACGCTCTTCGACCTGGTGCAGCAGGTGCTGATTCTGGGGCAGAGGGAGGACTTTAGCTACCGCATCAGCGGCATCGCCTACCTGAGCGGCCTGCGCAAGCGCTCGGTGCCCTACGAGCAAACGGGCAGGCTCCGGCTCCTGCCCGAGCCCGACCGCGAGGACGTGGACACGCTCGTGCCGCTTTAAGTCCGCCGGGCGATCGGCCACCCCCGGCGCGCGTCCGGGTTCCGCCTCCATGGACCGTGCCGACTTGCGGTCGGCCCGAACCGAAGTCGGGTCAGTCCTTCGCCAATTCCTTGAGCCGATAGAGGAGCTCGAGCGCCTCTTTCGGCGTGAGCGCGTCGGGCGTGATGTCCGAGAGCGCCGCCTCGAGGGCGGAGGGCTCCGGCGGCGCGGCGTCGCCGGCCTGCGGACGCGCCGCGGAGAACAGCGGCAGATCGTCCGCCAGCTTCGTCAGCGCGCCCGCCTGCTCGCTGCTCTCGAGCATCCCCAGCACCTGCTCGGCCCGTCCGACGACGGGGTCGGGGAGCCCCGCGAGCCGGCCCACGTGGATGCCGTAGGACCGGTCCGCCACCCCGGGCGCCACCTCGTGCAGGAACACGACCTCGCCCCGCCACTCCTTGACCCGCATGGTGTAGAGCCCGAGCGAGGGAAGCTTCGACGAGAGCGCCGTGAGCTCGTGGTAATGGGTGGCGAAAAGAGCCCGGCAGCGGTTGACCTCGTGCAGGTGTTCGATGACCGCCCAGGCGATGGAGAGCCCGTCGAAGGTCGCGGTTCCGCGCCCGATCTCGTCGAGGATCACCAGCGCCCTGGGCCCCGCCTGGTTCAGGATGGCGGCGGTCTCGACCATCTCCACCATGAAGGTGGAGCGCCCCCGGGCCAGGTCGTCGGCCGCGCCGACGCGGGAGAACAGCCTGTCGACGACACCGATCACGGCCGCGTCCGCCGGCACGAACGAGCCCATTTGCGCCATGATGGCGACGAGCGCGTTCTGACGGAGAAACGTGCTCTTGCCCGCCATGTTGGGACCGGTCAAGAGCCACAGCCGCCGCCCGCCCTCGCCGGCGTCTCCCGAGGACTCATGGGCCGAGAGGTCGCAGCCGTTGGTCACGAACGCCGCCTCGCCCATTTCCTCGAGCGCCGCCTCGACCACCGGGTGGCGGCCCGCCGTGACACAAAAGTCGAGGCTGTCTGCGACCCGTGGCCGGCAGTAGCGCCGCTCGGTGGCGAGGTGGGCCAAGGCGCTGGCGACGTCGAGCATGCTGAGCGCCCCGGCGGCGCGCGCCGCCGGCTCGGCCCGGGCCGTCACGTCGGCCACGAGTTCGTCGAACAGCGCGAGCTCCAGGGCCAACGCCGTGTCGGCGGCCTTGGCGATGCGGGCCTCGAGCTCGCCCAGCTCAACCGTCGTGTAGCGCACCGCGGACGCCATCGTCTGGCGATGAATGAACGGACCGTCCGGGCTTGCGGGAATCTTGGGCGCCTGGCCCGACGACACCTCGACGTAGTAGCCGAGGACGTTGTTGTGCCGAATCTTGAGGGAGGGGATGCCGGTCTCGCTCACGTAGCGGCTCTGCAGCCCGGCGATGAGGCGGCGTCCTTCGTCCCGCAGGGTGCGCTGCTCGTCCAACTCGGGCGAGAAGCCGGCGGCGATGAAGCCGCCGTCCCGGGCGGCGACCGGCAGCTCGGCACAGAGCGCCCGGGAGAGCCGGTCCACGAGCTCGTCGTGGCGGCCAAGGGCGCGCCCGCACTCCTCGATCCCGCTGGGCGGCGCGAAGCCTCCGCCGCCAAGCGCCGCGCCAACCTCGTGGGCCAGCGCCAGCCCGTCGCGGACGCCGGCGAGGTCGCGCGGGCCGCCGCGGCCCAACGTCAGCCGCGAGAGCGCCCGCTCCACGTCGGGACAGCGCGAGAGCATGGCCCGCAACTCCGCGCGCAGCCCCGCCTGGTCGAAGAAGAACTCGACCGTGTCGAGGCGCTCGGCGATCCGGCGGGGGTCGGTGAGCGGTTCGGCGAGGCGGGCCGCCAACAGCCTGGCGCCGGCCCCGGTGACGGTGCGGTCGAGCACCCACAGGAGGCTTCCCTCGCGCTCGCCGGAAAGGGCCCGGAAGATCTCGAGGTTGCGGATGGTGGCGGGGTCGATCTCCATGGCCTCGCCGCGGGCGAGGCGGCGCGGCGGCGCAAGCCTTGGCAAGCGCCCCTTCTGGGTGAGCTCCACGTAGTCGAGGAGGGCGCCGCAGGCCGCGACCTCGGCGCGCGTGAAGTCGCCGAAGGCGTCCAGCGCGGCCACCCCGTAATGATCCATCAGGCGCCGGCGGGCGTTCTCGCTGTCGAAGCGGCTGTCCGGCAGCGACGTGAGGGCCTCCCGCCACTGGGCGAGCGCCTGGCCCAGGCCGGGATTCGCCGCGAGCCGCTCGGGCGCCAGGATCTCGCCCGGATCGAGCCGCGCCAGCGCCGCCGCCAGCCCCTCGCCGCCCAGCGGCTGGGTGTGGAGGTCGCCCGTGGACACATCGAGCCAGGCCAGCCCCAGCTCGCCCCCGGCCTCTGCCAGCGCGGCGAGGTAGTTGTGGCGGCGCGCGTCCAGGAGCGAGTCCTCGGTCAGCGTTCCCGCGGTCACCACGCGCACCACCTCGCGCCGCACCAGCGCCTTGGGGCCCCGCTTGCGCGCCTCCGCGGGGTCCTCGGTCTGCTCCGACACCGCCACCCGGAAGCCCCGGCGGATGAGGCGGGCCAGATAGCTTTCGGCGGCGTGCACCGGCACCCCGCACATCGGAATGTCCTGGCCCTCGTGCTTGCCGCGTTTGGTGAGCGTGATGTCGAGGGCCCGGGCCGCCTTGACGGCGTCGTCGAAGAAAAGCTCGTAGAAGTCGCCCATGCGATAGAACAGCAGGCAATCGGGATGGGCCCGCTTGATCTCCAGGTACTGCGCCACCATCGGCGTGGCGCCCTCGCCGGCGCCGCCCGCTAGGGCCTGACCCGCGCTCGTCTGGACTGTGGCGGCTTCGGACTGGGGCATGGGCAAGCTGGCTGATGATGGGACCGCGGCGCGGCGGCAGCGCTCACGCGGGAGGCCGCAAAATAGCACATTGCGTCGGCCAAAGGCTATGAATCCCGCGGCTGTTAGGGCAACATGGAAAGCATCCCGTTGGCAGGCCCCGGAGCGACGTGCGGTGACCCTCGATCAAGACCCCGAAGCGCCGAACGAGGCCGCGCCCGCGGTGCGCGAGGTGGTCGCCCTCTTCTCCGAGCGCGAGGAGATCGAGGATGCGATCGCGGCGCTCTCGGATGGCGGCTTCGCCCACAGCGACCTCAGTCTCTTGAGCTCACACGAATCGATCGAGGCGGCGGGCCGGCGCGGCAGGTCGCTGGGCGACGTGCTGACCGGCCTCGTCAGCGAGATCAATTACATCGGGCCGTTGACCGCGGCAGGCTTCATCGCCGTGGCGAGCGGGCCGGTCGGCGCCATGCTCGCGGGGTTCATCGCCGCCGGGGTCGGCGGCGCCGCCATCAAGGAAGTGCTGGACGAGGTTACGTCCGCCCCCCACACCGAGGATTTCGCCCGCGCGGTGGAGGCCGGCTCCGTGATCCTCTGGGTGCGGGTCGGCGACGGTCGAGCCGAGGAGAAGGCGAAGGCGATCCTGGCGTCCCGCGGGGGCAAGGACATCCACGTCAACGAACGCCCCGCCGCCCACAAGCGGTAGCCGCCCCGTCCACACGGGCAGCGACCTCCTTGACCGGGGGCCGCAGGTGATTTTCCCTGTCTCTACAAGGCCTTACGGCCGCGCTGGCCGCTCACGACGCCATCCGCTGAACGCCGATTGCGCATGGCGGCCTCGGCCGTGGCCGACGGCGGCCGGCCGCCCGGACCTTGCCCGGACCTTGACGGGGGAGGGGGCGGCAACATGTTATGAACGAGGCTGCACCGCAAGCGAGGCCCCCATGGCCCGGCCGCCGGTCCCGATGCGTCTGTTCATTCCTTTCGTCGCCGCCTTTGCGGGGCCGGTGGCGGTGGTGTTGGCTCTGCTCGTCGCCGCGGGCAGACTGGAGGGATGGCTCGCGGTCATCGCCGGGACCGCGGTCGCGTTGGTCGTGGCATTGCTCGCGCGGGTCCATCTCGCCGACCTCCTGGCGGTGCGGAGCTACGCCGAGGAGCTGGCGCACCGTGACGACGCCCGGCCGCCCCGCTTCGCCTTCAAGTCGGTCCCGGCCGAGGTCCAATCGGCGGTCGCGCGGCTGCACCGTTCCTGGACGGAAGCCCGCCAGACGCTGAGGTCCGCGGTCGCGGCCAACCAGACCATCCTGGACCAGCTCCCGGACCCTCTTATTCTTCTCAATGGCGAGCGCAACGTGGTCCGCGGCAATCTCGCCGCGCATCAATTGTTGGGCGAGCACATCGCCGGGCGCGACCTCTCGGCCGTGGTGCGGAACCCGATCGTGCTCGAGGCCGCGGACGCGGTCCTCGCGGGCGCAAAGGAGGCGTCGGTGGAGTTCTCGCTCCCGGTCCCGGTCGAGCGCGATTTCCTCGCCGACATCCTCTCGTTGCCGACGGCCGCGGCGGACGGCACCGTGGCGATCCTGAGGCTCCACGATCTCACCGAGATCAAGCGCACGGAGCAGATGCGGACCGACTTCGTGGCCAACGTGAGCCACGAGCTCAAGACCCCGCTGACCACGCTGATCGGCTACATCGAGACGCTCAAGGGACCGGCGCGCCGCGATGAGGAGGCCCAGGCGCGGTTCCTCGCAATCATGGAATCCCAGGCCGACCGCATGAACAGCCTGGTGGACGACCTGCTCTCGCTTTCCCGCATTCAGCTCGAGGAACACACGCCGCCCACGGACCGGGTGCGGCTGGCGGAGATCCTGGGCGCGCCCGCCGGCGTGCTGGAGGAGAAGGCCAAGGCCAGGGGCCAAACGATCACCGTCGATATCCCCGAGGATGCGCCCGACGTCGTCGGCGACAGGGACGAGCTCATCCAGATATTCCTGAACCTGATCGACAACTCCGTGAAATACGGCGCCCAAGACTCGACCATCCGGGTCTCCGTGAGGCGGGCTTCGCCCGAGGAGGGGCTCGCCGTTCGCCCCGGCGACGCCGGCGTGGTGGCGATCGTGGTGGAGGACCAGGGCGAAGGGATCGCGCGCGAGCACGTGCCGCGCCTGACCGAGCGCTTCTACCGGGTCGATCCCACCCGCTCGCGGGAGCTCGGCGGCACCGGGCTGGGGCTGGCGATCGTCAAGCACATCGTCAACCGCCACCGCGGCGACCTGCGGATCGAAAGCACCGCCGGCCAGGGCAGCACCTTCACCGTGCTGTTGCCGGCCGCCGCCGAGGACAGGCAGGCGGCGGAGAGGGCCGGCGCCGCCTGACAGGGGCCCCGGCCACCCGCCACCCTGCCGGCGGCCTCCGCTCGCCGGCAACGAAGTACCGCCGGGGCTGAATTTCATGCACTATGGCGCCTGAGCTACTCGGGCGAGGGCGCAGCATTAAGGTAGGGGGGCGACGAATGGGGGGCTTCGTCAGGGCCAGGCGGTATTTCTTGGGCGTCGCGGCTGCCACGGTGTGGGCCGTCTCTCCCGCGTCGGGCGCGTTCGCGCAAGGCACGGACGCGGCGGAGTTCTACCAGGGAAAGGTCATCAAGCTCTTGATCGGCGCCGGGCCGGGCGGCGGCTACGACGCCTATGCGCGGCTGATCGCGCCTCACCTGGAGAGGAAGACGGGCGCGACCGTCGTCGTCGAGAACCGCCCCGGCGGCGGCGGAATTCTTGCGCTCAACCGGATGGTGGCAGCCAAGCCCGACGGCCTGACCCTCATGATCGTCAACGGGCCGGCCGCCGCGTTGGCGCAACTTCTGGCCAAGGAAGGCGTCAGGTTCGATGTGACCGACCTCGTCTGGCTCGGGCGCGTGGCTTACGACCCGCGCCTTGTCATGTGGAGCGCCAAGTCGCCATTTCGGACGCTGGCCGATGGTTTGAACGCGCCGCGCAGAATCAAGTGGGGGGCGGGCGACAAGGCGGATTGGCTTGCCGTCTCCGCCGCCTTCGCCTCCGAGGCGCTCGGCTTGGACTCCCTCATCATCACCGGCTACAAGGGCGCGAAGGAGGTCGCGCTGGCGGCCATCCGGGGCGAAGTGGACGGGATCTCGGTCTCCGCAGGTACGGGGAAGAAATTCGCCCGGGGCGGCAAGATGATCCCCGTCGTCGTGCTCGGCAGAGAACGATCTTCCCTGTTTCCAGACGTTCAAACCATATTCGAAGAAGTGAGCCTATCCGAGGACGCGGCGTGGTGGATCGACTACCAGGCGCAGGCGTTGGAAATCGGCCGCGCCATCGCCACCACGCCCGGCGTGCCGGAGAGCCGCGCCGCGTTTCTCCGCGGCGCGATCCGCGAAATCCTGACTAACCCGGATGTGATCGCCGAGGCTGGGAAGATAGGCCGGGGGCTCGACTATGCTCCGCCCGACCGGGTGCAAGAGCTCGTGGCGGAGATGCTGACCTCTCTCGACGAGGAGAAACTGGCCCGCGTGAGGTCGGTGGTGTTGGAAAAGTATTACTGACGCCGGTTCCGAGCCGGGTCGTGAAGGGGGAACCTCCCGCTTGCGGCGGCGACCAGGGATGCGTTGCCGGATAGACACCGACCCCACCCGGGCGGTTCCGGGCGGCGGTCGTTTGCGCCCCACCTCGAGGGCGGGCTGAACAGGCGATGTTCGACT
>JAZGAE010000149.1:0-2350 GCA_036475545.1 Alphaproteobacteria bacterium
TCCGCTGCTCTAACCAACTGAGCTACTCCGCCCCATAGGGCCGCGCCCCGGGCGCGCTTGAGCGGCGGCGCTTGGCGCGTATACGCCGGGCGGCCAACGACTGTCAAGACGCGCCGCCCCCGGGTGCTGTCCCAAACCTCGGCCCGCGATCGGGCCGGCCTGGGCGCGCCGCCGGCACCGGGCATCGGCCCCCGCTCCGGGGCCCTGTCGACGCGAGGGTCAGGCCGCGGCCCGTGTCTCTTCCCGCGCGATCCAGCCACCGCCGAGCACGCGGTCACCGTCGTAGAAGACGCAGGCCTGGCCCGGAGCGACCCCCGTCTGGGGCTCGTCGAGTGCCACCTCGGCGCGGCCGTCCTCCCGTCCGTAAAGCCTCGCCGCCACCCTCGGCTGCATGGAGCGCAGCTTCACCGTAACCCCAGCGCCTTGGCGCGGCGGCGCCTCAGCCGGGCCTAGCCAGTTAATCTCGCGAAGCCGCACAATCGTTTGCTCGAGCGCCGATCTCGGCCCGACGACGACGCGCCTCGCGCCCGCGTCCAGGCGCACCACGTAAAGGGGCTCCTCGGTCCCGCCGATGCGCAAGCCCCGGCGCTGGCCCACCGTGTAGCGGATGATCCCGTCATGGCGGCCCAGCACCCGCCCGTCCACGTGAACGATGTCGCCGGCCTCGGCCGCTCCGGGGCGCAGCCGTTCGATGAGCCCGGCGTAACTTCCCTGGGGCACGAAGCAGATGTCCTGGCTGTCCGGCTTCTCCGCCACCGCCAAGCCCAGGCGCCGCGCGATTTCCCGGGTCTCGTGCTTGAGCAAGCCGCCCAGCGGGAAGCGCAGGAACGCCAGTTGCTCGCGGGTCGTGGCGAACAGGAAATAGCTCTGATCCCGGTCGCCATCGGCCGCCCGACGGAGCTCCGGCCCCTCCGGTCCGAGGGTGCGGCGCACGTAATGGCCGGTGGCCAGCGCGTCCGCGCCGAGTTCGCGCGCCGTCGCAAGAAGGTCGCGGAACTTCACCCGCTCGTTGCAGCGTACGCATGGGATCGGCGTCTCGCCGGCCACGTAGGCGTCGGCGAAGTCGTCGATGACGCTCTCGCGGAAACGCCGCTCGTAGTCCAAAACGTAATGCGGGATGTCGAGGGCGTCTGCAACGCGGCGCGCATCAAAGATATCCTGGCCCGCACAGCAGGCCCCCTTGCGTCCGGTCGCGGCCCCGTGGTCATAGAGCTGGAGCGTGATCCCGACGACCTCGAAGCCCTGCTCCTTGAGGAGCGCCGCGGTCGTTGAGCTGTCGACGCCGCCCGACATGGCCACGACCACGCGGGTGTCCCTCGGGGCCTTCGCGAATCCGAGCGAGTTCATGGCCGAGCACATGGCGGGAATATAGGCCGAAACCGGCCCCGCGCAACCGACTGTGCGCAGAGACCTAGCTGGCGATGTCGAGGATGCGGCCCGCCGCCTCGGCGTCGGCGAACGCCCGCGCCTGGCCGGCGAGCATCGCCGCCAGACGCGCGACGCGAAAGTCCTGTGCCGAGGGGGCGTTGGGAGCGAGGGCCGCCTGGCGCACGGCTTCCAGGGCACGTTCGACGGTCGCGGGATCGCTTAACGGGAGGTCGAGGCGGATCGAGACCGAGCCGGCCACGGCATAGCGCTTGCCGTCTGGCCCGCGCTCGAAGGTGTACGTCGGCGGGCCTGCGAACCGGCCGGCCCGGGCGGCATGGGCCTTCTCCTCTTGGCGGACCGCGGAATCGATGCGCTGCAGTTCGTCGACCCGTTGCCGGTCCACGGCCGTCAGGCCGAAGGGACCGTTGCCGCGTATTAGCCCTTCCCTGGCCGCCTTGGCGCCGGCAAGGATTATGCGCCCGACCTTCTCGTGGATCTGCGCGATTGCCCCGGGATCGACAAGCGGCATCGGAACGGCCGTTGTTGGCGCCGGCCCTGCGCTTTCCTCCGCCCGGGAGCCAGTATCGACCGGCTGGACGGACGGCACGACCAGGCGCGTGTCCTCGTCCCCGCCCATCTCGAGCGACGGGGTGACGATTCCGAGCCCGCCGGGCCCGGTCCCGGAGCTCGGCATGAAAATGACGGATCCGACTGCGTCCATTGCCCTTCGCCAAGCGCACCCGGCCACGACTCCGCTGGCCGCTGGTTCCGCGAGACGACATTAGCGACGAGTGCTTAGGGAAGGCTTAACGGAGCCGATCCAAAGCACGCGCCCGAGCCAGAAAATCAGGAATTAGAGCATAATCCGGTCAGGTGGAATCGGCTGCGTTGCGCCGTGGCGAGGCGATCCGCCAGGCGCGGCGCGAAGGGCCGGGGTCTTTTGCGGCCACGGGTTCGTAGCAAAGCTCGCGCGGTGGCACCG
>JAZGAE010000150.1:0-3539 GCA_036475545.1 Alphaproteobacteria bacterium
CGGTCCGGCGTGCTCCGTTCCACCAGCCACAGCCAGAAAAGCGACGCCGCGATATAGACGCCTCCGTAAGCGGCGAACGCCCGGCCCGCATACTCGGCCTCGACGCGCGTCAAAAGCGCGGCGAAGATGATGAGCGCGATGGTGCCGGGGACCGTCCAGAGTGCGCTGTTGCCGAGGCGCAGCCACGCCCAGAACGCGAAACAACCGGCGATCTCGGCGACCGCGGCGCCGGCATAGAAGGCAAAGGCTCGCATGCCCGCAAGGATAACCGGTAACTCTCCCGGATAACGACTCCTCGATCCGGGACCGGAGGCGACGAATCGCCGGCGGAGTGTTTTTCATGACGGGAAAAAGTGGCGGGGCGGGCGAGGACAGGCTCGGACCGGGGCTCCGCCTTCTGCACCGTCCCGGCGGCGTCGTCGAAGCCACCGCCTTCCGGGATCCAATTTTCGGGGCGGCGCCGGCCGCCCCGCTCATCCCGGCGCGACTCTAGAAACGCGCGAAGAGAAGGCCGACCCGCGGCCCGTCCTCCAGAATTGCGAGGGCCGGGCGCCCGTCCGCCGCCGCCTCCACCCGCAGCCCGGCTCGCTCAAGGTATGGCGGGCCAGCCCGCGAGTCTCCGGGAGGTCGTCGATGAGGCGAATCGTTTTGCCGCTGCCGCGCTCCGGCGGCTTGCTTCCCGAGCCGTGGCCGGGCCCAGCGGCCTGACACCGCGCCCTCGGCAGATACAGGCTCACCGTGGTGCCGCGCCCGGCCTCGCTCGTGATCCTGGCGTGCCCGCCCAACTGTTTGGCGAAGCCGTAGACCATGCTGAGCCCCAGGCCGCTCGCGGCTTCCTTGGTCGTGAAAAAGGGCTCGAAGGCCCGCTCCGCGACCTCCGGCGGCATGCCCTTTCCGGTGTCGTGCACCGCCAGCATGACGTACTCACCCGCTTCCAAGCCATCGGGGACCTCGGCGCCCGCCGAGACCACCTCGTTAGCCGTCTGGATCGTGAGCGCGCCCCCGCCCTCCATGGCGTCCCGGGCGTTGAGCGCGAGATTGATCAACACGTTTTCCAGTTGATTCGGATCGACGAGCGGCTCCCACAGGTCCTCGGCGAAGTCGGTCTCGACCTCGATCTCCTCGCCCAAGGTCCGGCGCAGCAGCTCCAGCATCCCGGAAGCCAGAAGGTTTAGATTCACCGGCTGAGGCCAGAGCAACTGCTTACGGGAAAACGCCAGCAGTTGCTGCGTGAGCGTGGCCCCCCGCTCGGCGGCGGTGAGGGCGCGATCCACATGACCTCGCAGGGTCTCGTCGTCCCCCAGCTTCTCGGCGCAGAGCTCGAGGTTGCCGATGATGACCGAAAGGAGGTTGTTGAAGTCGTGGGCGACGCCGCCGCTCAACTGGCCGATCGCCTCCATCTTTCGAGCTCCGTGGAGCTGTTCCTGCATCCTCCGCTGCTCGGTGACATCCGTAATGAAGCCCTCGAGGGCGACGTCGCTTCCGGGCGCCGGGACGCCGCAGCCATGCTCCCACACCCATTTCTCTTCTCCCGCGGCGGTGCGGATTCGGTAGGTGAGCTGATAGGGCCTTCCCTCGTTCAGCGCCGCCTGCACCTCGTCCCACACGCGGGCGCGATCGTCGGCATGAATGAGGTCGCCGAAGGAGACGACCTGATCCACGAAGTCCGAGGGCGCGTAGCCGGTGAGGCCCATGCAGCCCTCGCTGCAGAACTCCAGGGTCCAGTCCGGGTCGTTGCGGCAGCGGTAGACCATGCCCGGCAGATTGCCCATCAGGGTGGCGAGCACCCTCTCGCTCTCGCGCCGCGCCTCCTCGGCGCGCTCGAAATCGGCGACGCGCCTTTCCAGCTCGGCGCCCTTTTCGCGAAGCTCCCTGGCGGTCTGCTCCCTCTCGTGGATCATCCGCCCCAGAAAGACGAGCGCCAGGAAGACGAGGACGCTGACCGCAAGACCGGGAAGCTCGTCCAGATTGGCCGTGACCGCGATCGGCCAAGGCTCCGGCGCGTCCAGAAGGGTCAGCGTCTGGCGCAACGCCATGAGCGCGATCATGGCGGAGAAGAAGGCGATGCGCCAATCGCCCAGGCGCTTGAGGAGAACGAGCGACCAGGAGAGGGCCGCCACGCGGATCGCCACCGAGACGATAAGGATCAGGCTCATGCGTGCCCCTTGCGCCGGAGGACCGATCGCGGGCCGATCATATATAGTGTCGGACTGCTTTGGCTATCCTCGTGACGCTAATAACAAGCATTTTAGCACTAAAAACATGCACGATTACAGTATTTCTTGCACGCCATGGTTGAACATACGGGCGGGCGGCACCCCTGTCCAGCGCCTGCGCGCGGGACCGCAGCGGGGCCGCGCCACGACTGCGGAGGCTTGTCATTACCGCCGCGCGCCAGGAAATCACCCGTTCGGGGGCTCATTCGTGCTCGCCGCGGTAGACGCAGCCGGCCGTGCAGGTCTCGTGCACCGTGAGCTTGTCCAGGGCCGGCAGCCGCGGCTTGAGCCTTTCCCAGATCCAGCGCGCGAGGTTCTCGCTGGTCGGGTTCTCGAGCCCCTCGATCTCGTTGAGGTAGCGGTGATCGAGCCGCTCGCGGATGGGCTCGAAAGCGTCGGCGATATCGGTGAAGTCCATGACCCAGCCGCTTTCCTCGCCCACCGGGCCGGTCACGTGGACCTCGATCCGGAAGGAATGCCCGTGGAGGCGGGCGCACTTGTGGCCTTGCCTCACGTTGGGCAGCCTGTGCGCCGCTTCGATGGTGAAGGTCTTGAAGATGTCCAAACGCGCCCCCGCCCGAGCCCGCCCTCACGGAAGTCCGAGCAACTTATGCATCTGTACGCTGAGCCGCCAGCGCGGATGCTCCAGACAATAGCGCAGCGCCGCGGCCGTGTTGCGCTCGCGCTCCGGGCCGTCCATGGGCTGGAGGAAGAAATGCCGGAAGTCGAGTCCCTCGTATGCCTCCGGTTCGGCGCCGTCCTGCGGGTAGACGAGCTTGAGCTCGTGGCCGGAACGCACCGTCAGCGCCGCTCCGGCCTTGGGGCTCACGCAGACCCAGTCGAGCCCTTGGGGCGCGGCCAGCGTTCCGTTGGTCTCGACCGCGACCTCGAGGCCGAGCGCGTGCAGGGCCTCGATCGCCGGCCGATCCAGCTGCAGCAGCGGCTCGCCTCCGGTGCAGACGACGAACGGCGTGAGCGAAGCGCCGAGCCCGGCCGGCCACCGCGAGGCGATCGCCTGCGCCAGTGCTTGCGGCGTTTCGAACCGGCCGCCGCCGGGCCCGTCGGTGCCGACGAAGTCGGTGTCGCAGAAGTCGCACGTTGCGCCGGCGCGGTCCTCTTCGCGGCCCGACCACAGGTTGCATCCCGCGAAACGGCAGAGCACCGCCGGCCGCCCGGTGTTCGCCCCCTCGCCCTGGAGGGTGTAGTAGATTTCCTTGACGGCGTAAGCCAACGCGGCCTCCCGCTCACGGCGCCGCCGCGGCCCGGGCGCGGTAGCGGATCGGGTCTTGCGAGCCGGCTTCGGCGAAACCCTGGAGACGCAAC
>JAZGAE010000151.1:0-2801 GCA_036475545.1 Alphaproteobacteria bacterium
CCGCCTGGCGCGCCGCCGGCACCCGCGCGGGCCTCCGCAGCCTCGCGCCACTCGGCCCCATGGACGCGGTCGAGAAAGGCCTCGAGGACCGCCGCCGACTGCGGGTCGGCACTCCGACACTCCGCGACCAGCTCGAGGAGAGTCTCAAGGGTCATCTCCTCGAGCCGGCGTCCCTTGAAGCGGCCTTTCAGGACCTCCCCGGTCATGGCGCCGGTATCATGGTCGAGCGTCATGCGCAGCCACCCCGTTTCGGCACTGGAGGTCCGGCCCGGGGTCGGGCCGGCCGCGCTCTTGAGCCGCCGCCAGACGGCGCGCCAGCGCAGGAAAAGGGGTATGTAGAACGCCAAGGCAACGAGCGCCGCCTGCAGTTGTCCGCGGGCCGCCAGGAAGGCGACCAACGCGCCGATGAGGATGGCGCCTCCCCATCTGATGGCCTTGGCGATCTGGGCGGGGGGCGCCGAGGCGAACCACTTGGTCAGCAGGACCAAGACGACGAAGATCGCTACACCGAGGAGGAGATATGGCATAAGCGCCATGCTCTAGATCGCCGTCAAACGGAGGGGCGTTCAGGATCCCGGCAGGCGCTTGAGCTGGGCCGCGATCCGGGTCGCGTCGCCGCCCACGCGCTTGCTGAAATCCGCGAGGGCCGGCCGGCCGCCCGCCGCAAACACCGCTACCGCGCTCAACAGCTCGCGTAGCTGGCCCGCGCTGCCCGAATCGAAGCTACAATACGCCCCGTTGGTGAGTCGCGCGATCTGCTTGAAGGCGCGCTCGGCCACCGGATCGTCGCCCTCGTGAAACATGAAGGCCGGAACCCCGAGAAGGCCGAGCTCGCCGGCGAGCTGGCAGAGCTTGTCCACGTCCTCTTCCATGCAGTCGCCCACGAAGACGAGGGCGTCGACCTTGCGCCGCTTGGCCTCGGATACGGCGTGCCGCAAGACCTTCTCGATCTGCGTCTGCCCGCCGAGGCAGAAGACCGCCGTCATCCGGCGCACCAAGTCGGTCGAATTGGCCAGCCAGGGCGTGGCTTCGAACTCGCCGAAGCCGCGGTAGTAGACGAGCTGGACCTCTAGGCCCCCCAGGGCCTCGGTCTCCTCGAACATCTCGCCCTGGATCTGGCAAGCCCGGTCCCAGGTCGGCTCGCGGCTGGCGGTGGCGTCCAGGGCGAAGAGCAGGCGGCCGCGGGTGCCGGCCCTCTTGCGCGCGGGGGTCGCCGCTACCTTCTCCAGGAAGGCCTGGATTTGGGCGTCCGAGGACTTGGTCGGGAGCTTGGTCGACTCGCCGGGCATCGGTGGCTTCCCTTACGCCTCCGGGAAATCGCGGTTCCAACACCCATTATATGTGAAATGTGAAATCGCGGGGCCAGGGTTCCGGCCCGAACCGCGCTTTCCTGCCTGCGGCGGTATCTGTGCGCAGAGTGAGCGGGGCGCGAACGAGAATTCGGGGGTAGCGGGTCTCAGGCGGAAATGGGCCCCTACGCGCGAATGGTCCGGCGGGCCGCCCGCCGTCTACTGGACGTGGATCACGCCGTCTGGGTAGAAGGCGCGGAAGGCGAAGGCGAAGCTCACGTCGTGGACCACGTCCTGCAGCCCCACCGCGGTGCGCCGCTGCACCGCGACGTTGCCAACGTCCCGGCCCATGGAGATGACGGAGGCGTCGAGGGCCGAATTCTGCCCCGGCTCCCAGGTCAAGATGAGGTCACCCTGCGTCAAGGTCCCGTGTCGCCGCAGCAGGTCGAAGCTCCACGCCTCGCCCCCGACCACGACCACCCGCGAGAGCGGGGCCACCTCCGCCGGCAGCTTGCCCAGGTACATCCCGGGCACGTCGCTGCGGTCGTATCGCAGGTACGGGTTGAGCCCGTAGGCGCGCAGGCCCCGGTCGTTGGGGACCAGCACCTTGCCCTCGGGCGCGCGGGCCAGAAACCTTTCCCAGGATTCGACCCGTGAAGGCAACATGTCGAGGCGCGCGCCGGTGAGTTCGCCGACGATTGCCTCGCCGACGAACTGTTGCCACCAGCTCTCCGTCTGGCGGTCGTACATGACGAGGTCCGAGTTGCGCAGCTTGCCGGTGGTGCCGAAATCGAGAACGCGCTCGCCGAGGCGGCGGTCGAACACCACGGCCGAGTTGCACAAGGGGCAGTAGGTCACGGTGATGGGGACCCCGCCGACCGTGTCGTTCACGATCTCGTGCCACATGAGAATGCGCAAGGGGTAGGCCCGCACGTCCCCGTCGATGGTGACGCTGATGACAGGCTCCTGGGGCCCGAGGTCATCGAGCGTAGCTGCGGGGACAAACTTTGGTTTGTCGATCGGCGGGATTCCGTCCTTGGGCGGGCCCCCGGACATGATCTCGGAGAAGGCCACCGAATGGCTTGAGAAATCGGTCCGCGGCCACTCGGCTCGCCAGGACCGCGGGTTGGCGAGCGCGGCGCTCACGGCAACGATGAGCCCGAGCGCCACCAGCCCCAGGCCGGTCGCCCTGCCCGGCGCGATCCTTCCGGCACGAGACGTGCGTTCCATGACCCGCCATGGTTTCCCTCGCGGCCAGGGGTGACAAGTCACGACGTGTCAAATTTCGGTGATGGCGGCGCGGTCCCCGCGTGCAACGGCCGGGTCAAGCTATCACGCCCGCGGGCGGTAACGACCCGCGCGGACAAACCCTCTCCTCGGACGCGAGGCGCCCGATTATTCCCCGCCTTCACGAGAACCGCTCCGGCGCTCGCCTCCGGGGAGAGGCGAGCGCCGACACGGCTCAGATCTGAACGGACGGCGCGCTCGCGCCATCCGATGTCCCGGCGAAGG
>JAZGAE010000152.1:0-34536 GCA_036475545.1 Alphaproteobacteria bacterium
CAAGTCGCAGGCGTTCTACGAGTTCAACATGGCGCGGATCGACCAGTTCGCCGAGGCGTCAACGGGCCGACCGGCGGACGGGCTCAGCGTGGTCATGCTCGGCAACTCCAGGCTGAAGTACGCGACGCTGAGCGAGGCCGAGATGGTGGCGCTGGCGGAGTCTCGCGGGCTGGGGGAGATGCGCTTTCTTGAGTTCGTCAACAACTGGGCGATTTTCGAGGATTTCGAGGGGTTGGCGGCCCCGCTGCTTGAAGCGGAGCCCGATCTGATCGTCTTCCAGCTCGAACTGCTGGTCAAGGAGCGGGCGGATTTCTCGAGGCTGCTGTTGTTGCGTGAGTATGTTCTTTGGCAGCTGCTGGGCATCGGCCCGTGGAACCCCGGCAACATCGATCAGCGCGCCCTCCAGTTTGACCGGCCGTGCGCCAACGACCATTCACAGGACGCGATAGCGACCCGCTTGGAGCGGACCGAGCGGTGGTTGTCGTACGATGCGCTAGGCCGAAGCGCGCGCTTGGCGCGGGACTTCATCGCGACTGCGACCGTAAGGGGAATACCGGTTGTTCTGTTGTCGATCCCGAAGACGCAAAAAGCCGAGGAGTTCCCGATCCTGGCCACTTCGACCCTGTGGCGGATGCTGGATCACGAGGTCGAGAGGCTCGAGTCGAACGACAAGGTGAGCCACTGGCGCTATACGGCGGCGATTCCCGATGGTGAGTTCTGCGACGTGGTTCACATGAACGAATCGGCCCGTCGAAACTTTTCCGCTTGGCTGGTGTCCCGGCTCACCGACATGCGCCACATGGCCATCGACAGCCGGCGCGCTGAGGGCAGCCCAGGCTCCTGAGCCACAGGCGAGCGCCGTCGCGGAGCCTGCCGCGGTGCCGGCTACATGTTGATGTATCGAAATTCCGCCTGCTGCTCCAACGCGAAGAACAGGACGAGGAAGAGCAACGCGGCGTACCAGAGGCCGATCAACACGTTGGCCAGGAGGGGCGGGCAGATCTTGCGCAATATCGCGTACATCTCGAAATACGATCACCTAGCGGGAATGAAGACGCTAAGCCCCCGGACGTCCGATCATCAGGAAGGAGAGGCGCCCACGCTCCGGCGCCACCCCGAGGCCATGTGGCCGCCGGGCCGGCGCGGGCGCAAGAGCCGGTCCGGGCCGCTTAGGGTTGGTTGCGGGCCGCATTGACCAGCAAACCGAGCTCGTAGCGGCGCCGCGCTTCCGCGCTGTCCCGCTCGTCCTCGACGTCCACGGGTTCGTAGCCGTTGGCCACGAGGGTGGGGTTTACGATCCTTCCCAGGCTGCCGATGGTGGCGTGAGACAGGTCCTGCCATCTTTTCACGCTCGACCCATCGATCCTGTTCCTGCGGTAGGTCTTCCAGTCGCCCAGGCCAACATCTTCCCGCCTTTGCATGGCGCGATCGAGCAGCGTGGCATCCCAAGGCTCGCCCACGAAATCCAAGAGGCTTTTCATGGTGGTTTGCGGATCGGCGACCAGGTCCTCGTAGCGGTAAGTGATCGTGTTGTCAGGGTGGCGCGAAGCGAAGTCCGTTATGGCTTTCGTGACGTCGACCCAGGCGTGGCAGAACGCCTCCAGCGGCTTGGGATATGTCTTGATGTAACGATGGAATTCCTGCAGGTAGCCGCCGTTCTCGTCCGCAAGGTCTTTGCAGCTGCAGGCCACGTCCAGGCCGTGGCGAATCACGTAGATGAAATAGGCGTGGTCGCCGCACAACCGATCGATCTCTTCGATATAAAATGAGTCGATCGCAGTCTTCTCGGCCCACCGGCCCTTTCCCTGGCGCTTGGCGTAATCGCGCGGAAAATCGAATGCAAACTCCCGCAGCCGCGACAGAACCTCTTGATCGGAGTACCCGGCGAAGCTGAGGCCGCTCAGCACGCCCATGTCGACGCCTTCGGCGATCGTCTCCGCGTGGAGAAAGCGCGCACAGGCGTTGAGGATGTGCGTCTCTCCCGCACAGGCGATGTTCGGGTGCGCATCGAGCAATCGCCGCAGCAACGTGGTGCCCGAGCGCGGCGCGCCAAGGACGATGATGCCTTCGTGCTTAACGTCCAAACCCATGGATTCTCCTCCCACAAGCGATCCTGTCGGCGACCGACGGCGAGACGCTCCCACCGTCGATGCGCAGCCCCGTTGTTCCTGTCGGGCAAGTGCCAAGTCGACCCGCAGACTCAGAGCTCCGTCGGGGTGTGGCCGCGACAGAGCGAATTCCCCTGTTTCGCCTCATCTCGCAGGCGGCGGCCCCGGAACGGGTGGCTGCGAGGCGCGCCGGGTGGTGCCTAATCTCACGCATTTCATCACATCCAGAACAGAAGAACTCTGGCCAGGGCATCGACGGCGGAACCGAGGTCCGGCTCCTTGACGATGGTGAAGCCGAAAATCACGAAGTGGAACGTGAGCAAGACCGACAAAGCCCTGAGGCTGCGCAGCAGCCACAAATTCTCCACCACGGGCAACGCGGCCTTGACGTGCTGAAAGCCCTGCCAAACCACGATGCCGCAGCCGTGATAGAGGCCCCACACGACGTAGCGCAGCGAAAGTTCGTGCCACAGGCCCAGCACCAACATCGCCGAAACCGCGCCCAGAGCCGCGCTTCGCGTCGTGGAGACAACAAGCATGTACACGTATTCGCGGCACCAGCTAGACAGCGAGATGTGCCAGGAGCGCCAGAACTCCGAGATGTTGCTCTTCAGGAACGGCCAGTTGAAGTTCTCCATCACCCGATAGCCCAGGAGCAGGGCAAACCCGATCGCAACGTCGGAGTACCCGGAGAACTGAAAGTACAGGTTGAGGCTGTGCCGCAGAATGTCGAGGTAGGCGATGAGTGCGGTCTGCGAGGGATCGATTCCGGCGATGAACTCGGCGAGTTTCACCGAAACCACGAAATTGGCGAGGAACGCGATCTTCACGTATCCGTAGAGGATCCGTTCCAGCCCTTCCGAGAACTGGCCGCTGTCCCAACGTTTGCGCCTGCGGTCGCGGCTGAACTGGGGATAGCGGTGGATCGGGCCGGCGAGCATTGACGGCAGAAAAAATAGGTAACTGACCAAGTCCCCTGGGGTCTGGGGAGGGATCGTGCCTTTGTACCTCTCGATCACGTAGTGCAGGCACCGAAAGCTGTAGTACGACAGGCCCAGCGGAATCGCCACGTCGCGGACGATATCGGTGAATTGGCCGGAGACCTGGAGCTTGTAAGAGGCGAGGAGGGCGACGATGCCGGCGGCGGCGGTGATGGCGAGCGGGCCCGAAACATGGTCGCGATTGGTTAGCAAGTAGGTGGCTGCGGTCATCACGAGCAAGATGACGGTCGATTCGGGCGCATGCATTACCAAGAAGGCCAGCGTCACCCCGACGAGCCAGAACTCGCGCAGTCGACCCGGCATGCACCAATAGCCTGCGACCGTCACGGCCATCCAACCGAACCACGGGAGCGAAAGAACGCTCATCGCCCCCCCTTCCGCCTTCCATCCGGAGTGATTCGAGGCATCGACCTGTGCGCATGGTGCGCCGGCGCCGCCCGCGTGGACCCCTTGCCGACCGTCAGGCACCCAAGGGGCCTCTCCCTCCAAGCCTGTTTCGCAGAGCTCACGCTGGTCGCTCCGGTATGTCCTGCTGCGGCCTCACCTATGGGGCCGCCAGCTTTTCCTCGACGACTTTGGTGACGTCGCGCATGGTCTTGATGCTCATGATGTCGCGGGGCGTCATCGTCACGGCGAACTCGGTCTCAAGCGAAAGCAGAAAGTCGATATGGGCGAGCGATGTCCAACCCTCGGTATTCTCGGGATTCGAGTCCGGGGACAGATCGTCGACCGGCGATCTGAAGTTCTGCGCGGCGAGGGCATACACCTTCTCCGCAACGCCGCCGTCTTTGCCCCCGCCGCCGTCCCTGCGGACGCCGTTAACGATTTCCTTGAGCTCGTCGATGATGACCTTGCCCGCCGGCCCTCGGGGCAGATCGTCGAGGATGTGGATCTCGCGGGGAAGGATTTCGCGAGACGCGATTTCCAGGAAGCGTTCAACGATTTCCTGCTCGACAACCGTCCGGCCCGGCTCGGGGACCACACAGGAGACCACCCGCTCGCCCCAAACGTCGTCATCCATGGCGAAGGTCACGGCATCCAAGACGCCGGGCATTCCCCTGAGCACGCTGGTTACGTCCTCGGGGTAGACGTTGAGCCCGCCGCAGATGATGACGTTCTTCTTACGCCCGACAATTCGGTAGAAACCCTCGTCGTCGACTTGGGCGAGGTCGCCGGTGTAAAACCAGCCGTCTCTCAGGACCGCGGCGGTCTCCTCCGGCATCTTGAAGTAGCCCTTCGCGACGTTGTCGCCACGCAGGACGAGCTCGCCGATCTCGCCCACCGAGACGTCGCGTCCCTCCTCGTCGACGATGCGGGCCTCGCAGTCCACCGGTTTGCCGATGGTTCCAATCCTGCGTGTCGAATCGTCAGGCCCACAGTAGTGGGACTCGCAGACGGTTTCCGTCAGCCCGTAAACGTTGACGATCTGCGTCCGAAACCTCTCCTCGAAGCCGGCCCACAGTGACTCGTCGAGGTGGGCCGCAGTGGACACGACGAACCGGAAATCCTCGGTCACGAAGCTGTCGAAGTACTGCTCGCCGAGGTTGGCGGCGAGCGTGAGGACGGACGGGACCGTCACGAAATGCGTGACCCTTAGGGCGTAGACCGTATCGAGAAGCTCCGGAAGGCGGTCGACCCGGAACGGGAACGGGCGGATCACGGAGGCGCCCGCGGTGAACGCGAGAACCGGTCCCTGGATGATGCCGTCGGCGTGATAGAGCGGCAGGACGTTCAGCAGCCGAGTGTGTTCATCGAATCCATACTGCCGCACGAACGTCGCCATCTGGGCGGCGAGATTGCGGTGCGTGATCTCGACGCCCTTGGGCCGCGAGGTCGTGCCGGAGGTGAAGAGGATGTACGCCGCCGTCGAGTCGGGGACGTCGGCCGGCATGCGCTCGGCCGGCGCCAGGCCCTCGAGCAGGGCGAGGTGGCGGGACCCGCCCGCGTCGCCGGAGCGGAACGCCGATGTCACCTTGGCCAGGACGGATCGCCCGGCCGCCGGCGCGTCGCTCCCGATCTCGATCACGGAGGCGTCGCCGCGCACGGCCTCGGCGAGGCCGGCGCCTGCGATGATGTCGGCGTCGATCGCGAGCGCCTTGGCGTCGGCGGCCTCCACCAGGGTGCGCAGCTCGCGAGGGGTGACCCGCGGATTCAAGAGCACCGCGGTCAGGCCGTTGCGCAGCAGCGACATGAACAGCGTGATGACGGTGAGGTCGTCTTTGCTGGCGATGACGACCCGGTCGCCCGGCTCAAGACCGAGGTTTGCGTAAAGCGTGGTCAGCCGCCCGACGCGGTCGAACAACTCGCCGTAGGTGAGCTTCCGCGGCCCGATCACGAACGGCTTGGAGCGTTTGACCGACCCCTGTAGTTCGTCGAACCGACGCACCAGCTCGGAGACGGATCCGGTTTCAGCCATCGGCGCAACCACTTCCATTCGCTCGTCCGTTCGGCGTCGGCCCGAGTTCGCGCGCCCCCCGCGGCCGATTCCGGTCTCAACCGCCCCCGGGAGGAATTCTAAGGATTGTTGCTAATAAACCGTAAAGAGGGCCCGGCCGCGGCCGGCGGTTCTCCCCGTCACAGGAAGCTGTAGGGGTCGATATCGACCTTGATCCGCACGCCCCCCTTCGCCGTGACGGGGCCGAGCCAACGCCTGAGCGGGGTCTGGATGTCCAGGGTCTTGCGCGCCTTGACCAAGAGCCGCCAGCGGTAGCGCCCGCCGACGCGGGCGAGCGGCGCCGGGGCCGGGCCCAGCACCTCGATCCCCGGCGCGCGCGGGGCGCCGCGCCCGAGGGCCCGGGCGGCGGCGATCACCGCGCCTTCCTTCGGCCCCGACACGATCACCGCCGCCAGCCTGCCGAAGGGCGGCATCCCCTGGGCGCGGCGCGCCGCCGCCTCCGCCTCGAGGAAGCGGTCGCGGTCGCCCGAGACCAGCGCCCCCATCACCGGATGCTCCGGCATGTAGGTCTGCACGAAGACGCGGCCCGGCCGCTGGGCCCGGCCGGCGCGGCCCGAGACCTGGGCGAGCAGCTGATAGGTGCGCTCGGCCGCGCGCAGGTCGCCGCCGGCCAGCCCGAGGTCGGCGTCGATGACCCCGACCAGCGTGAGCAGGGGGAAGTGATGGCCCTTGGCCACCATCTGGGTGCCGATCACCAGGTCGAGCTCGCGCCGCTCGACCCGGCGCACGAACCCGGCCGCGGCCTTGGGCCCGGTGAGCGTGTCGCTGGTCATGATCCCGTAGCGGGCGTCGGGGAAGAGCGCGGAGACCTCCTCGCCGAGCCGCTCCACCCCGGGGCCGCAGGCGGCGAACGAGTCCGCTTCCCCGCAGCGGGGGCAGGCCTCCGGCAGCGCCGTCGTCAGCCCGCAATGATGGCACAGGAGCCGGCCCCGGCTTCGATGCTGCACCAGCCAGGCGGTGCAGTTGGGGCAATCGAGGCGGTGGCCGCAGCGCCGGCAAAGGGTCAACGGCGCGTAGCCGCGGCGGTTGAGGAACAGCATCGCCTGTTCGCCGGCCTCGAAGGTTTCGCCCAGCGCCGCCCGCAAAGCCGGCGAAAGCCAATGCTGCCGGGGCGGCGGATCGGCGCGCATGTCGACGACGTGGATGTCCGGAAGCCGCGCGCCCCCGTGCCGCTCGGGCAGGCGGAGGCACTGGTAGCGGCCGGCCGCGACGTTGGTCACCGTCTCCAACGAGGGCGTCGCGGTGACCAGAACGATCGGGATGCCTTCGATCCGCGCCCTGACGACCGCCATGTCGCGGGCGTGGTAGACGACGCCGTCCTCCTGCTTGAAGGAGGCGTCGTGCTCCTCGTCCACCACGACGAGGCCGAGCTCGGGGAAGGGCAGGAACAGGGCCGAGCGCGCCCCCACCACCACGCGGGCCTTGCCCTCGGCCACGGCGCGCCAGGCGAGGCGGCGCTGCGCCGGCGTGAGATCCGAATGCCACTCGACCGGGACCGCGCCGAAGCGCGCCTCGAAGCGGCCGAGCCACTGGGCGGTGAGCGCGATCTCGGGCACCAGGACCAGGACCTGCCGCCCCGCCCGGAGGGCCGCGGCGACGGCGTCCAAATAGACCTCCGTCTTGCCGGCCCCGGTCACGCCGTCGAGCAGGGTGACGGAAAAGCCGCCGTCGCGGGCCTTGGCCGCGAGATCGGCGGCGGCCGCCGCCTGGTCGGGCGAGAACCGCGGCGCCGGCCGGCGCCAGTCGGGCCTGGCGAAGGGCAGCGGCGGCGCAACCGTCACCGCTTGCAGCAGGCCGGCCCGGGCCAGCCCAGCGACGACGCCCGGCGACACCCCCGCCTCCCGCGCCAGTTCGCTGGCCGCCCGGGGCGGCCCGGCGGCCAGCGCCGCCATGACCCGGCTCCGCGCCGCCGTCATCCGCACGGCCCGGCCCTTCGCCGCCGCGTCCTCGGCGGCGGCGTAGGCGGTGATGGGCCTTTCCGCCTCGAGGGCGTCCGGGACGCTGAGGACCATCTTGAGCACCGCGCCGGGGGCTGACAACGTGTACCCGGCCACCCAGTTGACAAAGCGCCGCAGCGCCTCGGGCAGCGGCGGCGCGGGAAGCCGGCGGCGCACGTCCCTGAGCCGCGCGGCGGCGACCTCTTCCACCCCCTCGTCCGCCTCGTCCCACACGCATCCCGCCAGCTCCCGGCCGCCGAGGGGCACCAGGACGATATCGCCGGCGGCCAGGGCCTCGCCGGAGGCGCGGCGGTAATCGTAGGGGCCCTCCAGCGGAAGCGGCAGGAGCACGCGGACCCGGGCGCGGGCGCGAGCCTCGGGGGGCGCCGCGGCGGGGGCGGAACTGGCGCGTCGCGCAGGCATGAGGTACACTCTAGTCAACCCGCCCAGGCAGCGCCACGCGGAGCCATGGCCGCGGGAGATGGGACCGATTCGGGTGGCGGCCCTTCACGAGGAAGGGCGGATGAGCGAGGAGATGGCTCGAGAGAAGAAACCGATCGTCCGCAGTCCGGAAGCCCCGGTGGACACCTTCGACCAGGACCTCGGCGACGCCCAGGTCGCCGCCTACTTGCGCCGCCATCCCAACCTCCTGCTCCAGAATCCCGAGCTCCTGCGGGCGCTGACGCCGCCGTCACGCCAGCGCGGCGAGGACGTTTACGACTTCCAGAGCTTCATGATCCACCGCCTGCGCGAGGACCTCGATCACCTCGGCGTCGAACATGAACACTTGGTCGTCACCAGCCGCAACAACCTTTTCGGCCAGACGCGGGTCCACCAGAGCGTGCTCGCCATGCTGGGGGCCGCCTCCTTCGAGCAGCTGGTCCACATCGTCACGACCGACCTCGCGGTGCTGCTGGACCTGGACGTGGTGACGCTTTGCGTGGAGGTGGCGGAGGCCGAGCTTCCGCGCACCGTCGCCGGCGGCGTGGTTACGCTCCGGCCCGGGGCGGTGGACGAGCTCTTGAGCTCGGGCCGCGACATCGTGCTCTACGACCTGAGCGAGGGCGACGCCACCGTCTTCCACGGGACCGCCGAGCTGGTCAGGTCCTCGGCGTTGCTGAGGCTGCGGTTTAGCCGCACGGGGCCCGTCGGCCTGCTGGCGCTGGGCTCGCGGCACGGGGGAAGGTTCCACCCGGGGCAGGGAACGGAACTTCTCGGTTTTCTCGCCCGGGTTCTGGAATACTGCGTCCGGGCATGGCTGCGCCTGCCCGATTGAGAGACCGGGCGCGGCCTGAGCCCGCTGCGCTGACCCCAGACGTCGCCGAGGCCGTCTCCGGATGGCGGGCGTGGCTCGAGCACGAGCGGCGCTCCTCCCCCCATACCGTCGCGGCGTATGCCCGGGACCTCTCCGCCTTCCTCGCCTTTCTCGTCGAGCATCTCGGGCGCCCGCCCGGGCTCGGCGATCTCGAGGATCTCAGACCCGCCGATTTCCGCGCCTGGCTCGCGCGCCGGGCCAGGGACGGCTTCGGGCGGACCTCTACCGCGCGCGCGACCTCCGTGGTGCGCGGCTTCTTCCGCCACCTGGAGCGCGGCGGCAAGGCGCGGAACGCGGTCGTGGCCGGCCTGCGGACGCCGAAGCTGCCGAGGACGGTGCCCAAGCCACTCTCGCCCGAGGACGCGGCGGACGCGGTGGCAACGGTGGGCGAGCTGAGCGGAACCCCGTGGATCGCGTTGCGCGACGTCGCGCTCCTGACGCTGCTTTACGGCTGCGGGCTCAGGATCGACGAGGCGCTGTCGCTCGACCGCCGCGACGCGCCGAGCGGCGAGACCATCACGATTACCGGCAAGGGCCGCAAGCAACGGATGGTGCCCGTGCTTCCCGCCGTGGCCACCGCCGTGAAGGCCTATCTGGCGGCCTGCCCCTATGCGCTCGCTGCCGGCGACCCCCTGTTCGTGGGCGCGCGGGGCAAACGCCTGCAGGCGGGCGTGGTGCAGCGCCAGATGCGAGTCTTACGCCGCCGGCTCGGGCTGCCTGAGACGGCGACGCCCCACGCGCTCCGCCACAGCTTCGCCACCCATTTGCTCTCCGCCGGCGGCGATCTCCGGGCCATTCAGGAGCTCTTGGGCCACGCCTCGCTGTCGACCACCCAGCGCTACACGGAGGTGGACTCCGAGCGCCTGATGGCCGTCCACGCCCGCGCCCACCCGCGGGCCAGGGGATGAGCCCGGGCGCGGGCCGACCCCTCCGATCCCGGCCCCAAACGGGAGCCGTCGCCGATTGACCGGCTGCGCGCCTGGGGAGAAGCGAGGGTCGCGGCATGTCATCCGAGCCACGATCGCGGGAAGGAGGCGCGCGAGTGGGCGTGCGAGGAGGACGCGCGCTCGTGCTTGCGCCGCTGGTTCGCCCGGCCCGAAGGGCTCACGAACGCCCAGGCCGAGGCGTGCCAACGGGACGAAGGCTGGATCCTGGGGGTGGACCGAGCGCGCGCCGGGCCCGGTTCCGGCTTCGGAAAGGCCGGTCAGTCACCACGAAGACACCAAGAGCACCAAGGATATTCGGTGCTCTCGAGGCATCGGTGGTTCCGCCACCTGGCCGTCGTCTCCTTGGTGCCTTGGTGGGTCCACCCTTCCCGCCCAGGCCCTAGCCGGCGCCCCGGGCCCGTCGAGCGGACGCCAGATCGTGGGCCTAGCCTAGAGGTGGATCGCGCGGCTTAGAGGTGGATCGCGCGCCCTGCGACGGCCAGCGCCGCCTCCTTGATCGCCTCGTTGAGCGTGGGATGGGCATGGCAGCTGCGCGCGATGTCCTCGGCCGAGGCGGAGAACTCCATGGCGATCACGGCCTCGTGAATGAGGGTGCCCGCCTCGGGGCCGATGATGTGGACCCCCAGCACGCGGTCGCTCTCCGTCTCCGCCAGGATCTTGACCATGCCCTCGGTCTCGGCGTTGGCGCGCGCCCGGGGGTTGGCGCTGAAGGGATACTTGCCGACCTTGTACGCGATTCCGGCCTCCTTCAGCTCCTCCTCGGTCTTGCCGACGGAGGCGACCTCCGGCCAGGTGTAGACCACCGCCGGAATCACGTCGTAGTTCACGTGGCCGGCCTGGCCCGCCAGGATCTCGGCCACCGCCACGCCTTCGTCCTCGGCCTTGTGGGCGAGCATCGGCCCGGCGACGACGTCGCCGATGGCGTAGATCCCCTCGACATTGGTGCGGAACTGGGGATCGACGACGATGCGGCCGTGGTTGTCGAGCTTGACCCCCGCCTTCTCCAGCCCGAGGCCCTCGGTGTGGGGACGCCGGCCGATGGAGACCAGCACCACGTCGGCGGCGATCTTCTCCGCCTTGCCGCCGTCCACCGGCTCGAGCTGGAGCGTGACCCCGTTCTTGGATCTCTTCGCCCCGGTCACCTTGGTCGAAAGGCGGAACGTCAGGCCCTGCTTGGCGAGAACGCGGTGGAGCTGCTTGCCGATCTCGCGGTCCATGCCGGGCACGATCCGGTCGAGGAACTCGACCACGGTGACGTCCGCCCCCAGCCGCGACCAGACCGAGCCGAGCTCGAGCCCGATGTAGCCGGCGCCCACGACCACCATGCGTTTCGGCACCGCCTCCAGGGACAATGCCCCCGTGGACGAGACGATTCGCTTCTCGTCGATCTCGACGCCCGGCAGCGGGGTCGTCTCCGAGCCGGTGGCGATCACGACGTTGCCGGTCCTCAGCACCTGCTCGCCGCCGCCGTTGAGGCGGACCGCGACCTCGCCCCGGCCGTTCAGCTGCGCCGCGCCGGTGAGCCGCGTCACGTTGTTCTTCTTGAAGAGGTAGGCGATGCCGTTGGTGTTGTCTGCCACCACCTTGTCCTTGCGCGCCATCATCGCCGCAAGATCGACCTCGACCTTGCCGGTCTTGATGCCGTGTTGCGCGAAGGCGTAGCGGGCCTCGACGAGCCTTTCGGACGACCGGAGCAGGGCCTTGGAGGGAATGCATCCGACGTTGAGGCAGGTGCCGCCCAGGCTCTCGCCCTTGTCCACGCAGGCGACCCGAAAGCCTAGCTGGGCGGCGCGGATGGCCGCCACGTAGCCCCCCGGGCCGGCGCCGATCACCACCAGGTCGAAACTGCCGTTGGCCTTTGCCATCACCGCCCCTCCCGACCTCCTAGATGTCCAAGAGGATTCGCTGCGGCTCCTCGATGCATTCCTTGAGCCGCACGAGGAAGGTGACCGCCTCGCGGCCGTCGACGATCCGGTGGTCGTAGGAAAGCGCCAGATACATCATCGGGCGTATCTCGATCCCGTCCCCGACCGCCACGGGCCGCTTCTGGATCTTGTGCATGCCCAGGATCCCCGATTGAGGCGGATTGAGGATCGGCGTCGACATGAGCGAGCCATAGACGCCGCCGTTCGTAATCGTGAAGGTGCCGCCGGAGAGGTCCTCGAGCTCGAGCCGGCCGTCGCGCGCCTTCTTCGCCAGTTCGCCGATCCGGGCCTCGAGCTCCGCGAAGGAGAGCCGGTCCGCGTCGCGCACGACCGGCACCACCAAGCCCTGCGGCGTGCCCACCGCGACGCCGATGTCGTAGTGGTTCTTGTAGACGATCTCGTCCCCGTCGATCTCGGCGTTGACGGTCGGGATCTCCTTGAGCGCCACGATGGCGGCCTTGATGAAGAACGACATGAAGCCGAGACGCGCCCCGTGCTTGGCCTCGAACTGCTCCCGGTACTGGTTGCGCATGGCGAGCACGTTGGTCATGTCCACCTCGTTGAAGGTGGTGAGCATGGCGGCCGTGTTTTGGGCCTCCTTGAGCCGCTCCGCGATCCGCTTGCGCAACCGCGTCATCCGCACCCGTTCCTCGCGCGGGGCCTCAACGTCCCTGAGCACGGGCGGGGCGGCCGGCGCCGGCGCCGGCGCCGGCGCGGGGGTCGGCTCGGGCGCGGGCGCAGGCTCGGGCGCGGGCGTCGCCGCTTGCGCCCCTTTGTGATCGGTGATGAAGGCGAGCACGTCCGCCTTGGTGAGCCGCCCGTTCTTTCCGCTCGCGGGAATGGCCGCCGGGTTCAACCGGTGTTCGTCGACGAGCTTGCGCACCGCCGGCGAGAGGAGCTGCGCGGCCGCCGGCAGGCGCGGCGCCGGATGCGGCTTGGGCCCGCCGGGCCGGGGCGCGGCCTCGGGCACGGCTTCCGGCTTGGGCGCGGCGATCCCCCGGGCCTGGCGTCTCGGCCCGCCCTTGCCGACGCCCTCGGCGATGACGCCGAGCACGCCGCCGATCTCGATCTCGGAGCCTTCCTCGGCCTCGATCTCGGTGAGCGTGCCGGCGGCCTGGGCATAGACCTCGAGCGTGACCTTGTCGGTCTCGAGCTCCACGAGCGGATCGTCGATGGCGATCTCGTCGCCCACCGACTTGAGCCACTTCGCGACCGTGGCCTCCGTCACCGACTCGCCCAGCTCGGGCACCGTTATTTGCGTCATGATGGGCTCCGCATGTGGCCTCGGCTCAGCGCTTCCTCGCCGACAGGGCGGAAGGGTCGGGCCACCGCCGCCGACGCCTCCCGATTGTCCCTAAAGGCGCAGGGCCTCGTCCACCAGCTTCTTTTGTTCCTCGATATGTCTGCTCGAAAGCCCGGTTGCCGGCGACGCGGCCTCGGGCCGGCCGACATAGGCGGGACGCTTGAAGTCGGCCCCGATCCGCGTCAGCACATCCTCGAGGCGCGGCGCGACGAAGGACCACGCCCCCATGTTCACCGGCTCCTCCTGGCACCAGATCACCTGGGCCTGGGGAAAGCGGCCGAGCTCCTCGTTAAAGGCCCTGTATGGGAACGGATAGAGCTGCTCCAGGCGAAGGAAGCAGATGTCTTGGAGGCCGCGTCGATTCCGCTCCTCGAGAAGGTCGTAGTAGACCTTCCCCGAGCACAGGACCACCCGCTTGACCTCCTCGTCCGGGCACAGGGCCTCGTCGTCGTAGAGGACGCGGTGGAAGGTGGTGCCCGAACCCATGTCTTTGAGGCTGGACACGCAGAGCTTGTGGCGCAACAGCGACTTCGGCGTCATCACCACCAGCGGCTTGCGGAAGGCGCGGCACACCTGGCGGCGCAGCACGTGGAAATAGTTGGCCGGCGTCGTGCAGTTGACCACCTGAATGTTGTCCTGGGCGCAAAGCTGAAGGTAGCGCTCGAGCCGGGCCGAGGAATGCTCCGGCCCCTGCCCCTCGTGCCCGTGGGGCAGCAGCATCACGAGCCCCGACATGCGCAGCCATTTGGATTCGCCCGAGGAGATGAACTGATCGATGATGACCTGGGCGCCGTTGGCGAAATCGCCGAACTGCGCCTCCCACATGACCAGCGCGTGGGGCTCGGAGAGGCTGTAGCCGTATTCGAACCCCAGGACCGAGCCCTCCGAGAGCGGGCTGTCGATGACCTCGAACAAGGCTTGGCCGTCGGCCAGGTTGTTGAGCGGGATGTAGCGCTCTTCGGTCTCCTGGTCCACCAGCGTGGCGTGGCGCTGGCTGAAGGTGCCGCGCCCCGAGTCCTGGCCGCTGAGTCTGACCGGGGCACCTTCCACAAGCAGCGTCCCGAAGGCGAGCGCCTCGGCGGTGGTCCAGTCGATCCCCTCGCCGCTCTCGATCATCTTCCTCTTGGCCCCGAGAATGCGCGTGATCTTGCGGTGTGCGTTGAAGGTTTCCGGCACCTCGGTGAGCTTGTGGCCGATCTTGCGCAGGGTCTTGAGCGGCACCGCCGTGGCGCCGCGCTGCGCGCCGCCGCGGGCAATCTCGATGCCCGTCCAGGCGCCTTCGAGCCAGTCGGCCTTGTTGGGCCTGTAAGCCCCTGCGGCTTCGAGGGCCTCGTCGAGGCGGCGGCGGTAGTCCTCCACCATCCGGTCCGCCTCGTCCCTTGTGACGACGCCCTCGGCGATCAGCTTCTGGGCGTAGATCTCCCGTACCGGGGTGTGGTCGGCGATGGTCCGGTACATGAGCGGCTGCGTAAAGGCGGGCTCGTCGCTTTCGTTGTGGCCGAAGCGGCGGTAGCAGAACATGTCCACCACCACGTCCTTCTTGAAGCACTGACGGAACTCCATGGCGAGCCCGGCGGCGTACACCACCGCCTCGGGATCGTCGCCGTTGATGTGGAAGATCGGCGCCTGGATCCCCTTGGCCAAGTCCGAGCAATAGGGCGAGGACCGCGAATAGCTCGGGCTGGTGGTGAACCCGATCTGGTTGTTCACGATGAAGTGGACGGTGCCGCCGGTGCGATAGCCCTTGAGTTCGGAAAGGTCGAAGGTCTCGGCCACCAGTCCCTGGCCGGCGAAGGCGGCGTCCCCGTGCAGCAACAGGCCCATGACCCTGTCGCGCCCGTCGGCACCTCCGTTCTGGTTGGAGTACTGGGTCTGTTTTGCGCGGACCTTCCCCAGCACCACCGGGTCCACCGCCTCGAGATGCGAGGGGTTGGCGGTGAGCGACAGGTGGACGCAGTGACCGTCGAACGTGCGGTTGGATGACGTCCCCAGGTGATACTTCACGTCGCCCGAGCCATGGACGTCCTCCGGGTAGGCGGAGCCGCCCTGGAACTCCGAGAAGATGGCGGCGAACGGCTTTCCGATGACGTTGGCGAGCACGTTGAGGCGCCCGCGGTGGGGCATCCCCATCACCACTTGCTCGACCCCGCTCCGGGCCCCGCGCTCGAGGATGCATTGCAGCGCGGGAATCATCGATTCCGCGCCGTCGAGGCCGAAGCGCTTGGTGCCCGTGTACTTCTTGTCCAGAAACCTCTCGAACGTCTCCGCAGCGCTCAGTTGCGCCAGGATCGCCCGCTTCTCCTCCACCGAGAAACGCGGCTGGTTGCGGGCGCCTTCGATCCGTTCCTGGATCCAGGCCTTTTGCCCCGGATCCTGGATGTGCATGAACTCGACGCCCACGGTCCCGCAGTAAGTCTGCCTGAGCACCGCCATGATCTCGTTGAGCGTCGCGGATTCGATCCCGAGGACGTTGCAGATGAATATTTCGCGCTCGTAGTCCTCCTCGTCGAACCCGTAGGTCGCGGGATCCAACTCGGGGTTGTAGGCCCTCTCCTCGAGCCCGAGGGGATCGAGATCGGCGATGAGGTGGCCGCGCACGCGGTAGGCGCGGATCATCATCAGGGCCCGGATCGAATCCTTGGTCGCCGCCCGGGTCCGGGCGGCGTCGCCGACGGCCTCCGGCGCACGCGCAAGCGCGGGGGCCGCGGCCCCGTTGGCCCCGTCCGCGCCGATGACCTTGGTCTCGCGCGGCGCCCAGCTCGCGCCCTGGATGTCTCTGATCGCGGTGCGGGCGTCGTCCTCGATCTCGGCGAAATAGCGGCCCCAGCTTGGGCTCACCGAGTCAGGACTTTCGAGGTAACGGGAGTAGAGTTCGGCGACGAAGGCTGCGTTGGCGCCGAACAGGAACGAGCTTTGGTCCAGTTCTCTAGCCATTTTTCCACCGGCGTAGTAGTGCGCCGGACCGAATGAACGACGACGACCTGCTGCCGTGACCTAAATATAGGTATTCCGGTTATGGTTAATAGGCCATCTCGTGAGCAAATATGCTCAAAAGGTCGTGTAGGAAACGTTAACTTTGGTGAAGGCTTGGGCGGTCAGCTCTTCAGCAACCCTGCCATGAAGGTGGCCGTCCCTGCGGGCGTGTCGGCGATGTGAATGCCGGCGCTTTTCATCGCCTCGATCTTGTCTTCGGCGCGGCCCTTTCCGCCCGCAACGATGGCGCCGGCGTGGCCCATGCGCCGGCCCGGCGGCGCGGTGCGGCCGGCGATGAAGCCGACCACTGGCTTCTTGTTGGCCTTCGAGGCCTTCAACATGTCCGCGGCTTCCTCCTCCGCCGTCCCGCCGATCTCGCCGATCATGACGATGCCGTGCGTGTCCTCGTCGGCCAGGAACATCTCAAGGCAATCGACGAAGCTGGTGCCGCTGATCGGGTCGCCCCCGATCCCGACGCAGGTGGACTGGCCTAAATCCGCCGCCGTGGTTTGGGCCACCGCCTCGTAGGTCAGCGTCCCCGAGCGGGAGACGATGCCGACCGGGCCGGGCTTGTGGATGTGGCCGGGCATGATGCCGACCTTGCACTGGCCCGGCGTGATCACGCCCGGGCAGTTGGGCCCCACGAGGCGCGTCTTCGAGTCCTGCAGCGCGCGTTTCACCCGCACCATGTCGAGGACCGGGATGCCCTCGGTGATGCACACCACCAGCCCGAGGCCGGCGTCGATCGCCTCGAGGATGGCGTCGGCGGCGAACGGCGGCGGCACGTAGACAACGCTGGCGTCGGCCTGGGTCGCGGCGACGGCCTCTTCGACCGTGTTGAAGACGGGCAGTCCGAGGTGCGTCGCGCCCCCTTTGCCCGGGGTCACGCCCCCGACCATCTTGGTCCCATACGCGATGGCCTGTTCGGAGTGGAAGGTCCCTTGGGACCCGGTGAAGCCCTGGCAGATGACCCTGGTTTCCGCGTGCACGAGAATCGCCATCAGGCGACCGCCTCCAGCGCCTTGACGACCTTTTCCGCCGCATCCTCGAGGCTGTCCGCCGAGATGATCCGCAGTCCCGACTTGGCGAGAATGTCCTTGCCCAGATCCACGTTGGTGCCCTCGAGCCGGACCACGAGGGGAACGAGGAGGTTGACCTCGCGGGCGGCGGCGACGATGCCCTCGGCGATGACGTCGCAGCGCATGATGCCGCCGAAGATGTTGACCAGGATCGCCTCCACCTTGGCGTCGGAGATGATGAGCTTGAAGGCGGCCGCTACCCGCTCGCGGGTGGCGCCGCCGCCCACGTCGAGAAAGTTGGCCGGCTCGCCGCCGGCCATCTTGATGATGTCCATGGTCGCCATCGCCAACCCCGCGCCGTTGACCATGCATCCGATGTTTCCGTCCAGGCGGATGTAGTTGAGCTCGTGGCGGGCGGCCTCCGCTTCGGCCGGGTCCTCCTCGTCCTGGTCGCGCAGCTCCTCGACGTCCTTTTGACGGAAGAGCGCGTTGTCGTCGAAGTTCATCTTGGCATCCAGCGCGATGATGCGGCCGTCTCCGGTCACCACCAGCGGATTGATCTCGATGAGGCTGGCGTCGCGCCCGGTGAGGGCCTGGTACAGGGCCTCGATCAGCGCCACCGCCTCGTTCGCCTGCGCGCCCTCGAGGCCGAGACCGTACGCCACCTTTCGGGCGTAATAGGGCTGCATGCCGACGAGCGGGTCGATCGTCACCCTGATGATCTTCTCCGGGCTCTTGGCGGCGACTTCCTCGATGTCCATGCCGCCCTCGCCGGAGGCGAGGATGGTGACGCGGCCAGCGGCGCGGTCGATGAGCATGCTGGCGTAAAGCTCGCGGGCGATGTCGCAGCCTTCCTCGACATAGATCCGCTTGACCTCCTTGCCCTTTGGGCCGGTCTGGTGGGTCACCAGGGTCTTGCCGAGGAGTGACGCGGCCGACTCGCGGACCTCTTCGGGCGAGTGCACGACCTTGACCCCGCCGGCCTTTCCCCGGCCGCCGGCGTGGATCTGCGCCTTCACGACCCAGACCGGCCCGCCGAGCTCCCTGGCCACGGATTCGGCTTCCCCGGGGGTATAGGCGACCCGCCCGCGGAGCACCGGGACACCGTAACCGGACAGGAGCTGCTTGGCCTGATATTCGTGAATGTTCATTTACGCCGAGGTCCCCTGGCGCAATGCCCGCGGTCCGCGGGCCTTCCCCTCGCCCGTGGCTTCATATCACAAACCGAATCCAGAGCGGAAGCCGTGGCTGGAGCGCGTCGCGGCGCCCAAGCGAAACGGCCGCGAGGCGGCCGGCGCGGCGCCCCGGCCCACCCGGTCTCTCCCGGCGGCCCTACGCGGTTTCGTAACGGAATGTGAGATTCATCTCGCCGGCCGTCTTGACGATGTCGGCGAGACAGGCCGGCGCCTTCTCCTCGCGCAGCGAGATGGCGAACCGCGAAATATACTGATCCCCGGTCGAGCCGTGCAGCTTTTCGGCATTCATCCGCACGACGTTGGCGCCGTGGTCATCGAGGATCTTGCTGATCTTGGCCACGAGCCCCGGGCGGTCGCCGCCGGCGAGGATTATGCGGTGTGTGATGCGGCTCGAGGGCCCGTGAAGGGCCTTGAGTCGGAACTCCCTCACCTTGACCTCGCCGCCGGCGAGCTCCGGCAACTCCTCGAGCTCCTTCGAGAGCCCGGCGCAGTCGAGATCCTTCGGCATCTCGTAAATCATGGTCAACTCGGCCCCTTCACCCAACGTCGCGAAGGTAATCTCGCCGAGATTGCCCCCGAGATCGAACAGGCGGCCGGTGACCTTAGAAATGAGGGCGGGCCTGTCGGGACCGATGAATGAGATCAACGCATTCGGGGCCATGGATACATCATCCTCCGTTTCGTCTTCACGTGTCCAGCGGCGGCCGCACCTTCGGCCTCATCGGCCACGTCCTCGAACAACGCCGCCCGCCGCGGCGTCGGTACGCGCCTTGTGTCCGCGCCCGCCGCGGCCCGGCCGATTCCGGGGGAGCCGGACGCCCCGCGCCCGCAGCGGCCCACTGCGGCGCCGGCGGCGGCTTCGGCGTCCTCCTCCGGCAACGTGTCAGCCGTGGAGCGCCTTGTGGATCGCCGCGCCGACCTCGACGATCGTCTCGGCGACCTCGACGCCCGCGCTCTTCAACGCCTCCTTCTTGGCGGCGGCGGTCTCCTGCGCGGCGCCGACGATGGCGCCGGCATGCCCCATGCGGCGGCCCGGAGGCGCCGCCGCGCCCGCCACGAAGGCCGCGACCGGCTTCTTGTTCGTGGTCCACGACTTGATGAACTCGGCCGCCTCGATCTCCACGATGCCGCCGATTTCGCCGATCAAGACGATGCCGTCGGTGTCGGGGTCGTCGAGGAACAGGGTGAGCGCATCCACGAAGTTGGTGCCATACACGGGATCGCCACCGATGCCGATGACCGTCGACTGGCCGAGGCCGACAGCGCCCGTCTGCACCGCCGCCTCGTAGCTGAGCGTGCCCGAGCGCGACACGATCCCGATGCGGCCGGGCGTGTGGATGTAACCGGGCATGATGCCGATCTTTCCGATCCCGGGCGAGATCACGCCGGGACAGTTGGGTCCCACGACGCGGGTCTTGGCTCCGCCGGCCTGCATCTCGCGCTTGACCCGCTGCATGTCGCGCACCGGAATCCCATCGGTGATGCAAACGACCAGATCGAGGCCCGCCTCGACCGCCTCGAGGATGGCGTCGGCGGCGAAGGCGGGCGGCACGTAAACGCCCGAGGCGTTGGCGCCGGTCACGGCCACCGCCTCGGCGACGGTGTCGAAAACCGGGAGCTCCAGATGGGTGGAGCCGCCCTTATCGGGCGTCACGCCGCCGACCAGTTTGGAGCCGTATTTGATCGCCTGTTCGGAATGGAAGGTGCCCTGGGCACCCGTGAACCCCTGGCTGATGATCTTGGTCTCGGGCGTGATCAGGACAGCCATCTAAGCCAACCCCTTCAAGGCCTCGACAATCTTCTGAGCGGCCTCGGACATGGATTCCACGGGCTCGATCGGCAGGCCGGAATTCTTCAGGATCTCCCGGCCGAGATCGACGTTGGTGCCCTCGAGCCTGACCACCAAGGGCTTCTCAAGCCCCACTTCCCGGGCCGCGCTGACGAGGCCCTCGGCGATGGAGTTGCACCGCATCATGCCGCCGAAGATGTTGAGCAGGATGCCCTTCACGTCGGGGTCGGAGTAAATGAGCTTGAACGCGGCGGCGACGCGCTCGGGCGTGGCGGCGCCGGCGACGTCGAGGAAGTTCGCCGACCTGCCGCCATAGTGGTTGATGATGTCCATGGTGGCCATGGACAACCCGGCCCCGTTGACCATCAGGCCGATGTCGCCGTCGAGCTTGACGTAGTTGAGGTCGTGCCGCGAGGCCTCGAGCTCGAGCGGGTCGATCTCGCTCTCGTCGCGCAGCTCCTCGATGTCCCGGTGGCGAAAGAGCGAGTTGTCGTCGAAGCTCATCTTGCAGTCGAGGGCGACGAGGTCGCCGGCCGGCGTCACCACCAGCGGGTTGATCTCCAACAGGTCGGCGTCGAGTTCGTAGAAGGCCTTGAAAAGATTCCTGAAAAGCTTCGTGCCCTGCCGCGCGGTGCGACCCTTGAGGCCCAGCTGGTAGGCGAGCTTGCGGGCGTGGTGAGTCTGCAGGAACCGTCCGGGCCCCAGGGCGATCCTGAAAAGCTTTTCCGGCGTTTCCTCGGCGACTTCCTCGATGTCCATGCCGCCTTCGGTCGAAGCGATGACGGTGATGCCGCTGGTGCTGCGATCGTTGAGGATGGAGAAGTAGAGCTCCTCGCCGATGTCACAGGCCGCCTCGATGTAGACCCGGTGCACCTCCTGGCCCTGCGGCCCGGTCTGATCGGTGACGAGGCGCATGTTGAACATGTTGTCGGCGGCCGCGACCGCGTCTTCCACGGAGCGGACGATCTTGACGCCTCCGGCCTTGCCGCGGCCGCCGGCGTGAATCTGCGCCTTGACCACCATGACGTCCTCGTCCAGCCACTTGGCGACACGCTCCGCCTCGTGGGTCTTGTACGAGATGTCGCCGACCGGCACCTTGACGTCATACCTGGAAAGGAGTTGCTTCGCCTGATACTCGTGAATGTACATTGGTCCTCGTTCACATCGCTTGAGAGCGGCGGCAATGGCCGCTCCGAGGGGTCCCCTCGAAAATTAGCGCCGCATTAATAACGGCGCCCGTGCCGCGACGCAACAACGCCCGGTGGCGATGCGCCCCACCCGCTCGCGGGCGGTCCCGCGGCGACGCCTCGCTCGAGGGGCGACTCAACGTTTCCGCCCTTTTCGTGCCCGCTTCGCGGAAGGCTTCGCGGATCTCGCCTTGCTCGCCGCCGGCTTCCCGGCGCGCGCCCTTCCGGAGGCCGCCTTCTTCCCCTTGGCCTTGCCCCCTTTGGCCAACAGCTTCTTCGAAAGGGAGACGAGGTCGCGCACCGATTCGACCGATTTTTCGAACATCTTCCGCTCGCGGGCGCTGAGCTCGACCTCCACGATGCGCTCGACGCCGCCGGCCCCGATCACGGCCGGCACGCCGACGTACAGGTTCCGCACACCGTATTGGCCGGTGAGCCAGGCGGCGCACGGCATCACCCGCTTCTTGTCCTTGAGGTAGGCTTCGGCCATCTCGATCGCCGCGGTGGCGGGGGCGTAGAAGGCCGACCCGGTCTTGAGGAGCCCCACGATCTCGCCGCCGCCGTAGCGCGTGCGCTCGACGATGGCATCCAGCCGCTTCTTGGTCGTCCAGCCCATCTTGACGAGGTCCGGCAAGGGAATGCCGGCCACGGTCGAATACCGGATCAGCGGCACCATGGCGTCGCCGTGGCCACCCAGCACGAAGGTGGTGACGTCGGCGGCCGAGACCTCGAACTCCTCGGCCAGGAAGCGGCGGAACCGCGCGGTGTCCAGCATGCCGGCCATCCCCACCACCTTGTTGTGGGGCAGCCCGCTCACCTCGCGCATCAGCCACACCATGGCATCCAAGGGATTGGTCACGACGATGACGAAGGCGTCCCGACAATAGCGCCGGATGGCCTGGGCCACGGAGGCGACGACCTTGGCGTTGACCTCGACGAGGTCGTCGCGGCTCATGCCCGGCTTGCGCGGGATGCCGGCGGTGACGATGGCCACGTCCGATCCCGCGATGGCGCTGTAGTCGTTGGCCCCGACGAACGAGCCGTCGACGCCCTCGATCGGCGAGGCTTGGGCGATGTCCAGCGCCTTGCCCTGGGGAACGCCCTCGATGATGTCGAAGAGGACGACGTCGCCGAGCTCCTTGAGGCTGACCAGATGGGCCAGCGTGCCGCCGATGTTGCCGGCGCCGATGAGCGCGATCTTCCTGCGTGCCATGCGGCCTCCCCTTGCGGTGACGCACGCTTTCCGGGTCCGGAATGGCGCAAGCCGACCGAACCCGCGCGTGCGCTTTTTCACGCTACCTAACGTGAATCGCGGGCAAGGGCAAGGAAAGAGGGGGCAATCGGCGCCCGCCGGGCGTCCCGCGGCCGGCTCAGTCCGCGCCGCCACCCGGGTCCGAGAAGTCGAGTCCGATGTCGACCGCGGGTGCGGAATGGGTGATGCGGCCGACGGAGATGAAATCGACCCCGGTCTCGGCGATCCGGCGCACCGTCTCCAGCGTCACCCCGCCCGAGGCCTCCGTGGGAACGCGGCCGCGGGCCATGGCGACGGCCCCGCGCAAGGTCTCCAGGTCCATGTTGTCCAGCATCAGCCGGTCGGCGCCGGCCTCAAGCGCGTCTCTCACCTGCTCGAGGCTGTCGCACTCGATCTCGATGGCCCGCAGTCCGGCCGCCTTGGCGGCGGCGACGGCCGGCCCTACGCCGCCGCAGACTGCGATGTGGTTGTCCTTGATGATCACGCCGTCGTCCAATCTCATGCGGTGGTTCCGGGCCCCGCCGACGCTGGTGGCGTATTTGGCGAGAAGCCGCATGCCGGGGACCGTCTTGCGGGTATCGAGAAGCGTCGCCCCGGTGCCGGCGATGCGGTCCACGAAGGCGCGGGTCAAGGTGGCGATGCCGGAGAGGTTTTGGACGATGTTGAGGGCGGTGCGCTCGGCGGACAACAGCGCGCGGGCCGGCCCCTCGATGTGGGCCAGCGTGGTGCCGGCGGCGGCGCGGGCGCCGTCCGGCGTGAACACTTGGGTTTGGCACTCGCCGGCGAGGCGCCGGAACACGCCGAGCGCGATGTCGATGCCGGCGACGACGATGTCTTGCCGGCAGTGCATGTCGGCGGCAAGGCGCGCGGGCTCGGGCACGACGGCGGCGGTGGTGATGTCGCCGCGGCCTACGTCCTCGGCGAGCGCCATGTCGATGAAACGTTCGATGTCGTCGTCGGCGAGCTTCATGTGCGCGTGATACTGCCGGCCTGGGCGGGGCGCCATGATAGCGTCGCCAGGGGTATGGGTCACGCGGTGGCGACTCGAGGCTGTGGGACCGCGAGCGTGGGCGACATCTCGAGCATGCGCTCGATGGGCTTTAGCGCCGCCAGCCTGAGTGCCTTGGGAATCTCGATCCTGGGCGCCCCGTTCAGCATGCACAGGTGCAGCTTCTCGAGCGTGTTCATCTCCATGAACGGGCAGTTGTTGCAGGAGCAGCCTTCGTCCATCCCCGGAGCGGCGATGAAGCGCTTCGCGGGCACGCGCTTCTTCATCTGGTGGATGATGTGGGGCTCGGTGGCGATGATGAACTCCCGGTCCGGCGCTTGGGTGACGAATTTCAGGATCGAGGAGGTCGAGCCGACGTGGTCGGCGTGGGCCAGGATCGCCTCCGGGCATTCGGGATGCGCCGCCACCTTGGCCTCGGGGTGGGTCGTCTTGAGGCGGATGATCTCGCGCTCGGAGAAGCGTTCGTGCACGACGCAGGTGCCTGGCCACAACAGCAACTCGCGCCCCGCCTTGCGGGCGAGATACGCGCCCAGGTGGCGGTCGGGGGCGAACAGGATCGGCCGGTCCTCGGGGATCTGACGGATGATGTGCTCGGCATTGGACGAGGTGACGATGATGTCGGAGAGCGCCTTCACCTCGGCCGAGCAGTTGATGTAGGTGATCGCCAGATGCTCCGGGTGCTGCTCCCGGAAGCGGCGGAAGGCCGCGGGCGGACAAGACTCCTCCAGCGAGCAGCCGGCGTCGCCGTCGGGCAGCAGCACGACCTTGTCGGGGCCCAGGATCTTGGCCGTCTCGGCCATGAAACGCACCCCGCAGAACACGATCACGTCGGCCTCGGTCGCCGCGGCCCTGTGCGAGAGATCCAGTGAATCGCCGACGAAGTCGGCGAGGTCCTGGATTTCGCCATCCTGGTAGTAATGGGCGAGGATGACCGCATTCAGCTCGCGCCGGAGCCGGTCGACCTCCGCCTCCAGATCGAGGAAGGGATCGAGGTCTGCCGGGCTGAGGGCCGCCGGCCCCGGATTCACGACCGTATCGATCATGTGCGTCTCCGGCGGCTGGTCTCACCACCCCGGGCACGCTCGCCCGGACTGCGGCGGGGCTATACGGCCGGCCGACGGGCCGGCCGCGCCGTCGCGGCACGTGCGTATCCAACGCGCCTTGCGGTATAAATGAAGTGAAAGACTCGGGTATTTCAAGGGCCTTTCCACCGGGGCCCCGGCAAGGCATGGTGGCGGCGGGAATGGTGGTCCACTCGCCAGAACGGAGGAGGCCATGGACGAGGACGTCTTCAACATGGAGGTGCGCAAGTTCCTCAAGAAGGTCGGCGTGACCTCGCAACGCGAGATCGAGATGGCGGTGCGCGACGCCATCGCATCGGGCGGGATCACCGGCGACGAGACCCTCAAGGCGCACATGACGCTCGCGGTCGAAGGCGTGAGCCTCACCATCACCATCGACGGCGACATCGCGCTGACGTGAGGCGCCTCTACGGCGCCTTCCGGGCGAGGGGCCGTCGGCGTGCGCGTTCGAGGGCCGCCCATGACCGGGCGCAACCGGGGACCGGTGGTGTGGGTCCGTCGGACTTCGAAAAGGGGGCGACGCGCCAAGGGGGCCGAGGTCAGTAGATCCGCGTGACGCGGTAGCCACGCCGTTCCAGGAGATGGAGGATCCCGGCCTCACCCGGCAGATGCGCCGCGCCGACGGCGACGAATGCGTTGCCTCGTGCCAGCAGCGAAGCCATGCGCGCGACCATCACCTCGTTCCTGTCGTCGATCAGCCGCTTGTAAAGGGTCCGCATAGCGGCCGGGTCCATCCGTTGGGCCGGCCCTTCCATGGACCGCATGATGGCGGCGATGTCGCCTTGCAGGTAACGCTCCTTCATTTCCTCGAGCCAGAAGGCAGACCCGCCCGCGGGGCCGCCCGCGGTTTCCAGGTATTCCACCGCACTCTCCAAGAGGGCGATCTGGTCCCCCTCGGCCATCCCGTCGAAGACCGCGAGCTGTTCGTCTACCGTCTCCAAGCCGTAAACGGGCTTTCCTTTGCGCATGGCCTCGTCCGCCAGCCACAAATCGAGGGCCAGTCCGCCGCCGGCCGCCTCCTCGAGGTTGCTTTGCGCCTGGCTCACGAAGAAGAAGACGACCCACGGCTTGAAGAACTGGAGGACCGCCGGCTCCAAGCCGTACGGCGCGAGCGCGGCGACCACCCTGGCGAACAGCTCGTGGCCCACGACCCGTTCCAGGGTCCGTCCGTCGGTGAGGAGCATCGAACGGAGGAGCTTGACGCCGAAGTCTTCAGCCGTGTCTCCTTCGGCCAGTCGTATCTCCACCGTCACGCTGCCGGCCCCCGCAAGGGCCTCCGCCACGGCCGGCGGCAGATCCAGGACGCGGGGGTCGCGCGAGTGCATGGTCCCGAAAAGGTAGCTGGGCTGGGCCGCCGCGCCCTCGACCATCCACAACAGGCCCGCACCGTGGAGCAGGGGCTCGCGCCGGTCGGCTTGCGCGAGCGCGGCGTCGAGTCGACGCAGGAGGGCCGCGGAAACTTCGCCGTCGACGGCGAGGCCGGAGCCGGCCTGAAAGGCGCGTACCGCAGCGCTTGTGCTTGACCCCGCGATCCCGTCCGCAGGCCCCGGCTCGTAGCCCAGCGCCGCCAGCGCTCTCTGGGCCGCCGCGACCGTCTCGGGCGTCTCCTGCCCGGAGGGACGGGCGGGAGCGGCCCCGTGTTGCCCCGAGGCGATCTCGTCGAGCCGGAAGATCGCGCCGGGGCCGCTGCGCCGCGCGTCCCCCGCCAGCCGCCGCGCCTCGGCGAACTGCGCGTCCGTCATGTGACGGGCGACGGAGTCGCGAAAGTCCGCCGCCGCGCTGAAGCCGCCCTTGGCTGCCAGGTCAAAGAGCGCGTAGGCGCGGACGAGATCCTCGGGAACGCCCTCGCCCCTGGCGTAGAATGCGCCGAGACCCACCTGGGCCTCGACGTGGCCTTGCTTGGCCGCCTCGCGATACCACCTCGCCGCCTCGGCCAGGTTCCGCGGCCGGCCCTCGCCATGCTCGTACACGAGGCCGAGGGCGTATTGGGCGGCGGGGTCGCCCTCCTCGGCGAGCGCCTTCCGCTGTTCGTAGGTGGTGGCGTCGCCGCGCCGGCCAGCCTCGAGCCCCGCGCCGGGCTCGGCGTGCGCCGGCGCCGCCGTAACCGCGAACAGCGCCAACCCAAACGCGATCCAGAGACGCCTTAGGGGACTGGCTCGGCGCTTGCGATCATCCGCCGAGGAGACGTCCGATGGAGCGTTCATGTTGCCTTCGCCATCCACGGGCACCCGCCGATCGAATCGCGAAGAGACCGGGCGCCGCGGCTCCGGTGCCGGCCTCTTGAGGACAAGAAAGGAACCCCTGTCGCCAGACTAGAGCATAATCCGGTCGGGTGGAATCGGCTGCGTTGCGCCGGGGCGAGGTGATCCGCCGCTAGCGGCGGGTTGCTATCGCCTTCTTGATCTCGGCGATGGCCCTGGCCGGATTGAGGTCCTTGGGACAGGTCTTGGTGCAGTTCATGATGGTGTGGCAGCGGTAGAGCTTGAAGGAGTCTTCGAGCGCATCGAGCCGCTGGTCCGCCGCCTCGTCGCGGGAATCCACGATCCAGCGGTAGGCTTGGAGCAGGGTCGCCGGCCCCAGGAAACGCTCCGGGTTCCACCAGTAGCTGGGGCAGGCGGTCGAGCAACACGCGCACAGGATGCACTCATAGAGCCCGTCGAGCCGGGCGCGGTCTGGAGGACTCTGCAGCCGCTCGCGCCCGTCCGCGGGCGCAGCCCCGGCCTTGAGCCACGGCTCGATCGCGGCGTACTGGGCATAGAACCCCTTGAGGTCGGGGACCAGGTCCTTGACCACCGGCATGTGCGGGAGGGGATAGACCTTCACCTCGCCCTTCACGTCGGCGATCAGGTGCAAGCAGGCGAGGGTGTTGGTGCCGTCGATGTTCATGGCGCACGACCCGCAGATCCCCTCGCGGCACGAGCGCCTGAGCGCGAGCGTGCTGTCGATCTCGTCCTTGATCTTGAGGAGCGCGTCGAGGACCATCGGCCCGCAGGTCTCCAAGTCGACCTCGAAGCTGTCGAGCCGCGGGTTGCCGCCGCCGTCGGGATCCCAGCGGTAGAGCGCGAACGTCTTGGTCCGCGCCGCCCCCTCGGGGGCGGGCCAGGTCTTGCCGGGCTTGACCCGGGAGTCGCGCGGCAATGCGAATTCAACCATCTCTCACGTCCGTGCCGTGTTTCCCCCGCGCTCGATCGCTCCGCCGCCGGGCTCAATACACCCGGGGCTTGGGCGGGAAGGCGGGCACCTCGTTGGTCAACGGCTGCAGGTGCACCGGCCGGTAGCCGATCGTGGGCGTGCCGTCCTCGCCCAGCCAGGCGACGCTGTGCCTGAGCCAGTTCTCGTCGTCGCGGTTGGGGTAGTCCTCGCGGGCGTGGGCGCCGCGGGACTCGGTACGGTTGGCGGCGCAGTGGAGGCTCACCACCGCCTGGTAGAGCAGGTTGTCGAGCTCGAGCGCTTCCACCAGGTCGCTGTTCCAGATCAAGGAGCGGTCGGCGACCTGCAAGTCGTCGCGCCGCGCCCAGGCCTCGCCGATGAGTTTCCTGCCCTCCTCGAGCTCCTTGCCGGTACGGAAGACGGCGCAGTTGTTCTGCATGACCCTCTGCATCTCGACTCTCAGGCGGGCCGTGCGCGTGCCCCCGTCGGCGAAGCGGAAGCGCTCCAGCCTCGAGAGCGCCGGCTCGGCGGCGGCCGCGGGCAACGGCCGGTGGCCCTCGCCGGGGACGATGAGCTCGGCGCAGCGCGTGGCCGCGGCGCGGCCGAAGACGACGAGATCGAGGAGCGAGTTGGAGCCCAGTCGGTTGGCCCCGTGGACCGAAACGCAGGCAGCCTCGCCGATGGACATGAGGCCGGGGACCACCGCGTCGGGCTCCCCGTCCCGCACGGTGACGGCCTCCGCGTACACGTTGGTCGGGATCCCGCCCATGTTGTAGTGCACGGTGGGAATCACCGGGATCGGCTCCTTGGTCACGTCGACGCCCGCGAAGATGCGGGCGGATTCCGTGATGCCGGGCAGGCGCTCTTCCATCATCTCGGGGTCGAGATGCTCCAGGTGCAGCTCGGCGTGGTCCCTCTCGGGCCCGACGCCGCGGCCCTCGCGCACCTCCATGGTGATCGCACGGCTGACCACGTCGCGCGACGCCAGGTCCTTGGCCGAGGGGGCGTAGCGCTCCATGAAGCGCTCGCCCCGCGAGTTGGTGAGGTACCCGCCCTCGCCCCGCGCCCCCTCGGTGATGAGAACGCCGACGCCGTAGATGCCGGTGGGGTGGAACTGGATGAATTCCATGTCCTGAAGCGGCAGCCCGGCACGCAGCACCATGGCGTTGCCGTCGCCGGTGCAGGTATGGGACGAGGTGCAGGAGAAATAGGTCCGCCCGTAGCCGCCGGTGGCGAGCACCGTCATGTGGGCGGTGAACCGGTGGATGGTGCCGTCGTCCAGGTTCCAGGCCACCACCCCCCGGCACGCGCCGTCCTCCATCATCAGGTCGATGGCGAAGTACTCGATGAAGAACTCGGCATGGTGTCTAAGCGACTGCTGGTAGAGCGTGTGCAAAATCGCGTGCCCGGTGCGGTCGGCGGCGGCGCAGGTGCGCTGCGCGATCCCTTCGCCGTAGTGGGTGGTCATGCCGCCGAAGGGGCGCTGGTAGATCCTGCCGTCCATGGTGCGCGAGAAGGGCACTCCGAGATGCTCGAGCTCGATGACCGCGGGAACCGCCTCGCGGCACATGTATTCGATGGCGTCCTGGTCGCCGAGCCAGTCCGAGCCCTTGACCGTGTCGTACATGTGCCAGCGCCAGTCGTCCTCGCCCATGTTTCCCAGCGCCGCCGAGACGCCGCCCTGGGCGGCGACGGTGTGGCTCCGGGTGGGGAACACCTTGGTGACGCAGGCGGTCTTGAGCCCGGCCGCGGCCATGCCGAGGGTGGCCCTGAGCCCCGCGCCCCCCGCGCCCACGACCACGACGTCGTAGGCGTGATCGACGATCCGGTAGGCGTTGGTTCCCGCCGCCATCGGCCTTCACGCCGAAACGGCGATGCTGAGCACCGCGAACACGCCGGCGGCGCCGAGCAGGACGCAAGCGAATCGCACGCACACCAGCGCGGCCCGTCGCGGCCCGGGGCCGTGTACGTAGTCGTCGATCACCACCTCCAGGCCGAGCATGGCGTGGTAGAAGGTGGCGACCAACGTCAGCACCATGAGGATGGCCACCGCCGGGGAGGCGAGCCAGGTCGTGACGGCTCCGTGGTCGGCGCCGACATGGCCGATGATCGCGGCCACGAACCAGAGCGACAGCGGGACCAGCGCGACCGCGGTGATCCGCTGCGCCCACCAGTGCGCCTGCCCGCCCTTGGTGGACGCGGCTCCGTGCTCGGCTGACCCGGTCACGATCCCGTCCACATCACGGTGTAGCCGGCGATCCAGGCCGCCACCGTGAGGGCGGCGGAGACCGCCACCACCGTCCAGCCGGATAGGTACGTGGTCTTCAGTTCGAACCCCAGGCCTGCGTCCCAGCAAAGGTGCCGGATCCCGTTGCACAGGTGATAAAAGAGCGCGAAGGACCAACCCAGCAGGAACAGGCGTCCCAGCCACGAGCCGATGAGCGCCTGAGCCGCGTCGAAGGCCGGCGGCCCGTTGGCCGCCGCCACGAGCCAATAGACGAGAAGCACGGCGCCGAGCGAGAGGAACACGCCGGTGATGCGGTGAAGGATCGAAAGAACCGAAGTGATCTGCGGTCGGTAAATCTGAAGGTGGGGCGAGAGGGGCCGGTGATCCGTGGTCATGAAGTCCTCGCGAGGGAAGGCTGACGTCCCGAATGGCGGCCGCGGTTGCCGCGAGCCTTGGTCGCCCGGCCGATCCTGTTTAGCCGTGCGCGAATCTTGAGTCAACGTTGCCCCGGCGCGCCGCCGAGGCCGCCGAGACGCCACGCCCGCCTGCATGAGAGCCCTGCGCCCGGCGTGTCTTCGGGCAGCGCCCGACCGGCGCGAACGGGCCTTGGGACACCCCGGCCGCGGCGAGTGTGGTGCCGCCGGGTCGCGGCCCCCAAAATCTTGTTGGCGCGATCCTTTTCTTCGCCCGAAACGACAAAACGTGCCTTTTCTTCGCCTAAAACGACAAAACGCGCCTTTTCTTCGCCCAAAACGACAAAACGTGCCTTTTCTTCGCCCGAAACGACAAGACGTGGAAAAAACTGTGGATAAGATGTGGAACGATTGTGCGTATCCTTGCTTTTTATACACAGAAATTCTCACGAATATTTCATTTTATTATTGCACGGCACATTCAAACACGTCATTATTTGCCCCGGCATTTGGAGGCAGTGGAGCGTGTCGGACGCCCATTGTCAAGAATCCTTCGGGGTTCGAGGCGTTTGGGGGTCCAGCGTTCCGGGGCGGTGTCGGTCCGGCGACGGGCAGCACCGTCCAAACCGGCGGCCGGTTGACCCTTCGGGGTAGGTCGGTTGTCGGGGGCGAGGTGGCGTTGCAGGCGCGCGCCGTCCGGCCCGGACTCCCTCCCGGCATCCTGTCGGTTCGCCCTCAGGAAGCCTCGGGGGTTTCCCAAGGCGGAGATCCCTCGCGGGATGGGCCGTCAGGTCGAGGCAAGGGGACTTGTTCGCAAGAAACCGAGCCGCGGCGGGCCAGAGGGAAATGCGGTCGGCGGCAAAGCCCCGCCGGGACGGCGGCCCGTTTAGGGTCGAGCCCATCCTCCGGCAGGTGTGTCTCTGCTGGGGCACGGTACCTGTTCGAAGGATGGTCGGGCCGCCCGTCTGCTTTCGATGCCAGGAGTCGGGCCGGCTCCGGAGGCGTCAGGAGTGCTCGTCCCGGGCGCGTTGTGCAGGTCGAGAGGTTTGCACACCTGACGCCTCCTCTATTTAGCCTATAATAACCTCCCCAACAACTACATTTTGTAGCTCGGGTCGGCCCGGCCCTTTTTTTGTGCTTACGGCGGGGTCCGCGCGGCGCCCCGGTCACCTCCGGCGGGGCATGAGCACGGTGTAGTCGAGATCCAGGACCACCGCCGGGTGATACGTCCGCTTGCCGGCCTCGTCCTGCCCCTTGTCCGGGAAGTCCGCGCAGGCGTGGTCCTTGGCGGCGACGGTGCGCAGCCTCAGCGCGCCCACGTCCGCGCGGCCGGGGATCTCCATCTTCTCCGTCACCTCGGACCATGCGTAGATGGTGTCGCCGGCGAAGCTGGGCGCGGTGTGACGGCCGCCGTTGATGGCCGCAATCCGGAAGGCGTTCGCGAGCCCGTTGAAGGAGTGCGCCCGGGCCAGCGAAATGATGTGGCCGCCGTAGACGATGCGCCGCCCGAAGCGGCCGTGCTTCTCCACGTGCTGGTCGAAGTGGACCCGGGCCGTGTTCTGGTACAGCCGGGTCGCCATCATGTGCTCGGCCTCCTCGAACGTCATGCCGTCGAGGTGGTCGATCTTCTCGCCTGCCTCGTAATCCTCCCACAGGTGGGGCGAGCCCGCGAGCGCGGTGTCGTAGCCGGACAGGTCGAGCTCCTCGGGAACCACGAGGTCGGCGACCGGCACCGATTCCGGAAGCTCCGGGATCACGGTCTCCGGGGTCGGCGCCTCCGGGTCCCGCTTGCGCACCATGACCCAGCGGAAGTACTCGAGCACCACTTCGTCGCGCTGGTTGTATCCGACCGACCGCACGTAGACGATTCCGGACTTGCGATCCGAGTTCTCCTTGAGCCCCACCACCCGAGAGCGCGAGCGGACCGTGTCCCCCGGGTAGACCGGCACGCCGAAGCGGCAGCCGGCGTAGCCCAGGTTGGCGATGGCGTTGAGCGAGATGTCGGGAACCGTCTTGCCGAGCACGAAGTGGAAGGTCAGCAAGTCGTCCACGGGCGCTTCCCGATAGCCGATGCTTTTCGCGAACTGGTCGGACGAATGCAAGACGAAGCGCGAGCCCGTGAGCGCGATGAACAGGGTGGCGTCGGCCTTGGTCACCGTGCGCGGCGTGGCGTGGATGATCTCCTGGCCGAGGGAGAAGTCCTCGAAGAAGTTTCCGACGACGGACTTGGGCGCGGCCCCCTTCATCGCGCGACGTCCTCGATCGCCGCGGGCAACGCCGGGCTCGCCGCGGGACCACCGGCACGCAACGGCAACATCTTTATTCCTCCGCTCAACCGGTTGCGGCTACCATGCCGCCCGAAGCGGGGCAGAGAGTAGTGACAAAGGTCCGTCTGTGGCAAGCTGCCGATCGCGCAGCCGGAAAGGGGAACCACCGAGCGGCCGGGGTGGCTGTTGGGGAGGCTCCGCCGGAGGCCGCGGTCGGGTGGGGCCGCGCCGCCGCCGGCGCGATTGCGGACGCGAGGGTCTTTCGCGGTCCCGGCCGCCGGGTCGCGCCGGCTCCGGTGGGCGTCGGCGCGTCGAATGGAAATCGGCCGATGGTGGGTACCGGTACCCTCTCTCATAATAAGACGGGACGTGTGACGCCCTTGGGTGATAGAGGGCACTAGATGCTGGAGGTGTTCATAAAGGGCCTCGCCGCCGGGCTGATCATCGCCGCGCCGGTGGGCCCCGTCGGGGTGCTCTGCGTCCACCGCACCCTGGTCCACGGGCGCATCCACGGCCTGCTCTCGGGGCTCGGGGCGGCCACGGCCGACGCCGCTTTCGGCGCGGTGGCCGCTTTCGGCCTCACCGTCGTCGCCATGTTCCTGATCGAACACAACGACTGGGTGCGGCTCGGCGGCGGCGCCTTGCTGCTGGTGTTGGGGGCGAAGACCCTGCTCGCGCCCCGGCCGAACCCGGGCGACAACGACCAGCCCATGAGTCTCGGCGGCGACTGCCTGTCCACCTTCGTGCTGACGCTGACGAACCCGATGACGGTCCTCGCCTTCTTCGGGATCTTTGCCGCGCTCGGGATTTCCGCCGGCGCCAGCCTGACCGAGGCGAGCGTGCTGGTGCTGGGCGTCTTCTTGGGGTCCGAACTCTGGTGGGTGCTGCTTTCGACCGGCGTCGGCGTCTTCAGGCACGCGATAGAGTCGGTCTACCTGCGCTGGATCCAGCTGGTGTCAGGGTCTTTGCTGCTCGGTTTCGGCATCGGCGTGCTCTTAAGCCTGGTGGCTTGAGCCGCCCCCGGGGCCAAGGCACCAGGCACCCGCCAACGACCGCGGCCTCATGCCGCCTTGCGCATATAGGTCTCGACCAGCTCTTCGGCGATCTGGACGGCGTTGAGCGCGGCCCCCTTGCGCAGGTTGTCGGCCACCACCCACATGGAAATGCCGTGGGGAACCGTGCCGTCCTTGCGGATGCGGCTCACGTAGACGGCATCCTCGCCGGCGCATTCGACCGGAGTCACGTAGCCTTCGTCCCTCCGGTGGTCCACGACCGAGACCCCGGGCGCGTTATCGAGCGCGGCCCGCGCCTGGTTCGCCGTCAACGGGTTTGCGAGCTCGACGTGCAGCGCCTCGGCGTGGCCGATGAACACCGGAACCCGGACGCAGGTGGCGCTGACCTCGATGTCGGGATCCAGGATCTTCCTCGTCTCCGCCGCCATCTTCCATTCCTCCTTGGTGGCGCCGTCGTCGAGAAACGCGTCGATGTGGGGAATGACGTTGAAGGCGATCTGCTTGACGAAGTTCTTCTTCGCCAGGGGCTGGTTCATATACACCGCGCGGGTCTGCTCGAACAGCTCGTCCATCGCCCCCTTGCCGGCGCCCGAGACGGACTGGTAGGTGCACACCACCACGCGCTTGACCGTGGCCAGGTCGTGGAGCGGCTTGAGCGCCATGACCATCTGTATGGTCGAGCAGTTGGGATTGGCGATGATGTTGCGCTTGGCATACCCGGCGATGGCGGCGGCGTTGACCTCGGGCACCACCAGGGGAACGTCCGGCTCCATGCGGAAGCGCGAGGTGTTGTCGATCACCACGCACCCTGCCCTGGCCGCGCGCGGGGCTTGTTTGGCCGACACCTTCGCCCCCGGAGAGAACAGCGCGATGTCGTAGCCCTTGAAGTCGAATGCCTCCAGGTCCTGGACCGTGAGCACCTCGTCCTCGCCGAAGGATACCTCGGCCCCTACAGAGCGCTCCGAGGC
>JAZGAE010000153.1:0-2388 GCA_036475545.1 Alphaproteobacteria bacterium
AACGTCTCGAGCCCTTCCCCGATCCAGAAGACGGCGTCCGCCCTCTCCAGCATGCGCGCATCCGACGGGCGCAGCGCGAAGGCGTGCGGCGAGGCGCCGCCCCGCACCAGAAGCGCGGGCGCGCCCACGCCCTCCATGACCGCGGCGACGAGGCCGTGGACCGGCGTGACGGTGGCGACGACCACGGGCCCTTGCGATGAGGGTCCCCCCGCCCAGGCGGTCATGCAGGGAGACGCGGCCAGAATGGCCGCGAGTGAAAGGAACGCCCGCGCACTCGCGGTGGCAACCCCAAGGATCATCGGTCGAGCTCCGCTCCGCCCCGTCCACGGAAACGATGGGCCGGGACGGGCGCTTTTGTTATATTATAACAATCCTTGCCAGAGCCCAGCAGGCCGATATGAAGACTCGCGGGTCCCCTATTATTTTTTCCCGTTTCGGCGAAGACGGTCACGACCATCGGGCGTGCGTCGCCGCCGCCCTCGCCAGGGCGGGCGAGCTGTGCGCCCGCCGCGGGGCGCGCCTGACCAAACTGCGCCGCCGGGTGCTGGAGATCGTGTGGCGCAGCCACGAGCCGGCACGGGCCTACGCCATCCTCGACGCGCTGCAGGGCGAGGGCTACTGCGCGGCGCCGCCCACCGTCTACCGGGCGCTCGAGTTCCTCGTCGCGCACGGCCTCGTCCACCGCGTCGAGTCGCTGAACGCCTACGCCGGCTGCACCCAGCCGGGCGAGGCCCACGCCGGCCAATTCCTGATCTGCGGGCGCTGCGGCGGGGCGGTCGAGCTCGACGACGACCGCATCCGCTCCGCGATCGCCCGCGGCGCCGAACGGCTCGGGTTCGAGATCGAACGCCAGACCATCGAGGTCCTCGGGCTATGCCCCGTCTGCCGCCCGAAGGCGGACGGGCCCGAGGGACCGTGAGCGGCGGCGGGGAGGGGGCGATGCCCGACACCGACACCGTGCGCGATCCGCGAGTCCTCCTCGAGGCCACCGGAATCGACGTGCGTTTCGACGCGCTCACGGTGCTCTCCGACGTCGGCGTGAAGGTCCATGAGGGCGAGATCGTCACCATCATCGGGCCGAACGGCTCCGGCAAGACGACCCTGGTGCGGGTGGTGCTCGGGCTCCTCGAGCCCGCGCGGGGGCGCGTCGCCCTGCGCCCGGGCCTTCGCATCGGCTACATGCCGCAGCACCTTCGGGTGGACGAAACCCTGCCCCTCACGGTGACGCGGTTCCTGAGACTCGGCGGCGCGGCGACGAGTGGGGAGATGCGCCGGGTGCTGCAGGAAGTCGGGGCGGTGCATCTGGGCGACAGCCAGATCCATGACATCTCCGGCGGCGAGATGCGCCGCGTGCTGCTGGCCCGCGCGCTGCTCAGGGACCCGGACCTGCTGGTCCTCGACGAGCCGCTCCAGGGCGTGGACGTGATCGGCCAGTCCGACCTTTACCGGCTCATCACCCGGGTCCGCGACCGGCGGGGCTGCGGCGTGCTCATGATCTCCCACGACCTGCACGTGGTGATGGCCGCGACCGATCAGGTGGTGTGCCTGAACCGCCATGTCTGCTGCACGGGCCGGCCCGAGGCCGTGACCCGGCACCCCGAGTACCTCGCGCTGTTCGGACCGCAGGCGGCCGACGCGCTTGCGGTCTACACCCACCGTCACGATCACCGCCACGACGGGCAAGGAGAGGTAGTGCCGATCGAGCCCGGCGACGACGACGCGGGGCAGGGGGGCCGGCGCGGTGGATGACTTCATCTTGCGCGCCCTGCTCGCGGGCGTCGCCGTGGCCGTGATCGCCGGGCCGCTGGGATCCTTCATGGTGTGGCGGCGGATGGCCTTCTTCGGGGCGGCGCTTGCCCATACCGCGCTTCTCGGCGTGGCGCTCGGCCTTCTCCTGGACATCAACCTGACGGTCGGGATCTTCGCCGTGGCGGCGGTCCTCGCCTTGGCGCTGGTGGCGATGCAACCATACCGGAGGCTCCCCGCCGACACCGTGCTGGCGATCCTGGCGCACGCGGGCCTGGCCCTCGGGCTTGTTGCGATCGCCTTCATGGAGACGGTGCGCGTGGATCTGATGGCGTATCTGTTCGGCGACATCCTCGCGGTGACGGCCGCCGATCTCTACGTGATCTACGGGGGCACGGTCCTGGCCCTGGCCGTCCTGGCAGTCATTTGGCGCCCGTTCCTTTCGTTCACCGTTCACGAGGACCTGGCGCGGGTCGAAGGCGTGGCGACCACGGGCGCGCGCTTGGTGTTCATGCTCTTGATCGCCGTGGTCGTCGCCCTGGCGCTCAAGGTGGTGGGCCTGTTGTTGATCACCTCGCTGCTCATCGTCCCGGCGGCGGCGGCCCGGCAATTCGCGCGCACGCCCGAGCAGATGGCGGCACT
>JAZGAE010000154.1:0-7743 GCA_036475545.1 Alphaproteobacteria bacterium
ATTTCCCAACGCTCAATCATAAGGCGCAACGCCGCCCATAAGGCGCAACGCCGCCCATAAGGCGCAACGCCGCCCTGAGACCGCCGGGGCGGCCAAACGGACCCTCGGAATCGGGCCGCGCCCCTAGAGCATAATCCGGTCAGGTGGAGTCGGCTGCGTTGCGCCGTGGCGGGCGCCCGCCCCGGCGCAACCCGAAGGGCCGGGGTCTTTTGCGGCCACGGGTTCGTCGCGGAGCTCGCGCGGTGGCACCGCTACGTGCTTCGCCCCGCTCCTGCCCGAGGCACAAAATTCCTCCGGCGCAGTCAGTTCAACTTGACCGGATTATGCTCTAGTATTTGAGGGTGACCGCGACCCAGATCTTCTGGGTGTCGGTGGCGAACCCGTCCGAAAGGTAGTTCGCGTATTTGAGCTCCAGCTCCAAGTGGTCGTAGAGGGTCGTGACGGCCTTGGCGTCCCACTCGTGGCCGAGGTCGGCGCTTCCCTCCTCGGCGTTGAAGTCGTGGTAAACGGCTATGAGCGTCACGCCCTTGACCTTGGTCTTGACGAGCACGTAGAGATCCTCGATCCCGCTGGCGGGCGTCGTCAGGAACTTGTCCGCCCAGCCCTGGAAGGCGTGGCCCGTGGCGAGCGGGGTCTGCAAGGCGGTGGTGTCGTCGCCGTCGAGGAACTCGTAGCCCACCTTCCCGGTGACGCCGGCGTAAGTCGCGCCGAGCTCGCCCAGGAAGTAGTTGTGGCCGAAGTCACTGGGGTTGTCGGCGTTGTCCACCTGGCGGGCGTACTCCGCCGTGTAAAGGGCCTTGAGGTCCTCCCGAACGGGGTAGGCGCCCTTGAACCTGGCGCCGAAGGTCGCGGACGAAAGGCCGAATTGCCCCGAGCGTTCGTAGTCCAGCACCCAGGCGTAACCGATCAGCGTGCCCAGGTCGAAGCCCTTGTACTCGCCGCGGAAGAGGTGCGAGTCCATGGCGTGGTTGCCGGCGTTGGATTCGTTGCCGAAGATGCGGTGCACCTTGGTGATGTAAACGTAGTCGAGCGTGGTGTCGGGAAGCGACCCGTTGCTGAGGCGGACCGCATCGTTGGTCTGCATGTTCTGGCGGAAGTTGACGTCGCCGATCCAGCGGTGGTTGTCGTATATGACCTGCTGGCGGCCGACCCTCAGCATGGTGTCGGGGACCATGCTCTCGGACGTGCCCTTGTACTGGATGTAAGCCTGGTTCAGCTCAACGAATTCCTCGGGATCGACGACCACCGGAAAATCCGTGCGCCCGTTCACCGTGCTGTTGTACCGGTCATCCCCGACGGCGCGGAGGTCCTCGATTTCAGCGAAAAGCGAGAAATCCCTGAAGGATCCGGTCCGGTACCCGAGCCGGGTGCGCACGGTCGAGGCCTTGGCATCCCGGTCGATCCCGTCCTGATCCACGAATTCGAAGCGGTAGCGCAGATGGAGATTGAACTTTCCCCCTAACGCCGCCTCTTGAAGCTCCTGGCCGACGTCGGCGGCTTGAGCCGGAGACGCCGGCCCGAGGATGAAGGCGAGAGCCAATGCAAGGAATGCGAGGCCCCCCACGCGTGGTGCGGAAGATTTCGAGTATCGGGCACACATGCTTCTTACCATGCTTCTTACCATGCCGTTTCTTACCATGTCGGGCGCCTTCCTGCCGGTTATGCGGCTCTGATCTGGGCGAGGAACGTGTCCACCTTCTCGCGAAGGCCCTCCGCCTGTTTCGCGAGCTCGCCGGAGGCGCCGAGGATCTGGGTCGCCGCGGCTCCGGTCTCCTTGGCGGCGTCGTTGACGCCGGTGATGTTGGAGGAGACGTCCTGGGTTCCCTTGGCCGCCTGCTGGACGTTGCGGGCGATCTCGCCGGTGGCCGCGCTCTGCTCCTCCACCGCCGAGGCGATGGTGGTGGCGATCTCGTTGATTTCGCCGATGGTGCCGCCGATGCCCTGGATGGCCTTCACCGCCTCCTCGGTCGCCCCCTGGATGGCGCTGACCTGGGACGCGATGTCGTCGGTCGCCTTGGCGGTCTGGTTGGCGAGTGACTTCACCTCGCTGGCGACCACGGCGAAGCCCTTGCCGGCATCGCCGGCGCGGGCCGCCTCGATGGTGGCGTTGAGCGCCAACAGGTTGGTCTGGCTGGCGATGTCGTTGATGAGCTCGACCACCTCGCCGATGCGCTGGGCGGCCTCGGCCAGGCCCTGGACGCTGCCGTCGGCGGACTCGGCCTCGGCGACGGCCTTCTCGGCGGTTTTCGCCGAGGCGGCGACTTGGCGACCGATTTCCTCGATCGACGTCGACAGTTCCTCGGCCGCCGTGGCGGCGGTCTGGACGTTGGCGGAGGCCTGCTCCGAGGCCGCCGCGACGGCGGCGGACTGGCGGCTGGTCTCCTCCGCGGTCGTGGCCATCGATTCGGCACTGTTCTGAACCTCGGTGGACGTCGAGGATACGCTCTCGACCACGCCCTTGACGCTGGTCTCGAGGTCGTCCGCCATCTTCATCATCGCCTGGCGCTTCTCTTCCTCGGCCCTGTGCTCGTGTTCCTTCTGTTCCGCCACCATCTGGTCCATCTTGATGGCATTCTCCTTGAACACCTGGACCGTGCGCGCCATGTCGCCGATCTCGTCGGCCCGGGTCGCCGCAGGGATGTCCACGGTCTTGTCGCCGTCGGCGAGCTTGTGCATCGCGTCGGTCAACGCGCGAATCGGACGGGCGGCGAACAGACCGATCGCGTAGCCGACAGCGACGATGGCCGCCGCCGCGCCGGCGACGGTAAGCAACATGAAGAAGATCATGTTGTCCCAAGCGGCGAATGCCTCCTCCACCGGGATGCGAACGAGGGCGGACCAGCCCAGACCGGGATAGTCGTAGGCGCCCGTGCTCCTGGCATAGCCGCTCGCCTGGTCGATCTTCTTGCGGGCGTGCATCGAGACCATGGCCCCACGCTCGCCCCTCTTCACCGCGGCCACCGCCGATTCGACGCCCTTCGCGGCCAGGTTGAGCTTTCCGATGACGTCGAAGTTGCGCCGGTATTCGGTCCAGCCCTGGCCCACCGGGTCGTAATCCACGATCACCCGGCCCTCCGGATCGAGCACGGTGAGTTCGCTCGCGGCCATGCCGTCGGCCGCGAGCTGCTCGTAAAACGCGGCCACGATGTCTTCGACGAGGCCGAAATCGGCGAAGTTCACCCACGCGCCGACAACCTCGCCGGCGGCGTTGCGCACCGGCGCGGAGAAGGGGATGACGTAGCCGTCCTCGCCGTAGAGATTCGCCACCAGCGGCGAGACCGCGGGCTGTTCGACGGCGGTCCCGGTGAAGCCGTTGGCGCCAGTGAGGAACGCCCCGGTGAGCGCCGTGCGAAGCCACGAGGCGTCTGCGTATGTCTGCCCGTAAAGGCCCACCGTGTCCAAAGGCCTGCCCTTCGCGTCCACAGTGTTCACGGCCAGAAGCTCGCCCTCGGGGCTCACCAGCATCATGAGCTTGTAGATGCCGTAACCGGTCATGTACCCGTTCATCGCCCGGATCAGCGGATTGGACGGACCCGGGTTCTGCCAGTTGGCGGGGTCGGTGGCGGCCGCGTTCAGCCCGAAGGCCTGGACGTCGCCATAGCGTTGGTACAGGTTGCGGTCGATCACTTCGTTGGTTTGCTCGGCCGTGACCGCCACCCGCGTACTCATGGCATCACGGAACTTCTGCTCCTGCATCAGGAGGTTGGCGAAGACGAGAGACGTGGGCACGAGGCCGAACACGAGGAGGAGCAGGACGATCTTGGCGCGGATTTTCATGGTCGGCAGCAGGCGCAAGAGCGAAGTCCGCGGCGGTTGCCCAACGCCCTGAGAGGTCTCGGGACCTTGCGTCTCCTCGTGAGTCTCGTGCGACATGGACTTCTCTCCTTGGAATAGGTTCGCCGATCGCGCCATTTGGGCATCACTGGTCGAACCCCACCGGCTACCCCTGGGTGCGTTCGTGCCGCGGGGGCCCGGCTTCCAAGTCTTCCTAAATCGTACTAGGTAAAAAATAGGTTAAGATTCGACCATCATCGAGCATTTTTGCTAAATTTATTCGTATTCATCTATTCGTATTCTGACCTTTCGTGTAATAAATAGTGTCCAATCGGTTATGCCAGCGTGTCTAGATTGTGCGCTGCGCGAAGACGGCCGTGTGAATATTCGCTGCAATGTGGAGATGATCGACGTCGGCAGCCAGCTGCGCTTGCGGAACGAGAAAATTGGCGATTACGTTCCCGGATAAAACTACCTCGGATATCGTGTGTCTGCGCGCTGTATTGCTAGTCCTCGCAGTTGCCGGTGGGTTTCTATTACTCTTTGGGACTGTCGGCAGGCTCTTTTTCCTTGCCTCGGCTTCTGGCGGACTGGGACGACGCCCGCGGCAGACGGGAAAACAGCCAGGGATCTCTCTCCAAATTCGTTGATGTCGATAAGGAGTTGGCAACGGATGAAGGCGGCGCGCAGGTTGCGCCGGACCGGATCTTGGATCGGTCACGGCCGCAAGGGCGCGACGGAGCCGCTGGCGGGGTGACCCGACTCTCGGCGGATCATAGAAATGGCGGGGCCGCGGCGGGTGCGCACGGTCGAGGCCTTGGCGTCCCGGTCGATCCCGTCCTGATCCACGAATTCCGGGCGGTACGGATGTTGACGTGGAACTTGCCTTGGAAGAGCGCCTCGTCAAGCGTGTCGGCGGCTTGACCCGGAGACGCCGGTCCGAGGATGAAGGCGAGAGCCGATGCAAGGAAAGCGAAGGCGCCCAGGCATGGTGCGGAAGGATTTCGAGTATCGGGCACACATGTTTCTTACCATGCCGTTTCTTGCCATGTCGGGCGCCCTCCTGCCGGTCATGCGGCTCTGATCTGGGCGAGGAACGCGTCCACCGTCTCGCGAAGGCCCTCCGCCTGTTTCGCCAGCTGTCCGGCGGACTCCAGAACCTGGTCAGAGGCCTGGCCGGTCTCGCCCGCGGCCTTGGTGACACCGGCGATGTTGGAGGACACCTCCTGGGTTCCCTGCGCCGCCTGCTGGGTGTTGCGGGCGATCTCGCCGGTGGCCGCGCTCTGCTCTTCAACGGCGGAAGCGATGGTGGTGGCGATCTCGTTGATCTTGCCGATGGTGGTGCCGATGCCCTGGATGGCCCCCACCGCCTCGCTCGTCGCCCCCTGCATGGCACCGATCTGGGCGCCGATCTCGTCGGTCGCCTTGGCGGTCTGGTTGGCGAGAGACTTGACCTCGCTGGCGACCACGGCGAAGCCCTTGCCGGCGTCGCCGGCGCGGGCCGCCTCGATGGTGGCGTTGAGCGCCAACAGGTTGGTCTGGCTGGCGATGTCGTTGATGAGCTCCACCACCTCGCTGATCTTCTGGGCCGCCTCGGCCAGGCCTTGGACGGTTCCATCGGCCTGCTGGGCCTCGTCGACCGCGTTCCTCGCGATCTCGGCGGACTGGGCAACCTGGCGGCCTACTTCCTCGAGGGAGCTGGAAAGCTCCTCGGCCGCGGTTGAGACGGTCTGGACGTTGGCGGAGGCCTGCTCCGAGGCCGCCGCCACGGCGGTGGCCTGACGGTTGGTCTCCTCGGCGGTGGAGGACATGGTCTGGGCCGTGGACTGCATCTCGGTGGAGGCCGAGGACACGGTGCCCAGCGCTTCCGAAACGCCCTTGTCGAAGTCCCGGGTCAGCTCCTCGATGCGCTCCGCGCGCTTCGCCTGGGCCTCCTGGTCCTTGCGCTCCTGTTCCTGCAACTCCTCGGACTTGATCATGTTGTCCTTGAAGACCTGCATGGCCTTGGCCATGTCGCCGATTTCATCCTTCCGGTCGGTCGCCGGAACCTCGACCGTCAAGTCGCCTTCAGCCAGCTTGGTCATCGCCTCGGTCATGGACTTGACCGGATTGACGATGGCCCGTGCGGTCAAGTAGGTGATCGCGATGCTAAGCGTCAGGCCGATCGCCAGCAAGAGCCATTCGACCGTCGTGAGCATGCTTATGTCTTCGGCCATGACCTCCGCGTCTTCGGTCAGCAGCTGCTTCTGATTGTCGACCATGCCGCCGGCGCGCGTGCCGGCGGCTTGCCGGGCACCGGAAAGCGTGGTGAGCAGCTTGCCGGCCCGGGGCGCCGCCTCGGTGACCAGCAGGTAATTGGCCATGTTCCACTTCTCGGAGCCGCGAATGGCGAACATCTTCGTAGGCAGCGGCGCGAACTCGCCGCGCGCCGCCGAGAGCTTGTCGAAATCGGCCTGCTGCTCCGCGCTCAGCAATTGTGCATTGTTGCTGAGGTCGGCGAAGCGCTTCTCGTTCTTGGCCCAGAGCCCCTTGAACTTTTCCGCGAACTTCGCGTCACCGGTCAAGAGAAAGGCGCGGATGTTGGCCAGCGACAGGCCCATGGTCCCGCGCACGTCGGCCATCATGCCGAGCAAGGCCTTGCGTTCCGGCGTCGCCGGCAGAGCCGCCTCGGCGTCGATCATGCGGGTGATCGCCTGGACGATTATGGCGGCGCGGGGCGCGGCGTCCTCGACCAGGATTTTGGTGGCGGGATGCTCGTCGGGCGTATGGGCGATGTCCTCGACCCGCTGTTGGGCGAGCGCGAACTCGTCGAGCACCGTCTTGAACTCGGCCCACTTCTTCACGTTGTCCGGGTTGGTCCAGGTCGCCGAAAGCCGGTCCATCTCCTGGCGCTGCTTGGCGATGTCGGCCCAGACGCCGACGCGCTCCTGCTTGAAGCCGTCCTTCCCGGTCAGCATGTAACCGCGCAGCGAGGCCAGCGAGGCGTAGATGTTCCTCACCATGTTCGAGCTCGCGGCCGAGGTCGGCATCCGCAACTCGACGATGCGGCCGGTTATGGTCTCGATGCTGTTGATCTTCCACACGGTTATCGCAACGGCAACGGCCAGCATGAGGGTGATCACCGCGAAACCGAGGATGAGCCGGTTACGGATATTGAGTCGAATTTTGAGTTTTCCTAGAAAAGCGAACATGTTTTTCTCCAGTGTCTTCCAGAGTGAAGCTCAGCGTCAAGTATTCGACGACCATGCTCCGTTTGATGGTGCTGTCATCAACCCATGGTTTCTATATTGACCGGCCGGCCCGCGGTGTCGTAGGCAGCGCGCGGATTCGAGGGCGCGCATTGGCCGCCGGGCCCGGCCACGAACATGATTAGGCCTCCTTGATTTGGCGCAGGAAGGTCTCGACCTCGCCGCGCAGGGAGTCCGCCTGCTTCGACAGGTTGCCCGCCGAGCTCAGGACCTGACCCGCGGCCGAGCCGGTCTCCGCCGCCGCCTCTTGAAGCTCCTGGCCAACGTCGGCGGCTTGAGCCGGAGACGCCGGCCCGAGGATGAAGGCGAGAGCCAATGCAAGGAGGGCGAGGGCGCCCAGGCATGGTGCGGAAGGATTTCGAGTATCGGGCACACATGTTTCTTGCCATGCCGTTTCTTACCATGTCGGGCGCCCTCCTGCCGGTCATGCGGCTCTGATCTGGGCGAGGAACGCGTCCACCTTCTCGCGAAGGCCCTCCGCCTGTTTCGCGAGCTCGCCGGAGGCGCCGAGGATCTGGTTCGCCGCTGCTCCGGTCTCCTTGGCGGCGTCGTTGACGCCGGTGATGTTGGAGGACACCTCCTGGGTTCCCTGCGCCGCCTGCTGGACGTTGCGGGCGATCTCGCCGGTGGCCGCGCTCTACTCCTCCACCGCCGAGGCGATGGTGGTGGCGATCTCGTTGATTTCGCCGATGGTGCCGCCGATGCCCTGGATGGCCTTCAC
>JAZGAE010000155.1:0-77528 GCA_036475545.1 Alphaproteobacteria bacterium
CCTTCGGGTTGCGCCGGGGCGGGCGCCCGCGGCGTTGCGCCGCTCGGCCGATGCCCCCGCATCGCCCTTCGCGCCGCGCCTGGCGGATCGCCTCGCCACGGCGCAACGCAGCCGATTCCACCTGACCGGGTTATGCTCTAGGCGCTGACCGGCGCCCGCGCGCCCGTCCCGGTCCGGTCCGGCTGTCGTGATTTCCGGCCGAAAGCCTGGCCCAAGCGGGTGGACAGCACAAGCCCGATCGGCCACCATGACCGCGCCTGCAAGGGCGCCAACAACAACGATAAGGCCGGTCGGTCGGGCGTGACATGGGAGGACGCACTCGCCAGCAACGGACCTTGCCCGTAATCGCCGAGCAGGCCGCCGGGGGCGGGCTGCTCGACCGCCGCATGTTCCTGGGCAGTGGACTCGAGATCGGCGGCGCCGCCCTTGGCGCCGGCGCGTTGGCCGCGTTCGTTAGGCCCGTCTGGGCGGACAGCGAGGCCGCCGGGGCGATGCCGCCCGCAACACCCCCCTGGATGCTCGAGCCCGGCAAGCCGTTCTCCAACTACGGCCAGCCCTCGTCGTTCGAGAACGGCGTCATCCGCTGGATCAGCGCCAACCCGGACGTGCCCGGCAACGGCATCTCGTGGACGCCGCTCCACGACTTGGACGGCACCATCACGCCGAACGGGCTCCATTTCGAGCGCCACCACAACGGCTGGCCGGAGATCGACCCGGCGAAGCACCGCCTGATGATCCACGGCCTGGTAAAACGGCCGCTCGTCTTCCGGGTCGAGGACCTGCTGCGCTATCCGATGACGTCGCGTCTGTGCTTCCTGGAGTGCGGCGGCAACAGCAACGCGGGCTGGAACCCGAGGCCGTTGCAGGCCCGGGTCGGCTACTTCCACGGGCTGGTGTCATGCAGCGAGTGGACCGGCGTGGCGCTGGCGATCCTGCTGGACGAGGCGGGGATCGAGCCCGGGGCGCGGTGGCTCCTGGCCGAAGGGGCGGACGCCGCCGCCGTCAGCGTCACCGTCCCCGTTTCCAAGGCGCTCGAAGACGGCTTCATCGCCCTCTACCAGAACGGCGAGCGGATCCGGCCCGAGAACGGCTATCCGATGCGCCTGCTGCTGCCGGGCTTCGAGGGCATCACCCACGTCAAATGGCTGCGGCGGCTGAAGGCGGTGGCGGCGCCGATGATGACCCGGGACGAGACCGCCAAGTACACGGAGCTCTTGCCCGACGGCACGGCGCGGCAATTCACCTTCGTCATGGAGGCCAAGTCGCTGATCACCTCGCCGTCGCCGGGAATGCAGTTGCGCGAGGCCGGGCTTTACGAGATCACCGGGCTGGCCTGGAGCGGACGCGGCCGCGTCGCCCGCGTCGAGGTTTCGGCGGACGGCGGGGCGAGCTGGGCCGAGGCGGCTTTGCAGGAGCCGGTGCTGCCCGCCTGTTTCACCCGCTTCCGCATCCCCTGGCGATGGGACGGCGCGCCCGCGGTGCTCATGAGCCGCGCCGTGGACGAGACCGGGTACGTCCAACCCGCCCGCGATGTCCTGGTGGCCAAGCGCGGCACCCAGGGCTACTTCCATTACAACGCCATCGTCAGCTGGGGCGTCTCGCCCGAAGGGGACGTCGGCCATGTCTATGCCTAAGCGCGCGTTGGCGGCGGCGCTGGTGCTGGCGGGGGCGGCGGGGGCCGCCGCCTCGCCCGCGGCGGGCGAGGCGCAGGTCCAGGGCCCCGACCTGGGCCGCCCGGCGAGTCTCGAGGAGATCGCCGCCTGGGACACCACCATCGCGCCCGACGGGGGCAACCTGCCGCCGGGCCGCGGCACCGCGGCGGCAGGCAAGGCGATCTACGAGGCGCACTGCGCCTCCTGCCACGGCAACAAGGGCATCGGGCGGACCGCCGAGGAGCTGGCGGGCGGGATCGGCAGCCTCACGACCGACACTCCGGCCAAGACGGTGGGGAGTTACTGGCCCTACGCCACGACGCTCTATGACTACGTCTTCCGCGCCATGCCCATGGCGGCGCCACGCTCCTTCACGCCCGACCAGGTCTATGCGGTGTCGGCCTACCTTCTTTTCCTCAGCGGCCTCATCGGCGCGGACGACGAGATGAGCGCCAAGACCCTGCCCGCGGTCGAGATGCCGAACCGGGGCGGGTTCGTGCCGATCCATGAGGAGCCGCCGACGTAGGCGCGGGCCGCTTCGGCGCCGCCGCAACGGGACAAGCGCGACCATGACCAGGCAGGCATTCGCAACTTTGGCGTTGGGGCTGGCGCTCGCGGCCGGCGCGGCGCGGGCGGAGGGGCCGACGGTGGAGGCGATCGCACGCAACTGCATGAGCTGTCATGGAGAGGGCGGGGTCAGCCCCGGCAGCATGCCCACGATCTACGGCAAGTCGACGGACTGGACCATTGGGCGGCTCAAGGAATTCCGTTCGGGCAAGCGCGAGGCCACCATCATGGGCCGCATCATGAAGGCGTTCGCCGACGACGACATCGAGGCCGTGGCCGAGTATTTCGCAGCCCGGAAATAGGCGAACGAGGGGGGGCGAGAGGTTGAAGACGGGGTTCGCGCGCAGGGAGTTCCTGATGGCCATCGGCGCCGCGGGGGCGGCGGTCTCGCTCAAGGGCTGCGCGCGGGCCGCGAAGCCGCGGGTGGTGGTGGTCGGCGGCGGATTCGGGGGCGCGAGCTGCGCCAAGTACATCAACCGGATCGATCCCGGCATCGACGTGGTCGTGGTGGAGCGAAACCGCGAGTACGTGACCTGCCCCTTCAGCAACAACGTCATCGGCGGCCTGCGTACGCTCGGGTCCCTCACCCACGGCTACGAGGGGCTGGGCGCGCGCGACGGGATCACGGTGGTGATCGACACCGCCACCGCCGTCGACGCGCAAGCGCGCACGGTGAGCCTCGCCGGCGGCAACCGGCTCGCTTATGACCGGCTCGTGCTGTCGCCCGGCATCGCCATTCGCTGGGGCGCCCTCGATGGCTATGACGAGGCCGCGGCCGAGGCCATGCCGCATGCGTGGAAGGCGGGCCCGCAGACCCTGCTGCTGAAGCGCCAGCTCGCGGCGATGGAGGACGGCGGCACCGTGGTCATCGCGGCGCCCGAGTATCCCTACCGCTGTCCGCCGGCGCCCTACGAGCGCGCCTCGATGGTCGCGCACTACTTGAAGACGAACGGCAAGGCGAGATCCAAGATCGTCATCCTCGACGCCAAGGACACGATTCCCAAACAGGCGCTCTTCGAGCAGGGCTGGGGCCGGTTCTACGAGGGCATGATCGAATGGGTCCCGCGCGGGCAGGGCGGCACCGCCACCAGGGTCGATCCGGCGACGAAGACGGTCTACGCCGAGGCCGGAGAATTCAAGGCCGACGTCGCCTGCATCGTGCCGCCGCAGTCGGCCGGCGGCATCGCGATCTCGGCCGGCGCGGCGGACGAGGACGGCTGGTGCCCGATCGATCCCTGGACCTTGGAGTCCACGCTGCGGCCGGGCGTCCACGTACTCGGCGATTCCTGCATCGCCGGCGCCATGCCCAAGTCGGGCTTCTCCGCCAACAGCCAGGCCAAGGTCTGCGCGGCGGCGATCGTGGCCTTGCTCAACGACAGCCAACCCCCCGAGCCCGTCTTCATGAACACCTGTTATTCCACCATCGCGCCGGACTACGGGATCTCGATCTATGGGGCATACCGGGCCACCGAGCACGCCATCGTCGCGGTCTTGGGAAGCGTGAGCCTGAGCCCGCTGGACGCTCCCGACGAGGTCCGGAAGGCCGAGTTCGAGTATGCCCAAGGCTGGCTCGCCAGCATGACCGGCGAGATGTTCGGGTAAGGCGAGGGCCGCTGCGGGGGCTCAGATCGCCCTGGATGCCGGTTGAAAGAGGCCGCCGGCCTCGGTCAGGTCGACGGTTGCCGGGGCGGTGGCCCGCAATGGAATCGGGAGGGAGCGGGACGATCCCTCCCGTCGCCGGTCTGGGGAAGTTCAGGACGCCCGCACGACCTCGCCGTGGCGGCGGCAGGCGGGCGAGGCGAGCTCGACGAGCGCGTCGATCACCGTCTCCGGCGGCGGCAGGCTCTCGGGGTCCTCTCCCGGGAAGGCCTCGGCCCGCATGCGCGTGCGCGCCGCGCCGGGGTCGAACAGGTTGACCCGGATCCTGGTCTTCGCCACCTCGCCGGCGTAAACCCTCGTCAGCATCTCGAGCGCCGCCTTGCTGACGGCGTAGGGTCCCCAGTAGGGGAAGACGCCGGTCGCCACGCCGCTGGTGACGAAGATGACGCGGCCGCCGTCCGACTCCCTGAGCAAGGGGTCGAAGCTCCGGATCAACCGCCAGTTGACGGTGAGGTTGAGCGCCATCACCTGGTCCCAAACTTCCGCATCGATGTGGGCGAGGGGGCCGAGCAAGCCGAGCATGGCGGCGTTGCCGACGAGGATATCGAGGCGCCCGAACCGCTCGGCGACCGTCGCGCCCAGCTCGTCGATCCCCTGGAACCGGGTCAGGTCCAGGGGGACCAGCGTGGCGGTGCCGCCGAGCTCCCGGATCTTGTCGTCGACCTCCTCGAGGCCGCCGACGGTGCGGGCCACCAGGATCACGTGCGCGCCCTCGGCCGCGAACCTCGTGGCGGCCGCGCTTCCGATCCCTCGCGAGGCCCCGGTGATGAGGGCGATGCGGTCCGAGAGAAGCCCCTTGGCCTCGGGCATGGCGGAGTCAGGCGATCTCCGCCAACAGCGACAGCTGCGCGCTCACCGATCCGCCGTCGCGATCGGTGAGCGCGATCGGGTAGTCGCCCGTGAAACAGGCGTCGCAGAACTGGGGCCGTTCATTATCGCGGCCCTGCTCGCCCATGGCCCGGTAGAGCCCGTCGATGGAAAGGAACGCCAGGCTGTCCACGCCGATCAGCCGGCCCATCTCGTCGACGTCGTGAGAGGCGGCGAGCAACTCCTTCCTCTCCGGCGTGTCGATGCCGTAGAAGCAGGAATGGGCCGTCGGCGGGCTCGCGATGCGCATGTGGACCTCCGCCGCCCCGGCGTTGCGCACCATCTCGACGATCTTCTTCGAGGTGGTGCCGCGCACGATGCTGTCGTCCACCAGGATCACCCGCTTGCCCCGGATGTGGGCGCGATTGGCGTTGTGCTTGAGCTTCACGCCGAGGTGGCGGATCTGCTCGCTGGGCTCGATGAAGGTCCGGCCGACGTAATGGTTGCGGACGATGCCGAACTCGAAGGGGATGCCGGCCTCGGCCGCGTACCCGATCGCCGCCGGCACGCCCGAATCCGGGACCGGAATCACGACATCGGCCTCGACGTGATTCTCGCGGGCGAGCTCGGCGCCGATGCGCTTGCGGGCCTCGTAGACGCTCGTTCCCTCGACCACCGAGTCCGGCCGCGAGAAATAGATGTACTCGAAGATGCAGAACCTCCGCGGCGCGGGGCGGAAGGGGCGCATGCTGTGGGTCCCCTTGTCGTCGATGACGATCATCTCGCCCGCTTCGATGTCGCGGACGAAATCGGCGCCGATGATGTCCAGGGCACAGCTCTCGGAGGCGAGAACGTAGGCCCCGTCCAGCTGCCCCAATACCAGCGGCCGGACGCCGACCGGGTCGCGCACGCCTATCAGCGCGTCGGCGGTGAGCGCCACCAGCGAATAGGCTCCTTCCACCTGGTTCAGAGCGTCCACGACCCGATCGTGGACGGTCACGCCGGTGCTGGTGGCGATGAGATGAACGATGACCTCGGTGTCCGTCGTCGACTGAAACAGACAGCCCGAGTCCACCAGCCGCTTGCGTAGCTCGATGGCGTTGGTGAGGTTGCCGTTGTGGCCGATCGCGAGGCCGCCGAAGGCGAACTCCGCGAACAGCGGCTGCACGTTGCGGAGCACCGTCTCGCCGGTCGTGGAATAGCGCACATGGCCGATGGCGCAGCTTCCCGGCAGGCGGCTGATGACCTCCTCCGAGCCGAAGCTGTCGCCGACGTGGCCCAGAGCGCGGTGGGTATGGAACTGGCTGCCCTCGTAGGTGACCACGCCCGCCGCTTCCTGGCCGCGGTGTTGCAGGGCGTGCAGGCCCAATGCCGTTAGCGCCGCCGCATCCGCGTGGCCGTAAACCCCGAAGACGCCGCATTCCTCCCGGAACTTGTCGTTGTCGAAGGGATGCGTAGTCAGCATGCCACCCGCCTCCTAACGGTCCTGAGTGCTTTCGAAAAGCCTGTCCAAGTCCCGCCGTTCGCGGGTCTCATAGCCCGACTCGCTGCCCGATTCGGCGGCCTTGGGACGCGGATTCGAAAGCTCCTCGGCGGTCCGCTCGGCCTCGGCGCGGTCCTCTCCATCCCCGGTGGTGGCTGCCTCCTCCTCCTCTTCCTCGAGGAATCCCTCCGGCAAAATGGGCCGGACGATCTCGGCACCCCACTCGATGACGGGGCGCAGCCGCGCCTCGTTGAACGACGCGAACTCGGTCAAGGGCGATCTCAACGGGATATAAACGAGCGAGACGAGGACTGCCGCGGCCGCAAGGCCGGCCACGAAGCCGAGGGAGCGGTCAAGAGCGTTGAGCCGGCTTCCCCGGATCCAGCCGCTGAGCAACGAGCTCACGGCGAACAGGAAGAGCAGCGAGATGAGGAAAACGCCCACGCCGATGCCGATGTTGGCCAGAGATTCGCCCAATACGCCCTCGACCACCCCCTGATCCCTCAGGATCTCGGCGGCCACCGGCTGGATGAAGTCGTAGCCGTAAAGGGTCGCGAAAGCGGCGCCGACCCAGGAGACCAGCCACAGCCCCCCCTTGATGAACCCGACCGCCAGACCCAGCAGGCCCGAGACCAGGATGAAGCCGGCTATGCCAAGGTCGAATGCGTTAATGACAGGCCTCCTCGGGTCAACGCGGGTTCACGGGGCTGCGCCGGGGCACCGGTTTTCCCGGAATCCGCGTCACGCGCGCCGCGCCCGCCACGCGCGCCGCGCCCGCGATGACGTCGATCAAATCCTGTAGATGGCCGATTTCCTGAATCTCCAAGGTCCTCGTCCGGCTTGGGCTCCGCGTCCGCCCCCGCGCGCCCTTGCGCGGCGGGATGAACGCCCGCGCGAAACCCAGCTTCGCCGCCTCCTTGAGCCGCGCCTCGGCCTGGCCCACCGTGCGGACCTCCCCCGCCAAGCCGATCTCGCCGAACACGACCGAGTCCGCCGGAACGGGAACGTCCATCCGCGACGAGACCAGCGCCGCCGCGGCGGCGAGGTCTGCGGCCGGCTCGGTGATGCGTAGGCCTCCCGCGACGTTTAGGTAGACATCATCGCTCGCAAACGCAAGGCCGCAGCGCGACTCCAACACCGCGAGTACGACCGCCAGCCGGCTTGCCTCCCACCCCACCACGGCGCGCCGAGGCGCGGCGAAGGGCGAGGGGGCCACCAACGCCTGAATCTCCACCAGGACCGGACGTGTCCCCTCGAGCCCGGCGAAGACGGCCGCGCCGCTCACGTTGCCGCGCCGCTCCGCGAGGAAAAGCTCGGACGGGTTCGCCACCTCGATGAGGCCGCCGTCCGTCATCTCGAAGACGCCGATCTCGTCGGTCGGCCCGAACCGGTTCTTGACCGCACGCAGGATTCGGAACTGATGGCCGCGCTCGCCCTCGAAATACAGCACCGTATCGACCATGTGCTCGAGCACCCGCGGGCCCGCGATGAGGCCCTCCTTGGTGACGTGGCCCACCAGCAGCACCGCGATCCCGCGGCGCTTGGCGAGGCGGATCAGCTCGCCGGCCGAGGCGCGCACCTGGGCCACGGTGCCGGGCGCGGAGTCGAGACTGTCCAGGTACATGGTCTGAATCGAGTCCACCACCACCACCTTGGGGCCGTCGCCGCGGTCGATCGCGGCGATGATGCCGCCCATGTTGGTGGCCGCGGCGAGCTCGACCGCGGCGTCCGCCAACCCCAGCCTGCGCGCGCGCATGCGCAGCTGCTCCACCGCCTCCTCGCCGGAGACGTAGGCGCACCCGGTCTCGCCGCCGAGCGCCGCCACCACCTGCAAGACCAGCGTCGACTTGCCGATCCCGGGATCGCCGGCCACCAGCACGGCCGATCCCGCAACCAGCCCGCCGCCGCAGACCCGGTCGAACTCGGCGATGCCGGTGGTGAGCCGGCTTGGCGCGGCGGCGTCCCCGGCCAGCGGCGCGAAATCGATCTTCCGCGCGCGACCCCTTTTCAAGCTGCGCCCGCCGCCCAGCGGCGCGCTCTCGTACGGCGCCTCCTCGACGATGCTGTTCCAAGCGCCGCAGGCTTCGCAGCGACCGCTCCACTGATAAGTGCTCGCCCCGCACTCCTGGCAAACGTACCGCGGCGCAGACTTGGCCAACGCCTCAGCCTCCCTCGGTTTCGGGCCGAACCGGCGCCGCGTCAGTCGCGCAGCGCCATCTTGATCGGCCCTTCGGCCTTGCCGTGAATGAACTGATCGACATACGGGTTTCCGGAGTCGTCGATTTCGGAGACGAGGCCGTCCCAAACGATCTCGCCGCCGTGGATCATGGCCACCCGGTCGGCGATCTTGCGGGTGCTGGCCATGTCGTGGGTGATGGAGAGCGTCGTCGCCCCGAGCTCGCGCACGCTCTTGACGATAAGGTCGTTGATGACGTCGCCCATGATCGGGTCGAGCCCCGTGGTGGGCTCGTCGAAAAAGATGACCTCGGGCTGAGTCGCGATGGCCCGGGCCAGTGCGACCCGCTTCTGCATTCCGCCGGAGAGCTCCGCCGGCCATAGCTCGCCCGCCCCGTGGCCGAGCCCCACGGTGGCGAGTGTCTTGAGGGCGATCTCCTTGGCCGCCGCGCGGTCCATGCCTCGCCCCTGGATCAGGCCGAAAGCGACATTCTCCCAAACCGGGAGGCTGTCGAAAAGGGCCGAACCTTGAAACAGCATGCCGAACTTGCGCAACACTTGTTCGCGCGCCTTCGGCTTCATGCCCATCGTCTCCTCGCCGTCGACCTTGATGCTGCCCTTTTCGGCGATCAGGAGCCCCAGGATGCACTTGACCAGGACCGACTTGCCGGTACCCGATCCCCCGATCACCACCAAGGATTCGCCGACGCGGACGTCCAGGTTCACGCCGGTGAGGACCTTCTTGGGCCCGAAGGACTTGTGCAGGCCGCGGATGCTGATCTTCGGGACGGCGTCGTTCATCTGGCGAAGAAGAGCTCGGTGATGACGTAGTTGAAGCAGAGGATCAGGATCGAGGCCGAGACCACGGCATAGGTGGTCGCCGCGCCGACGCCCTGGGCCCCTCCGCGCGAGTGGTAGCCGTGATAGCAACCCATCAGCGCGATGATGAATCCGAAGACGGCGGCCTTGACGAGACCGGAGACGACGTCGATCGTCTCCAGGTACTCGAAGGTGTTCTTGAGGTACTGGGCCGGATTGAAGCCCAGCTTGTAGGTGCCGACGATGAAACCGCCGAAGACGCCGATGATGTCGGCGGTAATCACCAACAGCGGCAGCATGGCGAGCCCCGCGACCAGGCGCGGCACGACCAGGTACTTGAAGGGATTGGTCGACAGCGTCGTCAGCGCATCGAGCTGCTCGGTCACCCGCATGGTGCCGATCTCCGCCGCCATCGCCGCGCCGATGCGCCCCGCCACCATGAGCCCCGAGAGCACCGGGCCCAGCTCGCGCGTCATCGACAGCACCACCACCGTCGCCACCGCCCCCTCCGCCTCGAAGCGGGCGAAGCCGGTGTAGCTCTGGAGCGCCAGCACCATGCCGGTGAAGGTGGCGGTGAGCCCGACCACGGGCAACGAGTAGTAGCCGATGTCCACCATCTGACGCGCGATCAGCCGGGGGTAGAAGGGGGGGCGGACACAGTGGCTGACCGCCGAGAAGGTGAACAGGCTGAGGCGCCCGGTCGCTTCCAGGAACGCCAGGAAGCCGCGCCCCGTCGTCTGCAGGAAGGCCAAGGCGACGTGGCCGATGGTGACGACGACGGGCATGCCCTAGTCGGTGCCCGGGCTCTCCGGCCCCTCGGGATAGCGCCGTGAGAAGCGGCGTCCGAGGCTCGTCAGGATCTCGTAGCCGATGGTGCCCGCGTCCGCCGCCAGGTCGTCCACCGTGTAATGCGGGCCGATGAGCTCCACCCTCGCGCCGGGCCGCGCCAACGCCGCCGGAACATCGGACACGTCGAGCGTGATCAAGTCCATGGAAACGCGTCCTACGACCGGCACCCGGATGTCCCCTATGAAGGCGCTGCCCCGGTTGCTGAGCGACCGAAGATAGCCGTCGGCATACCCCACCGGGACGGTGGCTATGCGGCCTCGCCGGGGCACTTGGTAGGTGGCACCGTAGCCAACGGTCATAGGGCTGTCAACGTCGCGCACCTGCAGGATCGGGGCCTCCAGCCGGATGGCCGGAGCCAGCGGATTGGGCCGCTCCATGACGGGCCGCAGGCCATAGAGCGCGGCCCCCGGGCGCGCCAGGTCGAAGTGGTATTCCGGGCCAAGGAATATGCCTGCCGAATTGGCGAGGCTCGCCGGCGCCGTAGGCAAGCCGGCGCGCGCCGCGCGGAAGGCGTCGAGCTGCCGCGCGTTCAGCGGGTGGTCGGGCTCGTCGGCGCAGGCGAGGTGGCTCATGACGCACGCCAAATGCACGTCCGCGAGCCGCTCCGGCTCTCGGGCGAGCGTCGCCGCCTCTTGCGCCGGAAGGCCGAGGCGGGACATGCCCGTGTCCACGTGCAGCGCCGCGCTCAGCCCACCGCGCCCGCGCGCGTGCGCCGCCCACTCCGCGACCTGGGCGAGGTCGTTGAGCACCGGGAAGAGCCGGTGTTCCTCGAACTCGGCGGCCGTGCCGGCGGCCGGCCCGTTGAGGACGTAGATCGCCGCCTCGCCCAGGAGCCGCCTGAGCGCGATGCCCTCGTCGAGGTCGGCGATGAAGAAGTCCCGGCAGCCGGCGGCGGCGAGCGCGGGCGCGATCTCGGAGAGCCCCAGGCCGTAGGCGTCGGCCTTGACCACGGCGCCGCAGCGGGCACCCGCAAGCCTCGAGGCCAGCGACCGGAAGTTTGCGGCCACCGCCGCAAGATCGATGGTCAGCGTCGCCTTGCCGCGGGCGGCCGCGGGCGGCGGCGGATCGCCTCCGGGGTCGCTCCGGGGGTTGCGAGCGGCCCCGCGCGGGCCCCGGTCAGGCGAACGCATCGGGGAGTTGGTCGGATTTCTCGTGATCGGAGAACTTGGTGGTCCGGCCCTCGAAGTGCAGCGTCACCTTGCCGGTGGGGCCGTGCCGCTGCTTGGCGGTGTGAATCTCTGCGAGGTTATAGACCTTGTCCATCGCCTGCGCCCATTCCTCGTGCTCCGCCGTGCCCTCTTTCGGCTGCTTGCGCTCGAGGTAATACTGCTCGCGGAAGATGAACATCACGACGTCGGCGTCCTGCTCGATGGAGCCCGATTCGCGCAGGTCGGAGAGCTGCGGGCGATTGCCCTCGCGCTGCTCGACGGCTCGGCTGAGCTGCGAGAGCGCCAACACCGGCAGGTCGAGCTCCTTGGCGAGCGCCTTCAGGCCCCGCGTGATCTCGGAGATTTCCTGGACGCGGCTGTCGTAGCGCTTGCTGGCGGACGGCGTGATGAGTTGCAGATAGTCGACGACGACGAGGCCGAGACCGTGCTGGCGCCTGAGCCGCCGCGCCCGGGTGCGGATGGCGGAAAGGGTGAGCGCGGGCGTGTCGTCGATGTAGAGGCGCAAGCTGCTGAGCTCCTGGCTCGCCCGGACCACCCTCTGGAAGTCGTCGTTGCTCAACTGCCCGCGACGGATCTTCTCCGACGGCAGCCCGGCTTCCTCCGAGAGAATCCGGATCGTCAACTGCTCCGCCGACATCTCCAGCGAGAAGAATCCCACCACCGCACCGTCCACCGCGACCGGGTTTCCCAACTCGTCCCTTTCCTCGCGGTAGGCCTTGGCGGCGTTGAAGGCGATGTTGGTGGCGAGCGCGGTCTTTCCCATCGAGGGCCGCCCGGCGAGAATGACCAGGTCCGCGGCGTGCAGGCCGCCCAATTGATCGTCGAGGCCGCGCAAGCCGGTGGACACGCCGGTCAGCCGGCCCTCGCGCTTGTGGGCCGTCTCCGCCATCGTCACGGCGGAGGTGAGCGAGGCCTGGAAGGTCTGGAACCCGCCCTCGGTCTGGCCCGTGGTGGCGAGCTCGTAGAGGCCCCTCTCGGCCGTCTCGATCTGCTCGAGGGCGGTCGACTCGAGGTCGTGGATGTAGGCCGCGTTGACGATGTCCTCGCCGAGGCCGATGAGGTGCCGGCGCAGGAAGAGATCGTGAACCACGCGGGCGTAGTCGGTGGCGTTGATCACGGTCACGACCGAGCCGGCCAGCTGGGCGAGGTACTGGGTTCCGCCGATGTCGGCGAGCGTCCCGTCGGACTCGAAGAAGTTCTTGAGCGTCACCAGGTCGGCGAGCTGGCCCTTGGCGATGAGCTTGCCGATGCCCTCGTAGATGCGGCCGTGCACGGGGTCGGCGAAGTGCTCGGAGCGCAGGAACTCCGACACCCTCTCGAAGGCCAGATTGTTCTCGAGGATGGCGCCGAGCAGGGCCTGCTCGGCCTCGTAGTTGCGCGGAGGCGGCTTGTAGCCGGGGGCGGCGCCCTCCTGGTCGCGCAGCGCCGTCACGTTCGTATCGGTCTGGTCCGGCTCCATGGGGTGCAGACCATACCCAGACTACAGTGCGAAATTCACCATCTATTTTGCGGCCACCAAGCTTCTCCCCAGAAAATCTAGTCACAGCCTATTAAGTTCGTGCATAAGCCGCCGCGCCCCCGCTACCGGGTGGGGCGGTTCCGGCGCCAAGCGGCTACTCCGCCGCCATGATCGCCTCGTCGGCCTGGGCGCGCTCGATGTCGGTGACGTAGTCGCGGGTCAGCGGCACCGCGTCCTGGCGCCGGGCGAGCTGCATCTGGAAGACCATGAGGCCCTCGTGCCGGAAGGCCATCTCGCTTGCCGCCAGATAGAACTCCCACATCCGGCAGAAGCGCTCGTCGTAGATCCTCTTTGCCTCGTCCCAGTGGGCGAGGAACCTTTGGCGCCACTGGCGCAACGTGTCCGCGTAATGGAGGCGGAGGATCTCGACGTCGGTGACCCACAGCCCCGACGCCTCCACCGCCGCCATGACCTCCGAGAGCGCCGGGACGTACCCGCCGGGAAAGATGTACTTGCGGATCCAGGGGTTGGTGGCCCCCGGCTCGTCAGAGCGGCCGATGGAGTGGAGGAGCGCAACCCCGTCCGGGGCGAGGCGGTCGCGGAGTTGGCGGAAGAAGGTCCCGAATTGGGGCGCGCCGACATGCTCGAACATGCCGACCGAGACGATCCGGTCGAAGACGCCCTCCTGCTCGCGGTAATCGCGGACGTGGAACCGCACCGTCTCGGACAGCCCGGCCTCGGCGGCGCGCCCGGCGGCGCGTTTGCACTGCTCCTCGGACAGCGTGATTCCGGTGACCTCGGCGCCCGTGGCCCGGGCAAGGTAGAGGGCCAGCCCGCCCCATCCCGATCCGATGTCGAGGACCCGCATTCCGGGCTTCAGCAACAGCTTCGCCGCGATGTGGCGCATCTTGTTGGCCTGTGCCTTGTCGAGCCCCTCGTCCGGCTCGAGGAAGTAGGCGCAGGAGTACTGCCGCTCGGCATCCAGGAAGAGGGCGTACAAGCGTTCCGAGAGGTCGTAATGGTGCGCGACGTTGGACCGCGCCCGGCGCACGGGGTTGAACTGATGCAGCCACCGCATGAGGCCTCTGGAGTCGGCGTACAACGCCGACAGGAGGTAGCGCGGCGCGGCGGCGAAATTCATTCCCGCGAGAGCGAGAAAGTCGTAGATGGTGGCGTCCTCCACCGTGAGCGTCCCGTCCATGTAGGCCTCGCCGGCGACGAGCCGCGGGTTGAGGAAGAGGCGGCGGTGAAGAGAGCGGTCGTGCAGCCGGATGGTGACGGCCGGCCCGGGTGTGCCCGAAAATTCGTGCAGCTTGCCGCGAGCGTCGATCACCCGCAGGGTGCCGATGCCGATAAGGTGCCTGAGAAAATACGAGAGCAAAAACACCCGCGTCCCTCTCCGTCCCTTCGGAACGGCCGGTCACGGGCACGGCGCGCCCGGTCGAGCCGGCCGCATGCTTAGGAGTGGGATTTTACCTCAATCCGCTCAGGTTTTCCATAATCGGACGGGGTGCGGGTCTCATCGGCAGGGTAGGACCGGGCGGCGGGCAAGGCATTCCGCGCCGTCCGGCCTCGGCGCGTGCCGCCGCATCCGGGGCGGGCAAAGGGCGCGCCTAATCCGCCTTTTGCTCCTTTTCGCCGGGAGGCTCGGCCGCGGCCTCCTCGCCCTCTGCGGTCTCGGCGCCCGCCTCGCCAGGCGCCTCGGCCTCTTCGGCGGGGCGTTTCGCCTTCGCCCGTTTCGCAGGGCCGGCCTTGCCCTTTGGGGCCTCGGCGGGCGGCGGCGCCTCCGCGGCCGCTTCCCCCTCGGCCGCCTTCTCGGCGGCTTCCTTGGCCTGGGCCTTGGCCTCCTCCTCGGTCTTGGCCACGTTGATGGTCACCGTGACGGTCACTTCCGGATGCAGGGAGATACGGACGTCGTAAAGGCCGAGGGCCTTTATCGGACTGTCCAGCTGGATCTGGTTGCGCGTGACCGTGAACCCGGTCTCGTCAAGCGCCGCGGCGAGATCGCGGGTCGTCACCGACCCGTAAAGCTGGCCGCTTTCGCCGGCCTGGCGGACCAACACCAGGCTCAGGCCGTCGAGCTTCCCGGCCACTGCCTCGGCCTCGCCGCGGTGCTCGAGATTCGTCGCTTCGAGTTGGCCCCGCTGGCTTTCGAAGTGGGCGAGGTTATCCGGTGTCGCCCGCATCGCCTTCTTCTGCGGCAGAAGGTAATTGCGGGCGAAGCCCGGTTTCACCCGTACCACGTCGCCCATCTGGCCGAGCCTTTCGATGCGTTCCAACAGGATCACCTCCATCACTCATCCTCCTTCCCGGAGTCCTTGGCCCTCAAATATCGGCGGAATCCGGCCCATTGATCGGTGAGGCCCAGGCCCGCCACCAGAACCACCGGCCACCCGAATACGATCAGGAACAGGTAGAACATTGCCAGGATCATCGGGCCGCCCTTAATCCTGCGCACCACGGCATGTACCACACCGAGGCCCGCGAAGAAAAACGGGACGGCCAGGATGATGACCATGTTCCAGCCGATGAACCCGAGGGCGCCGTCGCCGAACCAGGCGAGGAGCGCAGCCACCGCCAGCGCCACGGTCATCCATCGGGGGAGCTCCAGCGCGGCGATGTCCGGGCTTGGCCGGAGAGCCCGCCCGAAACGCGCAAGAACCCCTTGGGCGAGGGCCCCGTTGACGGTCACGACGATCATCCAGGTCGCGACCACAACGCCTGGAACGTAGGGGGCGGCGGCCTCGGCGAAGGCCGCGATTCGGGCGGGGTCTTGGTCGATAGCCAGCTGCTCCAAGGCCTGCGCAACGGCCGCCCGGACGTACGCCTCGAGTCCGCCTTCGGCGCCTGAGAACAGAATCGCCGCCACGGCGAACAGGGCCGCGCCGAGCCCGGTGAGCCAGGCCACCAGCAAGCCCGGTGGATACCATTCCAGCCCGCCATCCGCCGTCGCCTTCGACAACAATGCCCGCCGGGTCACCAGCACCGCCGGGGCGGCGTTCACCAGGGCATAGATGACGGCGGCGAGGGAGCCGCCGATCAGCCCCGCCGCCACGGTCCCGGCGATGGCGGAGAAGGCGCTTGCCGTGGCCCCGAGGCCCAACCCCGCGAGGAACAGCGGGAGCTGGGCGAGATTGAAAAGGATTACGGCGCCCGGAAGTCCGGTCAGGGCCGAGAGATACATCAGGCCGCTCAAGAGGCCCGCGCCGAGGATGGCCAGCGTCTCCTTCGACATGGATTTCCCTTAGGCGCCCGGCGCCGGCCTACTTGAAGACGTACGGCAAGAGCGCCAGGAACCGGGCGCGCTTGATGGCTTTCGCGAGCTCACGCTGCTTCTTGCCGGAAACCGCCGTAATGCGGCTGGGCACGATCTTGCCCCGTTCGGAAAGGAAACGTTGCAGGAGCTTCAAGTCCTTGTAGTCGATCTTCGGCGCATGGGGCCCCGAAAACGGGCAGCTCTTGCGGCGCCGGAAGAATGGCCGCCGTGCCGCCGAGCCCCTCCGCTCACCCGGTCTTGCGGAACGCGGTCGGAATGCCATTATGACTCGGCTCCTTCCGGTTCTTCCTGCTCGGTTGTGGCTTTGCCGACTTTTGTCTCTTCCGGTGTCTCTTTCGAGGGACCCGCTCCTTCCTTCTCTTCAACAGCGGTCCGCTTGCTCTTGTCGGTCGCTTCGCCGCGCTCCTCCTTGCTCTCGCGCCGTTCACGCTCTTCGCGGCCGTCGCGCCGTCCGCGTTCGTCGCGGCCATCGCGCCGTCCCCGTTCGTCGCGGCCGTCGCGCCGTCCCCGTTCGTCGCGGGACGCGCGGGACTGCATTACAACGGACGGACCGGTCTCGAGCTCGTCCACCCTGAGGGTGAGAAACCGCAGCACGTCCTCGTTGATCCGCATCTGGCGCTCCATCTCCTGGACCGCCGACCACGGAGCGTCGATGTTGAACAGGACGTAATGTCCCTTGCGGTTCTTCTTGATCCTGTAGGCGAGGCTCCTGAGCCCCCAGTGTTCCTTCTTGGTCACCTCGCCGCCGTTCTCCTTGACTACGGAGGCGAAGCGCTCCGCGAGGCCCTCGACCGCCGATGCCGAGATGTCCTGGCGCGCGATGAATACGTTTTCGTAATAAGCCAAGCAACTGACTCCTTCTGGCTGTTACGCGGCCCGGCGCTCATCGAACCTGTCGAATACAGCCGCCCGGGCCTAGCCGGCCAAGCCGGCAAGGAGCTAAAGCCGGCCGCACTATACAGAATACCCGCATCCGCGCAAGACCGCGGGATGGGACGCCGGGCCGGCTTGACAGCCTGCGGCCAGTCGTGGTGACTGTTCGCCCCTTCGAATGCCCGCGATGGGGTGGCCGGTCAGGGATGGCACGCGCGTTCGTATTTCCGGGGCAGGGGTCCCAGGCCGTCGGCATGGGGCGTGATCTGGCCGACGCCTTCCCCGCCGCAAGGCGAGTCTTCGGGGAGGTGGACGAGGCGCTCCACCAGAATCTCAGCCGGCTCATGTTCGAGGGGCCGGAGGACGAACTCACCCTCACCGAGAACGCCCAGCCGGCGCTGATGGCCGTGAGCCTGGCGGTCGTGCGCACGCTCGCGGAGGGAGGCGCGGAGGTGGCCGCGGCGTGTCCCTTCGTGGCCGGCCATTCGCTGGGCGAATACTCGGCGCTCACCGCCGCCGGGGCGCTCAAGCTGGCCGACGCCGGGCGGCTCCTGAAGGTTCGCGGCCAAGCCATGCAGAGGGCGGTTCCCGTGGGCGAGGGGGCGATGGCGGCGCTCATTGGCCTCGACCTTGGCGACGTCATCGAAGTGGCCGCCGCCGCGGTGGCGGGGTCGCAAGACGAGGTCTGCGCGGCCGCCAACGACAACGCGCCCGGCCAGGTGGTAGTGAGCGGGTCGCGGGCCGCCGTCGAGCGCGCCGTCGCCATCGCTGCCGAGCGAGGCGCCAAGCGCGGCGTCATGCTGCCGGTGAGCGCACCGTTCCATTGCGCGCTGATGGCGCCCGCGGCCGAGGTCATGGCCGAGTCGCTAAAGGCCGTCTCGCTCAAGGCTCCGGTCGTGCCGCTGATCGCCAACGTGACCGCCGAGCCCGTCCGGGACCCCGATGTCATCCGCCGCCTTTTGGTGGAACAGGTCACCACCATGGTGCGCTGGCGCGAGAGTGTGCTCTACATGGTCGATCACGGTATCGACACCCTGGTGGAGCTCGGCGCCGGACGCGTGCTGACGGGCCTCGCCCGGCGCATCAACCGGGATCTCACCGCAATGGCGATACAGACACCGGCGGATATCGAGTCGCTGTTCGCGACCCTGTGATCGGGAAGGGGAGGGTTCATCATGTTCGACCTCAGTGGAAAACGCGCCCTCGTGACCGGCGCCAGCGGCGGCATCGGCGGGGCCATGGCCCGGGCGTTCCACGCGCGGGGCGCGGACGTGACCCTATCGGGGACCCGTGTCGACGCGCTCGAGGCCCTCGCGGGCGACCTCGGGGAGCGCGCCTTCGCGGTTCCCGCGGACCTGGCCGATGCGGGAGCGGCCGAGCGACTTGCCGCGGAGGCCTGCACCGCGATGGGCGGGGTCGATATCCTCGTCAACAATGCCGGGATCACCCGCGACGCCCTGGTGATGCGGATGAAGGACGAGGACTGGCAGGCCGTGCTCGACGTCAACCTCACCGCCGGCTTCCGCCTCGCGCGCGCCTGCCTCAGGGACATGATCAAGCGGCGTTGGGGCCGGATCATCGGGATCACCTCGGTCGTCGGCGTCACCGGGAACCCGGGCCAGGCCAACTACGCCGCCGCCAAGGCCGGGATGATCGGCATGACCAAGTCGCTGGCCGCCGAGGTCGCCTCCCGCGGCATTACGGTCAACTGCATCGCCCCCGGCTTCATCACCACCGCCATGACCGACAAGCTCCCGGACGAGCAAAAGCAGCGCCTGCTTGCGCGAATCCCCGCCGGCGCCTTCGGCACGCCTGGGGACGTGGCCGCCTGCGCCGTTTTCCTGGCCTCGGAGGAGGCCGCTTATCTCACCGGCCAAACCTTGCATGTCAATGGGGGAATGGCGATGATATAGCGCCGTTTCGGGTAATCTCGGCGGGTGCTGGTCAATATCGAGAAAGTGTGATACGTAACCGCGCCTTCTGAGCCGAAGACGCCGGTCGGGGGCTAGTTCAGGGGAGGTGTTCCGGCCCACCCCGGGACCGGTTTCGTGTGTTTCAGTCATATCAAGTCCGAGGGATTGGATTCATGGGTGATGATATCGCCGAACGCGTAAAGAAGATTGTCGTCGAGCATCTCGGCGTCGACGAGTCCAAGGTGACCGACGGCGCCAGCTTCATTGATGACCTGGGCGCCGACAGCCTTGACACGGTGGAGCTGGTGATGGCGTTCGAGGAGGAATTCGGCTGTGAGATTCCGGACGACGCCGCCGAGAAGATTCTGACCGTCAAGGACGCGATCAATTACATCGGGAACAATGTCTGATTCGACGGGCGCTTCCGCGCCCGGCCCGCCTCCGCCTTTCTCACTAGACTTGCCACCATCTCCATGAGACGGGTCGTCATTACCGGCATGGGAATGGTGACCCCCTTGGCCTGCGGGGTCAAACATAACTGGGACCGCTTGATCGACGGCCAGTCCGGTATCCGGGCGATCACTTCCTTCGACGCCTCCGATCTCGCCTCGAAGATCGCCGGACAGGTTCCGCGCGGCGAAGGAGGCAACGGGCTCTTCAATCCCGACGATTGGGTCGAGCCCAAGGAACAGCGCAAAATAGAGGAATTCATCCTCTTCGCGCTGACCGCCGCGGCCGAGGCGGTGGCGGACGCGGGCTGGACGCCGCAGGACGAGGACTCGCTTGAGCGAACCGGGGTCATGATCGGTTCCGGCATAGGGGGCCTGTCCGGCATCGCCGAGATGGCGATCACGCTTCACGAGAAAGGGCCGCGCCGCGTCAGCCCCTTCTTCATTCCCTCCTGCCTCATCAATCTGGCGTCCGGCCACGTCGCGATCAGGAACGGCTTCAAGGGGCCGACTCATTCCGTGGTCACGGCGTGCTCGTCGGGCGCGCACGCCATCGGCGACGCGGCGCGGCTCATCCAATGGGACGATGCCGATGTGATGGTGGCCGGCGGCACGGAGGGCGCCATCTGCCGGCTGGGCGTCGCAGGGTTCGCGGCGGCACGGGCGCTGTCGACCCATTTCAATGACACGCCCGCGCGCGCGTCCCGCCCCTGGGACAAGGATCGCGACGGCTTCGTCGTGGCCGAGGGTGCCGGCGTCGTCGTCCTCGAGGAGCTCGGGCACGCCAGGCGCCGCGGCGCTACGATTTACGGCGAAGTGATCGGCTACGGGCTTTCCGGCGACGCCTATCACATCACGGCGCCCGCCGCCGACGGCACCGGAGCGTTTCGGGCCATGGCCGGTGCGCTCAAGTCCGCCCGGCTCGACCCCGAGGATATCGATTACATCAACGCCCACGGCACCTCGACGCCGCTGGGCGACAAGATCGAGCTTGACGCCGTGAAACGGGTATTCGGGGAGGCCGCGCACAAGCTCTCCATGTCGTCGACCAAGTCGGCCATGGGGCACCTGCTGGGCGGCGCCGGGAGCGTCGAGGCCATCTTCTGCATCCTCGCCATGGCCAACGGCGTCGTTCCCCCGACGCTCAACCTCGATAATCCCTCGGAGGGGTGCGATCTGGATCTGGTGCCGAACGGGGCCAAGGAACGCGTGGTCCGCAAAGCGCTCTCCAACTCCTTCGGTTTCGGCGGGACCAACGCCACCGTGGTGTTCGGCCCGCCGCCTTGATGTGGCATGGGGCGGGTCCTGGCGCGCTTGGGCATCGTTTTCACGGCCGCCGCGGCCGTCGTCGCGGGCGCCTTTCTTTGGGGCACCGCCCGCTTCGTCCAACCCGGTCCGCTCGCGGCTCCCACCACCGTGATCGTGCCTAGGGGCGCCGGGCTCGAGGAGATCGCCGCGCTGCTGGCGCGCGAAGGGGTGATCGACGAGCCGCTGCTGTTCACCATGGCGGTGCGATTCTCCGGCGGCGACAGGAGTCTCAAGGCCGGCGAGTACGCCGTGCCCGCGCGCATCGACGGGCGCCACGTCATGGGACTGCTCCAGAGTGGCAAGACGGTGGTGCGCCGTCTCACCGTGGTCGAGGGCCTCACGTCGCCGCAAGTGCTGGCCCGGATCGCGGCGACGGAGGGACTCGTCGGGCCTCTGCCCGAGTCTCCGGGCGACGGCCGGATGCTGCCGGAGACCTATCATTTTTCCTATGGCGACACGCGCCTCGACGTGGTCGCCCGCATGGTCCGCGCCATGGACGGGACCCTCGACGAACTCTGGACCAAGCGCGCCCCCGGCCTCCCGTTCGACACGGTGGAAGAGGCGCTCGTGCTCGCCTCCATCATCGAGAAGGAGACGGCTCGCCACGACGAACGCGCCCGCATCGCTGCGGTGTTCGTCAACCGCATGGAGAAGGGGATGCGGCTGCAATCCGACCCCACGGTGGCCTACGCGCTCGCCGGGGGCGCCGGCCCGCTGGACCGCCCCTTGACGCGGGCCGATCTGGAGATCGAGCACCCTTACAACACCTATGTGATCGACGGCCTGCCGCCCGGCCCGATCACCAACCCGGGCCGCGCCTCGATCGCCGCCGCGCTCAACCCGGCGCCGACCAACGACCTCTATTTCGTCGCCGACGGCAGCGGCGGCCACGTCTTCGCGGAAACCCTGGAGGAGCACAACCGCAACGTCGTCCGCTGGCGCCAGATCCGCAGACGGTCGCGCGAGGCGGGCGGGACCGGCGCCGCCGAATCGCCTCCGGGGTCTAGCGGTTCCTCCCAAGACGGCGCATCAGCGAGTCCGTAAGCCCCGCGGGCAGTGCCGCCCCGAGCCAGACGAGGGCATACATCGGCCAGGGAAAGGCAATGCGCGGCCGATTGCGCCGAAGCCCGCGCTGGATGATCCGGGCGGCCCTGTCGGCGTCGATCGCCAACGGCATGTAGAAATCGTTGTTCTCGGTCAAGGGCGTGCGCACGAAGCCCGGACAGACGACCGAGACCTCGATGCCGTCCTTGCCAAGCTCGCGTCTCAGCGCCTCGCCGTAGAGTCGCCCGGCGGCCTTGGTAGCGCAGTAGGCGGCGGCCCCGGGCGAGCCGACGAAGGCGGCCAGCGAGCTCATGATGGCGATCTGGCCGCGCCCGCGGGCGCGCATCACCGGGATGGCAGGCAAGACCGTGTTCAGCACGCCGTCGACGTTGATGGCGAAGATGCGGCGCACGGTCTCGGCGGTTTCCCGGAAGAAGCCTTCGCCGCCGCTGGTGCCGGCCGAGACGCCGGCATTGGCTACGACGAGGTCGAGGGGCGCGATGGAGTCGGCGTCGTCGATCCAGCGGGCGCAGGCTTGCCCGTCGGTCACGTCGACGAGGGCGGCCTGCACCTTCGCGCCCCGCTCTTCGCAGGACAGGGCCACCGCGTCGAGCCGGGCGGCGTCGCGACCGCATAAAGCCAACGTTACACCGGGCGCCGCGTAAGCGCGCGCGAGCGCCGCGCCGATGCCGCTGCTCGCGCCCGTAATCAGGATGGAGCGCGGGGTCCGCATGGCCGCATCATGGGGCGGTGGTTGCCGCTTCACAAGCGCCGCCTCGGAGCTCATCTGCGGCCTTCGGCCGGCCGTCCTCGCCGGCGGTCGGCGTCCCGGCGCCACCCGAGAACCTCAGAAATCGGCGGCGAAGGCGACTTGTTGGCGCCGGGGCCCGGGTATAGAGTGTGGCGGCGCTCGTGGGTCCCCCGAAATACAGAGGTTTCGTTGCCCCTTTGCAGCATGACCGGCTTCGCCCGCGCCGACGGTCACGTCGACGGCTGGACCTGGACCTGGGAGCTCAAGAGCGTCAACGGCCGCGGCCTCGATGTGCGTTGCAAGCTGCCGCCCGACCTCGACGGCTTGGAGTCGATGGCGCGTTCCCACATCCAAGAACGTTTCAGCCGCGGGACCATCTCGGCGGCGCTGACGGTCACGCGGCCGCCCGGAGCGCTGAAGCTGCGGCTGAATGTGGAGGTCGCCGAGCAGCTGGAGCAGATCGTGAGGGAATTGGCGGCGCGGGTGAAGGCGCAGCCGCCGACCCTCGACGGGTTGCTCTCGGTGCGGGGCGTGATCGAGACGGCCGAGGAGGACGAGGCGCCCGAGGCGCGCGCGAGCCGCGAGCAGGCCTTCGTGGTGGCTCTCGACGAAGCAATTGCCGCCCTGGCCGAGGCGCGAGCGCAAGAGGGCACGCGGCTCGGGGCCGTGCTCGCGAGCCAGCTCGACGAGCTGGAGGGCCTGGCCGACGACGCGGAAGCGTGCGCAACCGTGCGCCCCGAGGCGATTCGAGCGCGCCTCAAGGAGCAGGTCGCGGCCCTGCTGGAGGCTGCGCCAGCGCTGCCCGAGGAGCGACTGGCGCAGGAGGCGGCGCTGCTCGCCGCCAAGGCGGACCTGCGCGAAGAGCTGGACCGGTTGCGGGCGCACCTGGCGGCGGCGCGCGAGTTGCTCTCCGCCGGCGGGCCGGTGGGGCGACGGCTCGACTTCCTGTGTCAGGAGCTGAACCGCGAGGCCAACACCATTTGCTCCAAGTCGACCGACATCGAGCTGACCCGGATCGGCCTCGACCTCAAGGCCGGAATCGAGCAGTTTCGCGAGCAGATTCACAACATCGAGTAGCGCAGCTTGCCCATGCCGTCCCCCGACATCACGCGCCGTGGCCTGATGCTCGTGCTTTCCTCGCCGTCGGGCGCCGGCAAGACGACGATCACGCGCGGGCTGCTGGAGCGCGACGAAGGCATTTCCATGTCGGTCTCCGTCACGACGCGGCCCAAACGCCCCGACGAGGTCGCCGGCGTCGACTACCACTTCGTCGACCCCACCGATTTCAACCTGATGATGAACCGGGACGAGCTCTTGGAGTACGCGAAGGTCTTCGGCCATTACTACGGCACGCCGCGCGGGCCGGTGGAACAAGCCCTGAGCGCGGGGCGCGACGTGCTCTTCGACATCGACTGGCAGGGAACCCAGCAGCTCGCCCAGAACGCGCCCAAGGACCTGGTGAGCGTGTTCATCCTGCCGCCCTCGACCGCCGAGCTGGAGCGGCGCCTCAGAACCCGCGCCCAGGACAGCGCCGAGGTGGTGGCCCAGCGCATGGCCCAGGCCGCGGACGAGATGAGCCACTGGCCGGAATACGACTACATCGTCGTCAACCGGGAGGTGGACGAGAGCGTCGCCGCCGTCGAGGCCATCCTGGTGGCCGAGCGGCTCCGGCGCGACCGCCGGGTCGGCCTCGCCGATTTCGTCAAGCGGCTGCGCGAGGGGCAGTAGCCCAGCAAGGGCTTCCCGCCGGGGCGGCCGGGGGCGGGCGACGGCGGCGTCAGCCCAGCTCTAGCGTGGTGACCCCGAACACGCGCCGCAGCGGTATGTCGGGCTCCTTGCCCCTATACATGCGCGCGGTCTCGAACACGGCCTTCATGCCGTGGCCCCTGGCCAGCGCAACCGCGGCGGCATTGGGCTCGGGCACGTCGAGGACCAGTGGCTCGCCGGGGGCGGTGGCCGAGAGCGCCCGAAACAGCGCCTCGGCCTGGTCCGCGCCGTCGGCGAAAAGCGGGCCGATCTTGTGGCCGGTCCGGCACCGGCGGATGACGCCGTACCCTGAGAGCCTGCCGGTCTCGAGGAGTCCCAGGGCCCTGCCGTCCGGCACGGCGATCCAGCGCTCGAGAAACCGCTCGCGCGGGGCCGGAAACAGCTCGCGGTCATATGCCGCGACCTGGGCGAAGGGGAGCGAGGCCAGATCGACCGCGGCGCTGGCCTCTTGCGCCCGCCCGGCGCCCTCGAAGCGGACGTTGCGGTAGGCGAGGCGGAAGCCGGACCTGTGGTAGCCGTCGGGTCGCGCCGGGTCGCCGTCGAGGCCCACGCTGCGGCCGCCCAGGCGGGCCAGGCCCGCGCGCCATAACCGCCGGCCGAAACCGCGGCCCCGGTGCTCGGGCGCGACGATGAACAGGCCGAGGAAGCCGAAGTCGGCGCCATAGGCGACCGCGGAAATACCGGCAACGGCCTCGCCGGCGAGCTCGCCGACGAGAAAGCCCCCGGGATCGGTGGCCCAGAAACACTCGGCGTCATGAAGGCCCGGGTTCCAGCCTTCCATCGCCGCCCAGTCGAGCACGCGGTCCAGGTCGGCGCGACCCATGGGGCGAATCGCGAATGGCTCGCTTGTCATTGCACTTGCCGCTGGCCTCCGTTCCGCGCCGGCGAAGGCCGCCCTTCCGCTCCGCGCCCCCAGGAGCGCCTAGCCGGCGCCGCCGCCGGCGCTCTCCCGAGCGATCCCGGGCAGGGCGCGCGCGAGCGCGCAGAATTCCTGAACGGTAAGCTCCTCCGCCCGCGCCGTAGGGTCGAGGCCGACGGCGTCGATCAGCGCGGCGGCGTCGAGCCCGAGAGACTTCAGGCTCGTGCGCAGCATCTTGCGCCGCTGGCCGAATCCGGCCGCCACGACCCGCTCCAGCGCGCCGCGGTCGGCCTCCGCCAGCGGCCGCGGCCGGGGGATGAGCTGCACCACCGTGGAGGTGACCTTGGGCGGCGGCGTGAATGCGCTCGGCCGGACGTCGAACAGCGCGCGGGCCTCGCACAGCCACTGGACCATCACCGACAGCCGGCCGTAGGCCTTGGTCCGCGGCACCGCGGTGATGCGGGCCGCCACCTCCTTCTGGAACATCAGCGTGAGCGACTCGAAGGCGGGCAGGTCACCGAGCCAGCGCAGGAGCAGGGGCACCGCGATGTTGTAGGGCAGATTGGCGACGATCTTGGCCGGACCTTGCGCCTCGCGCGCCAGCGCCGCGGCGTCGACCTCGAGGGCATCGGCGGCGACGATCTCGAGCCGCCCGGGGAAGGCGCGCATGAGGCTTTGGAGCGCCGCCACGCACCGCTCATCGCGTTCGATGGCGATGACGCGGCGCGCGCCCTCGAGCAGCAGCGCGCGCGTCAGCCCCCCGGGCCCGGGCCCGACCTCGATCACCGTGACCTGGCGCAAGTCCCCCGCCGCGCGGGCGACGCGGCGGGTGAGGTTCATATCGAGCAGGAAGTGCTGGCCCAGCGCCCGCCGGGCGGTGATCCCGTGCGCGGCGATGACCTCGCGGAGCGGCGGAAGCTCGGGTCGCTCCGGGGCCACCCTAGTCCCCTCTGTCATCATAGGACGGCACGTGTGATGGCCTTGGGTGATCCTCCGGCGCAGTCCGTTCAACTTGACCGGATTATGCTCTAGGCGACCGAGGCGGACCTGTCGGCCGCGCTCCGGCGTCGGACCATGTCGGCGGCCATGGCGAGCGCCGCCACGAGGCTCGATTCGCGCGCTTCGCCGGAGCCGGCGATGTCGAGCGCCGTGCCGTGGTCCGGGGAGGTGCGAACGAACGGCAGCCCCAGGGTGATGTTGACGCCGTGATCGAAGTCGATGGTCTTGAGCGGGATGAGCGCCTGGTCGTGGTGCATGCAGATCACCGCGTCGTGGGCGCGCCGCGCCGCCTCGTGGAAAAGGGTATCCGCGGGCGAGGGGCCGGCGACCTCGAGGCCGAGCGCGCGCAGCTCCGCGACCGCCGGCGCGATGACGTCGATCTCCTCCGAGCCGATATCTCCTTCTTCCCCGGCATGGGGGTTGAGCGCGGCCACGGCGAGCCGCGGGCGGGCGATAGCGAAATCGGTGACGAGGGACGCCGCCACGACCCGCCCGCAGGCCACGATCCGGCGCCGGTCGAGCGCGGCGACGGCCTCGGCCAGCGGCAGATGGACCGTGACGGGAGCCACCCTGAGCCCTGGGCAGGCAAGCATCATCACAGGCAAAACGGGCGCGCCCGTCTCGGCGGCGGCCAGCTTCGCGAGATACTCGGTGTGGCCAGGGTATTCGAACCCGGCCGCATGAAGGGTCTTCTTGTGGATCGGGTTGGTCACGACCGCCGCCGCCTCGCCGGCATGGGCGAGCGCCACGGCCCGGTCGATCGAAGCGACGACGGCGGCCGCGTTCTTGGGGTCCGGCCGCCCGGGCGTCACCCCTGCCGGCAAGGCCAGCGGCAGCACCGGGAGCGCGGCGGCGAAGGCCCGCGCCGCCTCGCGAGGCGAGCCGACCGCGCGCACGCGCACGGCGAGGCCGAGGGCGTGCGCCAGCCGCTCGAGCCGGGCCGGATCGTCGATCACGAAGAAGGGGGGCGCCAATCCGTTTCCGCCGCCGGTCCGCCGCAGCCACGCCCGCAGCGTGATTTCGCCGCCGATTCCGGCGGGCTCGCCCATGGTCAGCGCCAGCGGGACGGAAGCGGACGTCATATCCGCATTTCCACGGTCGCGGAACGGCGGAGGTCGCGCAGATAGCGCCGCGCCATCAGGTCCAGGCGTTGGCCAAAAATGGCTTTGCTGACCTCGTCCCGATCGGGCAACACCGATTCCGCCTCCTTGCGGTCGCAAACCATGAGAACCGAAATGGCCGCCTTCGTCTGCACCGGTTGGCTCACCTTCCTGACCTTCAGAGTCTCCACCACCTTCCGAAGATGCTCCGGCAGGTCGCCGACGTTGATCCAGCCAAGGTCGCCGGACAGTGGCGATCCCAGCTCGGCACCCAGTTTCTCCATATCGTCGCAGGATTTGATGTGCGGCCTCATCTCCTTGGCGAGCTTGATTTGGCTGGCGATTTCATCCTTCGTGGCGCCCGGCGGCAGGGGAAAATAAATCTGGCGCAGCCACACCCTGGCGGTTTGCGAGCCCGCCGGCACTTGGCGGTCGCGAAGGAGCAGAATGTGATAGCCGGTCACGGTGCGGATTGGAACCGAGATTGCGGGGGGCCTCATCTTGGCGAGGACCGCTTCCAGCTCTTCGTCGAGCTCGCCCTCCCGCACCCAACCGATGTCGCCTCCGGCGAGGGCGGTTCCGCTTTGCGAGAACTGCCGGGCGAGCGCCGGGAAGTCCGCGCCCTTGCGGATTTGTGCGACCAACCGCTCGGCGGTCTCGCGGACCTGGGCATCCTGTTCGGGGTAATCGACGGCGAGAAAGATCTCGGCCACGAGGTTCTGTGGCTTGTCCTTTATGGCCTCCATATGGGCGAGGGCTTCATCCACTTCGTCCTCGCCGATGTCGATGTCGGGCCGGATCCGTCGCCTGATGACCTTGCTCCAGGCGATGGTGGCGCGGACCTGGGCGACGACGGTGTCCTTGCTGATTCCTTCCTCGGCGAAAAAGGTGTCCAGGCTGCCCTCGGCAACCTCGTTCCGTTTTAAGATGCGGGCGAGGGCCGCCTCGATTTCGGCATCGGTGATCCTAGCGTTGATCCGCTCCGCTTCCTGGATCTGAAGCCGCTCGTCGATCAGGGTGCGCAACACCGCGGGGAGCAGCCGCTGGCGGATCTCGGGCGAGTCCTCCAGGTTGGAGGAGAAGATCACCAGCTTCAGCCGCTCGGTAATGTCCAGGACCGAAATGATGTCGTCATTCACGACCGCGGCGATGCTCTGAACGTCGCGCACCTCGACCGGCCCGGCGGCGACGAGCGTCATCAGCATCACAAGGCACGGGAAGGCGCGTTTCACCGGCGTCGTCGTTGTTATCGTTGACACGCTTGGTCCAAAAGCGACTGGGCCATATATAGGATCAATCGCGGCGGTCGACAATTCTCGCCCGACTGCCGGCCGCCTCCGCGGTTTAGGGTTTTCCGGCGCCCGTCCTCATATCCGAACCTCGCCCAGGTGCTTGAAGACGACGCGGAACAGAACGGTGTCGGACGGCTCGATCTCCCGGTCTCTAGTGAACGAGCGGCGAATGTCTGCGGAGAGGAAGAAGCACTCGTCCTCGTAAATCAAGCCGAAACCGGTGGAGAGGGTGGCGCCGCCTTCGGTGAGGTCGCGCCTTCCGTAGGCGCGGGCCGCCCAGTACTCGTTGATTTGCGAGCGGGCGGAAACGGTAATCTCCTCGCGGTCGCCGAAGCCGGCGGTGCCGGCCGTCTCGTCGATGAAGATATAGTCCAGGTTCAGCCGGAGCGCCGGCGGGCCTGCGGCCATGGTTAATTCGTTGACCCTCGGCTCGAGGCCGTCTTTGTCGAAGCGAAAGCGGTAGAGAAGATCGAGGCCGCGCCCGGGCGACAGATGGACCCTGCCGACGAAGTCGGAGAGCCGGTCCCTCAGCCCCGATCCGACCGCGAAGTCGGTGTCCTCTCGGAAACGGAAGCTCTGGCCCAGGAAGGCGGTCAAGCTTCGACCACGATGGTCGTAGAGCCCTGTTATCAAACCGTAGTCCAGGCGCTGTCCGCTGTCGACCCGGTCGAGCCCGGGGAACCGGTTGAGGCTGAACAGGTCGGCGTCGTCGAACTCGAAGGCTTGGCTGTCCTCGTTGGGAATATCATCGGGATTGCCGCCGTTGGGTCCGACGATGAGGGCCGCAACGGGTTCGACGAGGTAGCGCGCGCCGCCGATCTCACGCACCAGCGGATAGCGCCAATCGAGAGCCAGCTGAGGGAAGATCCGCCCCGTCACTCCGTCGAACGACCCGTCGGGACCGGCGGGATCGGCGACGTCGTTGACGAAGTAAAGGTCGGCCTGGGTTACGGCGGACAGGTTGAAGACGTTTCCCGATTTGCCGGTGTGGGAAAGATGCCACCCGCCCTTGAAGGAAAGGCGCCTGCTGTCGGCGCCTTCGTCGCGACTGAGTGACAGGATGTTCGTGTCGAGCGTCCAATATGCGCCGCGCCGGTTCGGAACGCTGACGAAATTGTAGTCGATCTGCGGCAGAATGAGGGGCGTCGTTTCGCTTTTGTCCCGGGCGCGAAGGCCCTGGAAGGCGTATCCGTTGACCGCCGCGTAGCTGCGCTGCCGGAAACCCTCCATGAAGGCCCGGGTCGTGAGTACGTCTTCGAAGCCGAAGCCGTATCTCTGGAGATAGGTATCGTCCGATGCGCGGGCGACGTTGAACCCCCAGCGCCAGGTGTCGTTGATGTCGAACCGGCCGCGGCCGCGGATGTGGCCCCTGAGCTGGTCTTCCTCGCGCATGCCGGTACTGTCGGTGCGGTCCGCTTTGGTAATGCTGCCGGAAAACTCGAACTCCCCGTCGGTGAGCCGCTGGCGGTATTCGCCGAAGAAGACGGGCCCCTGTTTGCCGGTGAGGATGGGCTCCAAGGTGGCGTCCTTGTCGGGCGCGATGTCGATGTAGTAGGGCGTGCCGACGATGAAGCCGAGCTGGCTGTTGCTGCCCAAGCGCGGGGCGAGGAGCCCGCTGCGCCGCTCCACCGTGGGATCGGGGTGCGAGAGGTAGGGCGTGTAGGCGACCGGGATGCCGAACATCTCCAGGAACGCGTCGTAATATTCTATGTTCCTGGCCTTCTCGTCGTGGACGACCTTGATCGCCTTGATCTGCCATAGGGGCGGACGCCCGGGCTTGTCCTCGCACAGTTTACAGGGAGAGAAGACCGCCCGCTTCATCTCCGACCTGACCCCGGCAATGCGCGATGCCTGGTTGGCCGCCAGCCGCGACTCGTCCGGGAAAAGCATGCGCAGGTTGCGGAGGAAACCCTTTTTCATCCCGTCCTGGAGCTCGACGTAGTCGGCGAAATAGACCTCGCCGGTCGGCTCGAGCAAGCTGACGTTGCCCGAGGCCGTGACCACGTTGGTTCTCTGGTTGAGGGTTACGGTGTCGGCCAGCAGTACGCGCGCATCCTGGGAGATCTCGACGTTGCCCGAGGCGATGACCAGGCTCCGCTCCCGGTCATGTCGGACGTTGTCGGCGCTCACCAGGACGGGCAACTCCCGTGTGGGTCGTTCCTGGCCGACCGCCGGCCCCGTCACCGTCAGCGCGAGCGCCACAATTCCGCACGCAGTCCCCTTCCGCATGGGGCCTAACCATCTTCGAGATGAAACAGCATGGCAAGGCCAAGAAGGGTGCTCACGCCCGCCGGCGTCCACGCCGCGAGCGCCACCGGGATTTCAGCCGAGAGTCCGAGTGCGAACACGACGTCCGAAAGAAAGTAGAGAGAGAAGCCCGCGATCACGCCGCCCGCGATGATCATGGTGTTGCCGCCGCGCCGCTTCAAACGCAGGGTGAACGTTGCGGCAATCAGGACCATGGCGCACAGCAAAAGCGGCGACGCGAGAAGCGAATGCCAGTAGAGGCGGTGCTTGAGGGCGGAAAATCCCGCCGACTCCAGCACCTCAATGAAGCCGGGCAAGTCCCAGAACGACATCGTTTCCGGCGAGGCGAAGCTGTCCTGGATATCCTCTTTGGTCAGGCTCGTCTCCACCCTGTGCTGCGCGGCAAAGCGGGGCGGCGTGTCCGGGGCCGTGAGCCAGGCGTCCCGCAGTTCCCAGTAGCCGTCCGCGAGACGCGCCTCGGCGGCGTCGATGCGCCCGACGAAACGGTCGGGGCCCTCGAACAGGAAAATGATCACGTCCTGCATGTCCATGCTGTTGGGGAGCACCCGCAGGGCGTGCACCACCGATTGGCCCGTCTCGTCCCCCTGGCGCAGCCAAAGCCCCGATTTGGAAACCTTGAGCAGGCTGGTGCGCCCCCGCAGGTAACGGCTCTCCATCTGCTCGAACCTGGATGTCATGACCGAGGCGATCGGGTTGAAGACGCTGATGTTGAAGACGCCGATGGCAAGGGCCATCGCGAGCGCCGGCAGGAGAAACTGCCACACCGACACGCCCGCCGAACGGGCGACGACAAGTTCGCGGCTTCGGGTAAGCCGTGCGAAGACGAACATGCCGGCGAAGAGGATCGCGAAGGGGAGAAGCTCCTGCGCCATCAGCGGGAGCTTCAAGAGCGACATCGCCAGGACGACATCCAGCGTGGCGTGCGCTTTCGCGGCGGCGCGGCGCATCAGCTCGACGGTATCGAGCAAGAGGGTCACGCCGAGGAGCGCCAGGTACACGGTGCCGAACCAGAGAATGAACTGGCGTCCGATGTACAGCGACAGGGTCGCGGACAGGCGCATCGCGCGTGACTCCTTCGTCACGCGGCCGAGGTCTGCGCCGGCACCGGAGGGGGATGCCGCCACCGGGCTCGGAACAGGACGATGCCCCCGGCAATGATGGGGACGATGGCGTTGGCGTATAGCAAGGGCACGAGAGAGGGCACCTTGGCCGCGACGTTTTGGAGACCCAGCCCGGCCATCTGCACGAGAATCATCAGCCCCGTGGCGAGAAGGATGCGGAGGGCCTGGCCACGCCGGGCGAAGTCGCCCGACAGCAGGATAGCCAAGGCGATAAAGGTGAAGGCAAGCGCCAACAGGGGGGACACCAGCCGCTGGTGTCCCTCGGCCCTCAGCTTGTAGTAGTTGTTGACGTCGTCCGGGGAGTTCGAGGGCCAGAACAGCTCGCTCAGGAACCGCTCACGTGGCTCACGCCACCGGGTCTTCCCGGTCTCCTTATCGCCGCTGACGTCCAGGTCGTACCGGTCGAAGTACAGTAACGAGAGCTCACCGTCCTCCTTCTCGACCTGTTGACGGTTGCCGTTGATCAAAACGACGCGCGGACCAGACTCGGTTTCAACCAGGATGCCGGACTCCGCTATCATCGTGACCGGCTTGCCGGGGATGCGGCTGTCGTGGATCAGAATACCCTGGAGTTCCCCGCTCGCCCGCCGGGCGCGCACATACACCGTGATGCCATCCGACAGCGTGTTGAACACGCCCTCCTGGAGCAACACCAAGGAATGGTCGTTGCGGATCTGGAACTGCAAGTCCTTGAACTCCCGGAAGGACGCCGGGAGGAGATAGATCGTGAAGCCGTAACACAGCACCATCACGGCGGTGGCCACCAGCAGGGCGGATTTCGCGAGGCCCGTCTGGCTGACGCCCGCCGCCCGCATCACCACCAGCTCGCTGTCCATCGTGAGCCTGTTGTAGACGAACGCGACCGCCGTGAATAAAGCGATCGGCAGGATGATCGCCAAGAAGGTGGGAAGCATCAGCAGCGACAGGTGCAGGAAGGTTGCGAAAGAGACGCCCCGGTTGACGATGAGGTCGATGAGGCGCAGCGATTGGCTCAGCCAAATGGCGCAGGTCAAGGCGACGGCGATGAACAGCGTGGACGCCAGAACCTGGCGCAGGATGTATCGGGTGATCCCGTTCATGCTCGGAGTTTACAAACTCGGAATGAAATAGCGAGCAAACAAATAATGCGGCGGCGACCTCATGCCCTCGTCATCCAGAACGAAGTGTTGGCGACATCCGATGCCGGCAGCGCCTCGAAATACCCCTTCGTGTCCAAGTAGTGCACCGGGAGCAGCGGCCGCCATTCCCTCGAGTTCAGAAGGACGCAGGCCAGCAGATACTGCTCGTTGTACATGCGTTCGGTGAAGAGCTCGCTGTACTCGTAAGGAAGACAGATGTCGTGTACGTGAACGAGGACTCCGGGCGGCGTCAGCGGCAGGATCTCAAGGAAAAACCGGGTCGTGTCCGTCCCGTTGAAGGCGTAGTGGCTCCCGTCGAGGAACAGGACGTCGTTGCGTTTCAACACCAGGAAAAGATCGAGGTCCACGTCGAGAAGGTTGTCGCGGATGACGCGGTCCGAGATCCCGTCGATGTCCGCTCTGGGGCTCGGGTCTATGCTCGTGATCTCGCAGGCGATGCCGAAGTCATCGAGCGCCTTGCGGAAAAACTTGGTGCTGTTGCCGCTGCCGATCTCGATGATCCGGGACGGGCGCCTCGCGGCGGTGAGCGCATAGGCGACCCGGGCGTCCACGAAGCTGAAGTAGCCGTTGTCCCAATAAGGCGTCCTCGGGTCGTCGCTGTTCCGGGGCACGGCCTCGATCTCGGGACACGCGAGATAGGGACGCAGTTCCTCCAAAGTGGCGGCGAACGTCTCCGAGTTCTCCAGGAGGATGCCCTCGAGCGAAGCGTAGAGGTAGGACGACGGACGCGGGTTTATCGCCGTGCGTTCCTTGTCGTAGATGACGTGGACGCGGTCCGGCTTGGTCACGAGACGGCGGATGTTCTTGATTACGCTCCCGAGACGGGCGTTTCGCTGCATGTGAAGGTCCCTCGATCGTGACGGTCCCGTCGTCGCCGGCGCTCGAGGCAGCTTGACCCCGGGTTCCTTGCGAAGTCAACACGTCGGCGAGTGACGGGTCGGCGGGCCGGAGATTCTGGCGCCCGGACCGGTCCGTCGCCACGCCCCCGGGGCATGACGGCGTTATTCGGTGGCCTTTGACGGGAAGTATTTGGTAAGCAGGGAAGCCTGCTCGTCGAGCGCGGGATGGTGGCGGGCACGCTCGGGTGGAGAGGACGCGAGGACCGGTGTTCGGGGTATCGAGACTTCGGCGACTTCGCCGGATCGGCGGAAGGAGACGGGGCTTTGGGCTTGGATGCGCCGCCGCCGTGGCGCTGGTGGTCGCCGTGGCGCCGGCTTGGCCGGCCCCTCCTGCGGGGCGCGGCGCGGGCCCGGCGGGCGAGCAGATGGCATCTGGAACGGCGGGTCCTGACGGCGGGGCGGTTCAAGCCCGCGACCGGACGGCCGGCCCGCGCCCACAGGCGGGGGAGGGGGAAAGTGTCCCGCAGACGGCGCCGCGAGAGGAGCGTGACGAGGAAGCGAGGAACGAATTGACGCCCGCGCCTGGGGCGGCCGCGACCGGAGAGGACGCCCCCGCGCTCGCGGAGGAAGAGGAGCCGTCGCACCTCGACCTCGACGGCATGAAAGCACGGCTGCGCGAGACAGAGGCCATCGGTTACTTTACCAAGCTCGAGCTCAGGATCGAGGTCAACGACCTGCTCGACGCGTTCCGCGTCTATCACGAAAGCGAGGGGCGGGGGACCATCGCGCAGTTGCACGAGCGGTACGACCTGCTTCTGTTGAAAATGCGTACCCTGCTCCAGGACAGCGACCCTAAACTAGCCCATGCCATTTCCGCCTCGCGCGAGAGCGTCTGGGTCCTGCTGTCCGATCCGGAGAAGTTCGTCAATTTGTGAGTCCGAATGAGGAAGCACCCCATGGCCATAGCCCGAAGGATCGCGCTCGGAACAACCGTGGTTGCCGTTCTCACGGCCCCCTTTTCCATTGCCGCCCAGGAGGACGTCGAAAAGGTCAAGAAGGACCTCTTTGCGGTGATCACCCTCAGAGGGAACCCCTGCGGCGCGGTCATAAGCTTCGAGCGTCTCGGCGAAAACGACTACAACGCCATTTGCCAGACCGGCGACCGCTACCACATCTTTGTTTCTTCCGAGGACCGGGTGGGCGTTGAGAAATACTAACGTCCGTCCGCCGAAGCGCGGTGAGCCATGCTGCCGTCAGGCGCGAGCAGCGAAGCCGAGTCGGCCGACGCCCAGTGCGCCGCGCCGTGTTAGCCGGGGAGAGTGACGAGCGCGGGATCGTGGCGAGCGGGCCTCGCGCGTCTCGACCGCCCGCCTCGGGACCGCCGTCCGCACCTTGCCCGCCCGCCGGGTCTCGATCGAACGAGGTGACCTTGGAAACGGAAGGACAGTTCAAGCCGGCCAGCGCGATCAGCCCTGAAGAGCGGAAGCAAGAGTGGATGCGCTACTACTCTTACAAGCGCATCCACGAGCAGCTGATGCAGGTACAGATGCTCAAGGGCCTTTCCATCAACACCGTTCTGGAGATCGGGCCGTACTACGGGCTGGTGACTGCCATGCTCGACAACGCGGGCTACGAGGTCACCACCATGGACCTGAGCCCGCGAAGCTTCGAGAGACCCGACCGGCCCCACGTCGTGATGGACCTGACCGCGATCGAGGCCGGGAAGCTGAACGGATTCGACTGCATCATGTGCTGCGCGACGCTGGAGCACATCACCTTCGAGCAGGCCACGGCGGCGCTGCGCGCCTTTCGCGCCGCGAGTCCCCGCTACGTTGTGATTTCCGTGCCCTACCAGGGAACCCAGCTGTTCTTCCAGACCTATCTGAACCGCCACAAGGCGAGCGAGCACTTTGCGATCAAGAAGCTGCGGTTCCTACGCGAATTCAGATTCGACGCCGAGGCCGACCCCTACGGCCATAAGTGGGAGATCGGCTACCGCGGGTGGTCGCTCGGGCGGTTCGAGCGCGTGCTGCGCGGCGTCGGCTTCGAGATATTGAGGCGGGACTTCTCCTACCCGTCTTACTCCGTGTTCCACGTGCTGGAGCCCGTTTGACGCGCGGCGCGCGGTCGCCGACAGGGCCTCTTTGCCGGCCTCGCCGAGCGCGGCCCCTCGCGAAGCCTAGACGATGATGGTGTTCACGAAGTAGAAGCTGCCGTTGATCCACAGCCCGGTAAGCGCATCGGGATTGTGCGCATAATCGACGATCCTGAGGACCATTTGAAGGTTGGAGGGGCCCGCCCGGGCCGGGTCGTGAACGAAGACCTCGAGGGTGCCGTCGTCTTGCACCAGCGCAAACACTTCGGCCTTCGGCCCGCAGCCCACGAGACGGGCGTTGCCGCCCGCGAGGCGCTCCACGCTTACCGCGACGGTTCGCCCTGCGTCCCGGACCCCATCGCGCCCTGGTTCCGCGTTCGACGACGCGGGTGGGAGCGCGCCGCCCAGGAGACGTCCGCCCGCGGGCCCTGCCGCAGGGGCGGTCTGGGGGAGCGCGTCGGAACCGTGCGCGGCCATTGGCCTGGCGGCGGCGGCGTCGAGTTCCGCGGCGGCGACGGCGACCGGCGCGGGCGTCCCGCCGGGCGTCTCCGGAACGCGGCACACCGGGGCGCCCTCGATGATCCGGAGCATCGCGCAGTCCCTCCCTGCCATCGCCGAAACGGTATGGTCCGACACGCTCTTTCCGGTAAAGGCGTAGCTCAGCCCGGAAGCGGCCAGCGACGCTATGGTGATCGGGTCGCAAGCGGCAAGCAAGACGGGCAGCACCAGTATCGAAAGCACCTTCGTCATGGGGCCTGTCTGTTACCAGATGAAGGATTTACCCTGTCAGAAAGTGCCTAATGAACCCTTAATAACCGGTTGTAATTAAGACAAAAAGCTACGTGGAAATGAGCCGCGCCCTCGTCCCGCCTGTATCAAGGATATCACCGGTCGAGGTTGGCCGACGGTGCGGCCTGGCGCCGCGTTGCCCGCGCCGCGGGCGGCGCGCCGGCTCAGCCGTGGCAGCGGCAAAGTTGCGCTTCCCTTTGCCGCCGGTATCGGTAGAGTCGGGTGGCCCGAACCGTCTGGGCGTTCGGCACGAACCGCCTGAATCCTCGGGCCGCCCCCTCGATCAGCGCAAGAGACTCTCATGCAAATCACTTTCTCGACCCCGAAACTGCCGCGGACAGGGACCATCGCCGTGGGCGTCCTGGAAGGGAAGAAACTCACGCCAACCGCCGCTGCTCTGGACAGACGCACGGGCGGAGCGGTGGCCAAGGCGCTTTCTGCGAGCCGTTTCACCGGAAAGGTGGGGGAGATCCTTCCCATCCTCTCGCCGGCGGGGCTCGCCGTCAGGCGCGTCGTCCTCTATGGAATGGGGAAGGCGGGCGAGGTCGACGATTTGAGGATGCAGGCCGCGGGCGGCCACATCGTCGCTCACCTGGCCGGCACCGGGGAAAGCGCCGCCGCGGTTGCCGTGGACGCGGTGAAGGGCGCCAAGGCCAAGCCCGCCGCGATGGCCGCGAACCTGGGATACGGCGCCAGTCTCAGGTCGTATCGCTTCGCTCGGTACCGCACCCGGGAGAAGAGGCAGGAGAAACCGAGCCTCAGGTCCATGACCGTGATGGTGAGGGATCCACTGCCCGCGAGGAAGGCTTACGCCGTCCTCGATAAGGTCGCCGACGGCGTCTTCTTCACCCGCGACCTGGTATCGGAGCCCGCCAACGTCCTCTATCCGGAGACCCTGGCCCAGCAGGCCAGGAGCCTGACCAAGCTCGGCGTCAAGGTCGAGATCCTGGACGAGAAGAAATTGAGGAGGCTGGGCATGGGCGCGTTGCTCGGCGTTGCCCAGGGAAGCGTCCGCCCGCCCCGGGTCGTGGTCATGCAGTGGACAGGCGCGCGCAAGGCCAGGAACAAGCGCCCCGTGGCCTTCGTCGGCAAGGGAGTGACGTTCGATACCGGCGGCATTTCCATCAAGCCCTCGGAGGGCATGCACGACATGAAATGGGACATGGCCGGAGCCGGCGTGGTCATGGGCCTGATGAAGGCCCTGGCCAGGCGCAAGGCCAAGGTCAACGCGGTCGGCGTGGTCGGGCTGGTCGAGAACATGCCGTCCGGCTCGGCCCAGCGGCCCGGGGACATCGTCACCTCGATGTCGGGACAGACCATCGAGGTTCTCAACACCGACGCCGAGGGCCGCCTGGTGCTCGCCGACGCCCTTTGGTACTGCCAGAACCGCTTCAAGCCCAGGGCGATGGTGGACCTCGCCACGCTGACCGGCGCCATCATCGTCGCCCTCGGCAGCGAGTACGCGGGGCTGTTTGCGAACAACGACAAACTGGCCGAGGGCCTCGTGGCCGCCGGCAAGGCGACGGGCGAAAAGGTTTGGCGGCTGCCGCTGGCGGAGGCGTACGACAAGCTGGTCGACTGCGACGTCGCCGACATGAAGAACATCACCGGCGTCCGCGGGGCGGGCAGCATCACGGCGGCCCAGTTCCTTCAGCGCTTCGTCAACAAGGTCCCTTGGGCCCATCTCGACATCGCCGGAGTCGCGTGGGGGAAGAAGGACGCACCCACCGTGCCCAAAGGCGGGACCGGATTCGGCGTGCGCCTTCTCGACCGCTTCGTGCACGACAACTACGAGGAAAGATAGGCAAGCGGACAGAATCGCGGCGCCGTCATCCCGTGGCTGGACGCGCAATGACCGACATCGGCTTCTACCACCTCCTGACGACGCCGCTCGAACGGGCGCTCCCCAAACTGCTCGAGAGAGTGCTGGAGAAAGGCGGCCGCGCCGTCGTGCTGGCCGGCTCGGACGAACGGGTGGAGGCCCTCAGTGCGGCGCTCTGGACCTATGACCCCAACGCCTTCCTGCCCCATGGCGATCCCCGCGACGGGCGGCCGGAGGAGCAACCGATCTGGCTCACGGTGGTGGACGAGAACCCCAACGGGGCGAACGTGCTGATTCTGACCGACGGCGCTGAATCCTCCCACGTCGGCGGCTTCGAGAAGTGCCTGGACGTCTTCGACGGCAGCGACGCGGAAGCGGTCGCCGCCGGCCGCGAGCGGTGGCGCAGGCACCAGGGCGCGGGCCACAGGCTCACCTACTGGCAGCAGGACGCCCAGGGCCGCTGGGAAAAGAAAGCGTGACGGCCGTGCGCGGGCCGGGCGCGCCGCGGTCATGAAGATCCTCTCCTGCCATGCCGGTTACCACGACTCGGCCGCCGCGGTCTTCGACGAATACCGTCTGTTGGCCGCGGTTCAGCAGGAGAGGCTGACCCGCAAGAAAAGCGATGGCAACGGCGTCCCCTTCGCGTGCATCGACGAGTGCCTGGCGATCACCGGGATATCGCGGCAAGACATCGACGTGGTGGTGGTGACCCGCGGGGCTCTGCCCTGGCGCTACTACACTCACTTCGCGGGAGGCCGGTTCGTCGAGGGCAAGGTGCGGCAGTGGCTGGGCAAGGAGAAGCTCAAGAGCATGGCTCTCGAGCTGCGGCGTTCCGGCGGCACCCAGGCAGAGGGGATCTTCAATGGCCGGGGCTTCCTCGTCGATCTCGGGTTTGGCGCCGACGTCAAGCTCGGGTTTTGCAACCACCATATGTCCCATGCCTTGCCGGCCCTGTTCTACACGGATTGGGATGACGCGCTGTTGGTCACTTCGGACGGGGGCGGCGACAACGTTCAGTACAGCCACCGTGTGTTCCGCGATGGGAGGATCGAGACCCTCTACGGCGGCGACGAGTACCTGCTGGCGCCGACGCGGATAGACAGCCTTGGCCTCGCCTATGGTTACGCGACGCAGGCGCTGGGCTACCGAATCAACCGTCACGAGGGAAAGCTCACCGGGCTCTCGGCCTATGGGAGCCCGGCGCTTTTCGATGACCTCGCCCCGCATTTCACGTTGCACCGGAACGGCCAGATCGAGAGCGACTTCGAGAGCTACCCGGCGATGCGCCGATTCATCTTCGAGCTGGCGGAAGGAGCGGCGCCGGAAGACGTGGCGGCCTCGATCCAGAAACTCCTGGAAGAATTCATGTTGGGCTCGGTGCGGCGCCTCCTCGAGCTGCACCCCGTCCGCCACCTGGGCCTCGCGGGCGGGGTGTTTGCGAATGTTAAACTCAACCGGCTCTTGGCCGAGCACACGGCCGCCGAGGAGGTATTCATATTTCCCGCCATGGGGGACGAGGGCCTCGCCGTGGGCGGCGCGCTTCAGTTCCTGTTGAAGCGCGACGGGCTGGAGCGGTGGCTGTCCGAGCGCCACCGGCTCGACGACGTTTATCTGGGCAGAGCCTACGACGACAGCATCGATGCGGTGCTCTGCGAATGTCCCGGGGTGGCCCGAGTCGCGGAGGAGCCCGTGAAAGAGAGCGTGGCGCTACTTGCCTCGGGGCGGATCGGAGCGATTTACACCGGGCGCATGGAATTCGGGCCGAGGGCGCTGGGCGCCCGGAGCATCCTCGCCAGCCCGCTCGACAGGACGATCAACGCAACCTTGAACGCCCGGCTCGGGCGCACCGAGTTCATGCCTTTTGCGCCGGTGGTGGCCGAGGAGGACGCGGAGGCGGTGTTCGAGATCGGTCCGCTTAACCGTTACGCCGGGCGTTTCATGACCATGACCTGCGCCGTGCGCGCAGCGTGGCGGGACAAGATCCCGGCGGTCATTCACGTCGACGGGACGGCCCGTCCGCAGATCGTCGCGCGCCACCAGAACCCGCTCTATTTCGATATCCTCGAGCTCTTCAAGGCGGCGACCGGCCTGCCGGTTCTGATCAACACCAGTTTCAACGTGCACGAGGAGCCGATCGTCAACCGGCCCGAGGAATGCTTGCAGGCGCTCGTCGATCGTCGTATCGACTTCGTTGTGACCTCGAGGGGGGTCTACGCGATGGCGGACGAGCCGCTTGATGGCCGCCGAATGGAACCGCCGGAGCACCCGTAGGCACGTAGGCCCCGCCCACGATGTGGTTGCCTCGCCCGCCCGATCCGGATATTAAGGCCGCGATTCTCGCGGAGGCGCGTTTCAGGGGAATTCTCGGCCTCCACCGTTTCTCTCCTTAAGCGATTTAGGGTCTTTGTCGTCATGGCCGTCGAACGAACGCTTTCAATCCTCAAGCCCGACGTCACGCGCCGCAATCTCACCGGCGAGGTCAACGCGCGTCTGGAGCGGGCAGGCTTGCGCATCGTGGCGCAGAAGCGCATGTGTCTAACCCGCGAGCAGGCGGAAAAGTTCTACGCCGTGCACGCCAGCCGCTCTTTCTTCAAGGACCTGTGCGAGTTCATGATTTCCGGCCCGGTGGTGGTCCAGGTCCTCGAAGCCGAGAACGCGATCGCGCTCAACCGCGACGTCATGGGCGCCACCAATCCGGCTAATGCCGCGGAGGGGACGATCCGCAAGGACTTCGGCGAGTCGGTCGAAGCGAACTCGGTCCACGGATCGGATTCGCCCGAGACCGCTGGATGGGAGGTCGCTTTCTTCTTCGCCGAAATGGAGATCGTCGGCTGAGCTCTCGCTCCGGACCGGCGCTTCGCGCCCCGCTCCGGCCCGCGGCACAAAATTCCTCCGGCGCAGTCCGTTCAACCTGACCGGATTATGCTCTAAGTGAGGAAGAGGGCCATCAGCGCCAGAATCGCGGCGATACCAGCGGTGCTGATGTTGAGCAGTCTGATGAAGCCTTTCCAGTCATGCTGGTGCCGCTGCAATTCGCTGTCCACGGACATCACTTCCCCCTTTTTCGTTGTTCGAGCAAGAACCGGCCTCCCACCATTGGCCTCGACGTATAGCCCAGAGAGACTCCTCGGTGGAAGGGGTTAACCGCGTCTCGGCCTTCGCGGTCCGGCGTCGAGGTTGCGAGGCGGCGCCTATAGCTGTTCCTCGGCCGGATTGATGAGAACCCCTTCGGGGACGTCCGCGCCGTCCACCAACACCACCTCGCCCGTGACCCGCACCCGGTCCTCCGCGATAAGGCGCACCGCCAGCGGATAGATACGGTGCTCGGCGGCAAGTACGCGGTCGGCCAACGTGTTGACCGTATCGCCCGGGCGGACCGGGACGGCGGCCTGGATGATGACGGGGCCCGAATCCATGTCCGGGCGAACGAAGTGAACCGTGCAGCCGGTGAAGCGCACCCCCGATTCAAGGACCCGCTGGTGGGTGTTGAGGCCCTTGAAGGCCGGCAGCAACGACGGGTGAATGTTGATCACCCGGTCCCGCCACTTGGCGATGAAATCCTCGTCCAAGAGCCGCATGAATCCCGCTAGGCAGATGAGCCTCACCCCGCTTGCCGAGAGCACCCGGTCGAGGGCGGCGTCGAACTCGTTGCGGTTCGGGAAGTCGCGATGGTTGATGGCCGTGGTCGGGAGTCCGGCGGCCTCGGCGCGGGCGAGCCCCCGCGCCTTCGGTTCGTTGGAGAGCACGATGGCGATCTCCGCCGGGAAGTCGGGGCGGGCGCAGGCGTCGATGATGGCTTGCAGATTGGTGCCCCGCCCCGAGATGAGGACCGCGATCTTCACCCCTGCCATGCCTGTTCGGTGTTGCGAAGGACGACCCCCGGCCCCGCGCTGAGGCGCTTCACGACCCGGCCGACCCGCCACACCGTCTCGCCCTCCGCCTGGAGCGTCTTCTCCACGTCCGGCGCCCTCGCCGCGTTCGTGATCACCACCATGCCGAGGCCGCAGTTGAAGGTGCGGGCCATTTCCTGGGTCGCGATGCCGCCGGTCTCCATCAGCCAGCGAAAGACTTCGGGAAAGGGCCACTGCGCGGCGTCCAACTCGGCGCCGAGATGGTCGGGAAGGACCCTGGGGATGTTGTCGATGAGCCCGCCGCCGGTGATGTGGGCAAGCGCGGTGACCCCGCCGCCCCGGACCGCCTGGAGGCAGCTTTTCACGTAGATGCGGGTCGGCTCCAGCAGGGCCTCTCCCAGGCCCTTGTCCGGCGCGAACGGAGCCGGCGCGCGGAGGTCCATCCCGGTCTCGGACACGATCTCGCGGACCAGCGAGAAACCATTGGCGTGGACCCCGCTGGAAGACAGCCCGAGCACGACGTCCCCGACCTCGACCCCGGCAGGAAGCAGCCGGTCGCGCTCGACGGCGCCGACCGCGAACCCCGCAAGGTCGTACTCGTCCGCGGCATAGATGCCGGGCATTTCCGCCGTTTCACCGCCGATGAGGGCGCAGTTCGCTTGGCGGCAGCCGGTCGCGATCCCGGCGACGACCTGTGCCGCAGTGTCCAGGTCCAAGCGCCCGGTAGCGAGATAATCGAGCAAGAAAAGGGGTTCCGCGCCCTGCACCACGAGGTCGTTGACGCACATGGCGACCAGGTCGAGCCCCACCGTATCGTGCTTGCCCACGGCGAAAGCGATTTTGAGCTTGGTCCCCACCCCGTCGGTGGTGGCGACCAGGACGGGATCCCGGAATCCGGCGGCCGCTACGTCGAAGAGCCCGGCAAAGCCCCCGAGCTTGCCGATCGCGCCCGGCCGCCCGGTCGACTCCGCCAAGGCCTTGATCGACTCCACGAAGTCTGCGGCGGCATCGACATCCACGCCCGCTGCCTTGTATCGGTGGCTGCTTATGGCTTCCTCGTCCACGATGAAGTATAAGGCTCGTCGGCCGCTTGGCCCAATCGATCCTACTTTAGCCGGGACGGTTCGCAATGGTCCATAGACGCGGATGCCGCCGCAGCGCCGCCGGTCCATTCGCTTGCACCGCCGCGCTCGCCGGCATCCTCTTGGCCGTGGTCACCGTCTCCTCCGCCTCGGCCCAGCTCGGGGACGTGTTCACGGTGAGGGGCGTGGCGGTCGACGTCACCGCCGAGGCCGCTGCGGCGGCGCGGGAGGCCGCGCTCGTGGATGGGCAGCGGGTCGCCTTCGGCCGGTTGCTCCGGCGCCTCACTCTGCGTCAGGATCACAGCTTACTGCCGGCCCTGGCCGACGACGAAATCGTCGAGTACGTTCGGGGCTTTGAAGTCGAGAAAGAGAAAGCATCCACGGTACGTTATCTTGCGGAGTTGACAGTCCGCTTTAAGTCGCGAGCCATTCGCCGACTGCTGCGCTCGGCAGGCATTCCCTTCGCCGAGACCGTCAGCAAGCCGGTCGTCGTGCTTCCGGTTTTCCAGGCGGCCGGTACCTCGATGTTGTGGGACGAGCCCAATCCCTGGCGCCAAGCCTGGCTCGAGCTTCCCACGGGAGACGCGCTGGTGCCGCTGGTGGTGCCGGCAGGCGATCTTGCGGACATGGCCGACATCAGCGCGGACCAGGCGACGCGCGCCGAGCGTGACAGGCTCGACGCCATCTCGCGGAGGTACGGCGCCGCCGATGCGCTCGTGACCGTGGCCTCGCTCACCATGGATCTCACCGCCAACCGGCACGTCCTCGACGTGGCCGTCAGCCGATTCGGACCGGTGATCCGAGAACACATGGTGGTTCTGAGCTTCTCCGGGACCTTGGGAGAAACGGTGGAGGATATGTTGCGCCGCGCAGCCGCCGAGGTTGCGGGCTATGTCGAGGAGGACTGGAAGCGCGACAACCTGTTGCGGTTCGACCACGAAGAGACCCTTTCGGTTACAGTTTCGCTGAACGGTCTCGCCGACTGGCTGGAGATCCGCAAGCGCTTGCGCGGCGTCCCGTTCATCCGCGACGCCGAGCTCATGTCGCTTTCGCGAAGCACGGCGGTCGTGCGGCTTAGATTCATCGGCGACATCGATCAGATGACGCTGGCCTTCGCGCAGAGCGATCTCGATCTCTTCAAGGGCGCAACCAGCTGGGTCCTGCGGCTTCAAAACGGCAGCGCGCGGAATGCGGCCCGCTGAGGCTCTGCCGGTCGCTGGGGGACGCCGGTGAATTTGCCCAACCTCATCACGCTGGCGCGGCTCCTCTCGGTGCCGATCACCGTTTGGCTCATCCTCACCGGCCAGATGACGGCCGCGTTCTGGCTGTTCGTTGCGGCAGGCGTCTCGGACGCGGTGGACGGGTTCATCGCCAAGCGCCTCAGCCTCACGACCAGCCTCGGGCGCTACCTCGACCCGGTGGCGGACAAGGCGCTTTTGATGAGCGTTTACATCGCGCTGGGCGTGGACGCGCATTTGCCCGACTGGCTCGTCATACTGGTCGTCTTCCGCGACATCCTGATCCTCGGCGGGGCGCTGTTGATCCGCCTCTTCACGGAACAGGCGATGCGGCTCGAGCCGCTGAAGATCAGCAAGGTCAACACGGCGATGCAGATCACGCTCGCCGCCGTCGTGCTGGCCCGTCTCGGCATCGGGGTAGGCGATGGTGGGCTCTCGGAGGCCCTGATTTACCTGGTGGCGGCGACGACGTTCCTCTCCGGCGCCGCCTACCTGGTGCGCTGGTTCCGCGGCACCGCGCAAGCGGAGGGCCAGTGATGACGGCCGCCAGGCAGGCGCTCTTCTGGCTTTGGGGCGTCGCCGCGCTGGTGGCCGCGCTTTACCTCTTCCGTGGAATCCTGCTGCCTTTCGTGGTCGGCATGGCGGTGGCCTATTTCTTCGATCCGGCCGTCGACCGGCTGGAGCGCTGGCGGCTTCCACGGGGGATCGCCACCGCCCTGGTGCTGGCCCTCTTCTTCGCGGCGGGCCTGATGGCGATGGTTCTTCTGGTTCCGCTCATACAGGCGCAGCTCGTGAACTTCATCGAAAGCGTTCCCGATTACGTGGCGTGGTTCCGCGAAAAGGTGCTCCCCCATCTGCAAGCGCTGTACGCCCGCCTGCCGGTTGAGGACGTCGAAGACCTGCGCGGCCCCGCCGGCAACTATGCCGCGGACGTGATCGCCTGGATGGGGCGCGTCGCGCGCGGCCTGTGGAGCGAGGGGCTCGCCCTTCTCAACCTGCTTTCGCTCCTCTTCGTCACGCCGATCGTGGCCTTCTACCTCTTGCGCGACTGGGACCGGATCGTTGCCCGGATCGACGGCTGGCTGCCCCGGGCGCACGCCGGCGTGATCCGCGAGCAGCTTCGACTCATCGACACCACGCTCGCCGGCTTCGTCCGGGGCGTAGGGCTGACGTGCCTGGCGCTCGCCGTCTTCTACGGGGTCGCGTTGACCTTGATCGGGCTCGACTACGGCCTCGTGGTGGGGATCGCGGCGGGGCTGATATCCTTCATCCCCTACTTCGGCGCGCTCGCGGGGCTGATCGTGGCGACCGCGCTCGCGTTCTTCCAGTTCTCCGAGTGGCTGCCCATCGCGCTCGTGGTCGCCACGTTCGTCGTCGGCCAAGCCGTCGAGGGCAATTTCTTGACGCCACGGCTGGTCGGCAAGCGGATCGGGCTGCATCCCGTGTGGGTGCTGTTCGCGCTGTTCGCCGGCGGAGCGCTGTTCGGCTTCGTCGGCGTGCTTCTGGCGGTGCCGGTGGCGGCCGTGATCGGGGTGCTCAGCCGCTTCGCCGTCGGGCGCTACCTCGAGAGCCCGCTCTACCTCGACAAGGGGAAGGCGGCCGGCGAGGGCCCGGGCGCGGGCGGACCGGCGAACCCGTGACCGGCGTCAAGCAACTGGCGCTGGACCTCCGGCACCGCCCGGCGCTCGGCATGGAGGACTTCCTCGTGGCCGAGTGCAATCGCGAGGCGGTCGCCTGGATCGACCGCTGGCCCCACTGGCCGGCGCCGGCGCTCACCGTCTTCGGCCCGGCGGGTTGCGGCAAGACCCACCTCGCCCACGTCTGGCAGGCGTGCAGCCGTGCCGTGATCGTGGCGCCGGACGCGCTCGCCGGGGCCGAGCCTCCCGCGCTGCTCGCAGGGGCGCGCTGCTGTGTGGTCGAGGAATTGGACATGGGCCTCGACCCCGCGAGCGAGCGCGCCATGCTCCACCTTTACAACACCGTCGCCGAGCGCGGCGGGCACGTGCTGCTCACGGCCCGGCGCCCGCCGTCGCGCTGGAACGTCGCCCTCGCGGACCTGGCGTCGCGCCTCGGCGCCGCCCCCGCGGTGGCCGTGGGGCGGCCGGACGACGCCCTCATCGCGGCCTTGCTCGTGAAGCTCTTCGCCGACCGCCAGCTGGCCGTGAGCGAGGAGGTCATCGCCTATCTCTTGCCGCGCATGGAGCGCTCCTTCGACGGTGCCCGGCGGTTGGTGGCCGGGATCGACCGCGCGGCGCTGGCGTCGCGCCGCAGAGTCACCGTGGCGCTGATCCGCGAGGTGCTGGCGGGGGAGGGGACATAGGGTCAAGGCCCGCCGTCGGCGGCGGGCGCCAGCATGACGCGGTTGTCCCTCACCGTGAGCGCGAGGCGCCCGTGCTTGAGCGTCAGGGCGTCCTCGCCGAAGACCTCGCGCCGCCAGCCGTGAAGCGCCGCGACCGGGGCGTCGTCGCGGGCCACGAGCATCTCCAGGTCGGCCGTACTGGCGACCAGCTTCTGGGCCACCCCAAAGTCCTCGCACTTCATCTTCAAGAGCACCTTCAGGAGCTCGACGACGGGTTTCAGCCCGGCCGGCAACTCGGCGCGCGGCGGCGGCTCGGGACGCTCGCGCTCGGGGACCGCCGCGCCTCGCGCCACCGCCTCGAGGATCGCGGCGCCCATGGGCCCCTCGGCGACGCCCCGGGAGACGCTGCGGCAGCGCGCGAGCTCTGCCCTCGTGCTCGGCGTGTGGCCGGCGATCTCGAGCAGCGCCTCGTCCCGGAGCACGCGGTTGCGCGGCACGTCGCGGGTCTGGGCTTCCGCTTCGCGCCAGGCGGCAAGCTCGCGGAGAAGGGCCAACAGGCGGCGATTGTGGCTGCGCGTCTTGACGCGCCGCCAGGCCGCCCACGGCTCCAGCTTGTAAGTCTCGGGATCGGTGAGCGTTGCCATTTCCTCGTCCAACCAGCCTGCGCGCCCGCTTTCGTCCAGGCGGCGATGGAGTTTCTCGTAGACGGTGCGCAGGTGCACGACGTCGGACAGCGCATAGTCGGTCTGGCGCTTGGTCAGGGGCCGGTGCGCCCAGTCCGTGAAGCGGGCGGTCTTGTCGATGTGCGCCTTGGCGAGCTTGGCCACCAGGGTCTCGTAGGCGACCGCCTCGCCGAAGCCGCAGACCATGCCGGCGACCTGGGTGTCGAAGAGCGGCAGAGGGATCCGGCCGGAGAGATGGTAGAAGATCTCGATGTCCTGGCGCGCGGCGTGGAAGACCTTGAGCACGTCGCGGTTTTCCAGGAGCGCGAGAACCGGGGAAAGGTCCATGCCCGGCGCCAGGGTATCGATGGCGGCGGCCTCCTCGGGCCCGGCCATCTGCAGGAGGCAGAGCTTCGGCCAGTAGGTGCGGTCGCGGATGAACTCGGTGTCGACGGTAACGTAGGGGGCTTTCATGAGCCGCCGGCAGAACGCGGCGGCGGACTCGGGGTCGGCGAGCAACGTCATGGGGGCCCGTATACACGCTTTCTGGGTGGGGGCAAAGCGTGGGCGTTCGTGGCGCCGAGTCCGGCCTGGTTCCCGCTTGGAGCGGCGCGCTGCGGGGACGGCGTGCCGGCGCCGCGCCCGGGCGCCGCGTACCTTGACAATGGGGTCTCATCCATGCGCTTTTGCGCGGGCCGAGTGGCCGATTTGCGTCCGCGCGAGATCCGTTCATGCACCCCTACCGAACCCACACCTGCGGTGAGCTCAGGTTGGATCACACCGGCAGCAGGGCGCGGCTGTCGGGGTGGATTCACCGCAAGCGCGACCACGGCCACCTGCTGTTCATCGACCTCCGCGACCACCACGGCCTTACCCAGTGCGTGATCGACGTCGGCAGCCCGCTGTTCGAGGAGGCCGAGGCGGCGCGTTCCGAAAGCGTGATCACGGTCACCGGCCCGGTGGTGGCGCGCGAGCCGGACACGGTCAATCCGCAGCTTCCGACGGGCGAAGTGGAGGTCCGGATCGAGGAGTTCACGATGATCTCGGCCGCCGATCAGCTGCCCCTTCAGGTCAGCGCCGAGGCGGAGACCAACGAGGAGCTTCGCCACCGCTACCGTTACCTGGACCTCAGGCGCGAGAAGCTCCACAGGAATATCGTGCTGCGCTCCCGCGTCATCGCCGACATCCGCCGGCGCATGATCGAGGCCGGCTTTACCGAGATCCAGACGCCGATCCTGACGGCCAGCTCGCCCGAGGGGGCGCGCGACTTCCTGGTTCCGAGCCGGATGCATCCGGGAAAGTTCTACGCCCTTCCCCAGGCCCCTCAGCAGTTCAAGCAGCTGCTCATGATCGCCGGGTTCGACCGCTATTTCCAGATCGCGCCGTGCTTCCGCGACGAGGCCAGCCGGGCCGACCGCAGCCCGGGCGAGTTCTACCAGCTCGACGTGGAGATGTCGTTCGTGACGCAAGAGGACGTTTTCGCCGCGGTGGAGCCCGTGCTCGCCGGCGTGTTCGAGGAGTTCGGCGGGGGCCGCACGGTGAGCGCGCCGCCGTTTCCGCGCATTCCTTTCGCGGAGGCGATGCTGAAGTTTGGCAACGACAAGCCGGACCTGCGCAACCCGCTCTTGATCGCCGATGTGAGCGAGGCCTTTCGCGAGTCCAACTTCGCCATTTTCTCGCGGGCGATCGACGGGGGCGCGATGGTGCTCGCCGTACCCGGCCCGGGCGCCGCGGCACGGCCGCGCAGCTATTTCGACAAGCTCAACGGGTGGGCGCGCGAGGAGGGCGCGCCCGGCCTTGGCTACATCACCTTCGCCGAGGGCGAGGCCAAGGGCCCCATCGCGAAGAACCTGGAGAAGCACCGCATCGAGGCCATCAAGAAGGCCGCCGAGGTTGCGGACGGCGACGCCGTGTTCTTCGTCTGCGACCATCCCCGAGTAGCCGCCAAGTTCAGCGCGGTGGTGCGGACCCGCATCTGCGAGGACCTGGATTTGCTGGAAAAGGACGTCTTCCGGTTCTGCTGGATCGTGGACTATCCGATGTACGAGCGCGACGAGACGACGGGGGAAATCAAGTTTAGCCACAACCCGTTCTCCATGCCCCAAGGGGGGCTCGAGGCGCTGGAGACCCAAGACCCTCTCGCGGTCAAGGCCTGGCAGTACGACATCGTCTGCAACGGGGTGGAGCTGTCGAGCGGCGCCATCCGCAATCACTCGCCCGAGGTGATGTACAAGGCTTTCGCGATCGCGGGCTACGGCAAGGAACAAGTGGAGGAACAGTTTGGCGGCCTGCTCAGCGCCCTGAAGTTCGGGGCCCCGCCGCACGGGGGAACCGCTCCGGGGATCGACCGCATGGTGATGCTGCTGGCGGACGAGCCCAACATCCGCGAGGTCATCGCCTTTCCGATGAACCAGCAGGCCCAGGACCTATTGATGCAGGCGCCCGCGCCGGTGAGTCCGGAACGGCTGCGGGAACTCCATATCCGAGTCCACTTGCCACCTCGCGCGGAAACCGGAGAGGCGGCCGAGTCCGAGACAGCGGAAGAGGCGCCTGCCGGCGAGTAAGGGGCACGCCGGCCGGCGGCGATCAGGTCAGGAGAACACATGTCATGACGTTAGGGCCACGCAAGCGCCAACCGCTCGGTTCCGTCGCGGGTGCGGAAAAAACAGCGGCGGAGCCCGTCCGCCGGCTGCTTTGCGCCGCGCTCGCCGCCGTCACCGGCCTGGGTTTCCTGTTCGCGGCTTCCAACGGGTCCGCCGCGCCCGTGGGATTCATTCCTCATCGGGCCTATTACGGCTTGACCATGCATTCGGTTGCGCCGGGGAGCACGATCACAGACATCCGCGGCGCCTTGTTCGTCGAATGGATAGAGGGCTGCGAGGGCTGGAGTTCTTCCCAACGGCTGAAGCTACGGCTGTTCGACACGACCAGGCCCATGATCGAAGCAGAGACCCGGTTCGCGAGCTGGGAGTCCAATGACGGGCTCACATACAATTTCAATTTGCAGAACCTGCGCCAGGGCATTGTCAACAAGGAACTCGGCGGGCGGGCGTCGCTGCGGGGCGAGGGGATGCCGGGAACGGCGGAGTTCGTCGCGCCCAGGGGGCTGCGCTTCGAGCTGCCGGCCGGGACGATCTTTCCGATGGTTCACCTCAAGGAGCTGATCGAGGCCGGGGGCGCCGGTGAGAAGGTGGTCTCCCGCATCATCTTCGACGGCACCACCGAGGAGGGGCCGTTCGAGATCAACGCCGTGATCGGGCCGCGCCGGCCGCCGGAGACGGGCGCGGTTAGCTTGCCGGCCCCGGCGCGCGGCCCGTCCTGGCTCATGCGACTCGCTTTCTTCCGTCTCGAGACCAACGAAGTCCTGCCGTTTTACGAGATGAGCGTGCAGCTTCTGGAAAACGGCATTGGCGCCGGGTTCTTTCTCGATTACGGGGACTCGGTCATCCGGGCCGAGCTGCAGCGGATCGAGCTCCTGCCAAGGGCCTCCTGCTGAGGCCGTGCCGCCGCGCCAGACTGCCCGCCCCCGGCGGGCAACCGCGGCTCGGGAGAATCGGACCCGGTGTCCGGCAAGACGGGCACGACTCCCCCTATCCTTACGGACAGGATTGGTGGGTGCGTGGCCGGGAGCCGTCCCCAACAACCGCATGAGAGACTGGCGATCCACGCGGTTCATGCTATTTTCCGGTCCGCGGAGCGCCGCAAGGACCGCCGGACAGGGGCCGGTGGCGCCAAGATGCGGCTTACGAATAATTAACCGCTAGGGGCTACAAGGGGAATGGTCGCACATTGGTCAGGGGTCCGCTTTGTGCCGACGGTCCCGAGGGGTCATGGTCTGTCGCCGGCTAAATCCTGCCCGCCGCCGGAAGCCCCCTTTCACACGGCGCTATGACCGTAGCTAGGAAGGACGGATGCCGAAAACTGTTCTCATCGTCGAAGACAACGACCTCAACATGAAGCTGTTCAACGACCTGCTTGAGGCCCACGGTTACAAGACGCTTCAAACGAAGGACGGACGGGAGGCGTTGGAACTGGCGCGCAAGCATCACCCCGATCTCATCCTCATGGACATCCAGCTTCCCGAGGTTTCCGGTCTGGAGGTGACCAAGTGGATAAAGGAGGATGAGACCCTGAAATCGATACCGATCATCGCGGTGACGGCATTCGCCATGAAGGGGGACGAGGAGAAGATCCGCGAAGGTGGCTGCGAGGCCTATATGGCGAAACCGATTTCCGTCGTGGGCTTTCTCGAGACCATAGAAAAATTCGTGGGTTGATCATCGATGTCGGCACGGGTTCTGGTTGTTGACGACGTTCCGGCGAACGTCAAGCTGCTGGAAGCGAAGCTGACGGCCGAATATTTCGACGTCATAACGGCCCCCGACGGCCCGTCCGCACTGGCAGCCGCCGAGAGCGAGTTGCCCGACATCATATTGCTCGACGTGATGATGCCCGAGATGGACGGCTTCGAGGTCTGCCGGCGCCTGCGGGAAAACCCCCGGACCGCGCACATTCCCGTCGTCATGGTCACGGCGCTCAGCGAGGTTTCCGACCGCGTCCAGGGGCTCGAGGCGGGGGCCGACGATTTCCTCACCAAGCCGGTCAACAACATGGCGTTGTTTGCCCGCATCAAATCCCTGGTGCGGTTGAAGATGACCATGGACGAATGGCGCCGGCGCGAGGAGACGTGCGACCGGTTCGGCGTTCTTTCCGACGGACGCCTGCCGGCCCGGGAAGACGCTTCGGAGGCCCGTGTGCTCGTGGTGGAGACTGGCGAGTCGCGCGGCGATTGGATCGCCAAGGCCTTGGCGCAGGACGGGGACGAACTCACGACCGCCCCGGGGGCCGAGGCCGGAATCGAGTTGGCGCGAGACGGGGCTTTCGATCTCATCATCACCGATGCGACCGCTTCGGGCGAGGCGGACGGCGATCCGCTGCGCCTTTGCTCGTCGCTCCGTTCGATGGAGGAATGCCGATCGGTTCCCATCCTCATCATGGTGGAGGCGAACGAGGTGGAACGCCTGGCCAAGGGGCTGGACCTGGGCGTCAACGATTACATCGTGAAGCCGATGGATCCCCACGAATTATTGGCGCGGGTGCGCACCCAGGTTCGCGGCAAGCGCTACCAGGATCGGCTTCGCGCCAATTTCGAGCGCAGCCTGTCAATGGCGCTCACCGATAACCTGACCGGCCTCTACAACCGGCGCTACATGGACGTCCATCTCGGCACCATGATGCAACGCATGGTCGAAGAGGGCCGGCCCTTGGGCCTGCTCATGATCGATATCGATTTCTTCAAGTCCGTGAACGACCGATACGGCCACGGGGTGGGCGACGAGGTCTTGTTCCAGATGGCGAAACGCATCTGCGGCTGCGTCCGCGGCTTCGACATGGTCGCTCGACACGGCGGCGAAGAGTTCGTCGTCGTGCTCCCCGGAGCGCCCCCCGAGGTTATCCACGGAGTCGCCGAACGTCTTCGGCACGCCATCGCCGAGGAGCCATTCCCTGTTTCCGACGCCGTCGGAAAGATCGAGGTCTCGGTCAGCGTCGGCGCCGCCATGGTGGAAGGCCCCGGCGACGCGCCCAAGTCGCTCCTCAAGCGGGCCGACATGGCGATGTATCAGGCCAAGCGCCAAGGCCGCAATCGTGTGATTGCCGACTTCGATTACGACGAAGACGTAACCTCTGAATCGGCCACGCCGCAGAAACTCTCGGCCGTTTCCTAAACCGATGCATTAAGACGGGCGACCCCTCGGGCGCGGTCGAGCTTACCGCTGCCCAGCGGTGCCGGGGCCGTCGAGAGGCACGCCCCGGCCCTATTTGATCCTGGATTCCTTGAAAAGAACGTGCTTGCGCGCGACCGGGTCGTACTTGCGGAGCTGCAGCTTGTCGGTGAGCGTCCGCGGGTTCTTCTTGGTCACGTAAAAGTAGCCGGTGTCGGCGGTACTGACCATCTTGATGAGGATGGTGGTGGGTTTGGCCATCGCGCGTTCCAGCCTCGCACAGAAGAGAATTTCAGGGCGCAGAAGATACCCGCCGGAGGGGACCTGTCAACCCCGCCGGAGGGGACCTGTCAACCCCGCCGGAGAGGACCTGTCAACCCCGCCGGGGGGAACCTGTCAACCACGGCGGGGATGGACGCCTGGCGCGGCCAGCGGAGCCTTCGCGCGCTCGCGGCCGGCCGCGCCGCCTCAACGTGTGGCCACGGCCGGGAAAGAGAGCTGCAAGGCGCGGGCGTAGAGTTCCGCGTCGCCAAGCAGCTTCCGCGTCACCTCCAGGTCGGCCTCCGGCATGCTGTGACGGGACGGGCAGACCCGCCGCAGCTCCTCGCTCGTCTCCCGGTCGCGCCCCTGATCGCCGCGCGAGAGGGCGAGGGTGGATCCCGGCTCGGCCGCGCCGCGAAGCAGGTCGTCCACCGCGCCGGGCGCCGAGGTCTGCGGGTTGCTGGTGCAGATCGTCGGTGCCACGCCCAGCTCGTGGAGCACCTGGCCGGAGGGCGCATGCATGCGAGACCAGGTCAAGATCAACTCCCCGTTGTTGGGGAGCCGGATGACGTTCTGCACCGTTCCCTTGCCGAACGAGGTGCTGCCGATCACCAACGCGCGGCCGTGGTCTTGAAGGGCCGCGGCGACGATCTCTGCGGCCGAGGCGGATTGCCCGTTGATGAGGACGGCCATCGGCAGACCGTTGGCAATATCATCGTCCGTGGCGTCGAATTCCTGGTTGCTGTCGGGATGGCGGCCGATGGTCGAAAGAATCCGCCCGCGGGAAAGGAAGAGGTCGGCGACGGCCACCGCCTGGTCGAGCAGGCCGCCAGGGTTGTCCCGCAAATCCAGGACCACTCCCGCGATCTCCGCCTCCTGCTTCAGCTGCGAGAACGCATCGGAGACTTGGGTGGTCGTGCGCTGATTGAAGCCGATGACGCGAAGGTATGCGAGGTCCCCTTCGAGGCGGGCCTCTACCGTAGTGGGGATGATGAGTTTGCGCGCGAGGGTTAGCTTCAGCGACCCTTCGAGGCCGGTGCGGGCGAGGGTGAGCTCCACGCGCGAGTCCACCCGCCCGCGCAGGCGCCGTGCGACCGCGCGGTGGTCGAGGCCGGCGACCGGGGCGCCGTCCACATGGGTAATCAGATCGTCGGCCTGGATGTCCGCCCGCGCCGCCGGCGAGTCCGGAAGGACTGCCGTGACTTGCACGCCATCCCCCGCCAACGCGAAGCGGATGCCGATCCCGCCGAACCCCTCGCGGGCGGCGCGCTGCTCGAGCGCCTCCTCGGCGCCGGTGTACCGCGAAAACCCGTCCAGCCGGGAGAGAGCCCCCTCGAACACCACCTGATAAAGCCTTTCCGTGGAGGCATATTCGAGGTGAGGAGAACCCGCCCGACCGGCATCCAAGGCTATCGCGGTGAGCTTCGCCCACCCGGCCGCGTCCGCATCGTCGGGCGCGTCGAGCTTGGCGAGGACCCCGTCGGGGCCACGAAGCTCCACCAGGTCGCCGTTGCGCGCGACGGAGATCCCCGAATCCAGCGTAGACAGTCCCGAAAGTCCCTCGAACGCCACGGTTCCGATGTCAACGGGGTCGACGTAGCGCTCGGTGATGGATTGGTATCCCACCGCAAACACCCGCCCTACCTCGCCGGCCGGGAATGCGTCGCCGGACCGTTGGCCGGGCGTGGCGCAGGACACCAATGCGGCCGGGACCAGCAGGGCAAGGGAAAGCCGTTTGAGCGCGGCCACCGGCGCCCCAGTGGATCGGCGGAAACGGCCCCGGATCTTCGCGCCACGGGCTATCTGGGCCCCCATCATGGCTCGATCAAACCACCGCTTCGTCGTGATTCCGCTGCGCGTGAGGGCCGCCACCCGTCCCCGCCTCATCCGGCCGGCGGCCCCGCAAACGCGGATCGTTGCATCCTTCACCCGAGGCATCAAGGCGCGCGTGATACTGGGCAACGCAAAGCGCTCCTTGGCGCCACGCCACGGCGGCGAAACGCGCTCTCTCGAAGGCAAGGAACCGTGTGAGTCATGGGTCGCTGGGAGCATCTCAGCTTCGCTGGGGCTGATTCTTGTAACCGCTATGCCATGAATTCATCAAATTATTTTTAATTTTGTGTTACCAGCCGGGCCGCCGACACTGATACTTGCGATATACCTGGGCATGGGACTCAAACTGCCGCGATGCGCTCGCCCGCCGGGGCGGCGGCCGCGGCCCCCTGGCCCTGGTGCCTTGGTATAGGCCGCGGCACGACCTCGATGACGACAGCGACTCCGCAAGAAGCAAGCGAACAAGGGCGCCCGGCGTGGCTGCCGGAGCGTCTCTTCCCGTTTGAGAGCCGTTTCCTGGCGATAGACGGCGGGCGCCTGCACTATATCGACGAAGGCGCGGGGCCGGTGCTGTTGCTGTTGCATGGCAACCCCACCTGGTCCTTCCTCTACAGGGACATCGTCCGCGGCCTCTGCCGCAGCTTCCGTTGCGTCGCGCCCGATTATCCCGGGTTCGGGCTGTCGCGGCCGCCCGGAGGCTACCGATTCACACCGGCGGAGCATGCCGCGGTCGTGGAGCGGCTCGTGGTCGAGCTCGACCTCAAAGGGGCAATCCTGATGGTGCAGGACTGGGGCGGTCCCATCGGGCTGGGCGTGGCCGGCCGCCATCCGGCGAGGTTCCGCGGCCTGGTGATCGGGAACACCTGGGCGTGGCCGGTGAACGGCGACCCCCACTTCGAGTGGTTTTCGCGGCTCATGGGCGGGCCGCTCGGGCGGTTCGCGATTCTGAATTTCAACGCGTTCGTGAACGTGCTGCTGCCAGCCGGAGTGCGGCGCACGAAGCTCGCCCCCGAAGTCATGGCCGCATACCGGGGTCCGTTTCCGGACAGGGGCTCTCGACGTCCGACCCACGTGTTCCCGCGCGAGATCATCCAGAGCCGGGCCTTCCTGGAGGAAGTGGAGGAGGGGCTCCCGAGGCTGCGGCACTTGCCGGCCCTCATACTCTGGGGTGACAGGGACTTCGCCTTCCAGGAGAAGGAGCGTCGCCGGTTCGAAACGCTCTTCCCGGATCACCGCACCCATATCTTGCGCGGCGCCGGCCATTTCATTCAAGAGGACGCGGCGGACGAAATCTGCGCCGAGATCGGGGCCTGGTGGAAGGACCGCTTCGGCGCCGGGTGACAGGCGAAAGCATCCGCCGGCCGCCGCGGATCGCGCGAGCCGGCGCCGCGCCTCATGGCTCCCTTGGCTCTTGGCGGGAAGGACGGCAAGCAGTGGGCGGCGGGTGCGGCCCCTGGCCCCCGCCCCACGGGCGGGGCTATCGCCGACCCCTTATCCGGGTGGCGCGCTTTTTTCGGGCGGGCGTCCCGCGGCGTCCTGGCGGCTTGGGCGCTCCCTTGCGGCGCGCGGTCTCGGCGGGGCCGGCGAGGTGGCCCACGATCTCGAACACGAGGCCGCCGGTGACCGCGTCGGCCTCGATCAGCTCCACCTCCGTCGCGTCACCGAGGGTGAACGTTCGTCCCGAGCGGCGGCCGATGAGCGAATGGCGGCCTTCGTCGTGGACGTAGTAGTCATCCTGGAGCGACCGGATGGGCACCAGCCCGTCGGCCCCCGTCTCGTCGAGGGTGACGAAGAGGCCGAACCGGGTGACGCCGGCGATGCGGCCCCAAAAGGTGGCGCCGACGCGATCCTCGAGATAGGCGACGGTGTAGCGGTCGAGCGCGTCGCGTTCGGCGGCGACGGCACGCCGCTCGGAAGCGGAGACGCGCTCGCCGATCTCGGCGAAACGGGCGCCCTCGTCGGGGCCGAGCCCGCCCCGACCCAGGCCAAGCCCCGCGATCAGCGCGCGGTGGACGAGGATGTCGGCATAACGCCGGATCGGCGAGGTGAAATGGCAGTAGCGCCTGAGCGCGAGCCCGAAATGGCCGATGTTCACCGGCGAATAGACGGCCTGGGCCTGGGCCCTCAGGATCAGCCCGCTCACCAGGTGCTCGTGCCCCAACGCCTCCGCCTGGCGCATGATCCGCGTGAAATGGCGGGCCCGGATCACCTGGCCCCTGGCGAGCCGGTAGCCCAGTCCTTCGAGGAATTCGCGCAAGGCCTCCACCTTGGCCGGGTCGGGCGTGTCGTGAACGCGGTACATGCAGGGCTGGCGCACGGCTTCCACGCTTTCCGCCGCGGCCACGTTGGCCGAGATCATGAACTCCTCGATGAGGCGGTGGCTGTCGAGGCGGGGCTCGGGAGAGAGCCTCGCGATTTTCCCGTCGGGCGCGAAGACCACGCGGCGCTCGGGAAGATCCAGTTCCAGGATGCCGCGCCGGCGCCGCGCCTCGAGAAGGGCGGAGAAGACGCCAAACAACGGCACGATCACGGGCCCCACCAGGGGCCCGGTGAGATCGTCGGGGCGCCCGTCGTGGGCGGCCTGCACCTGCTCGTAGGTCAAACGCGCCGCCGAGCGCATGAGGCCGCGCTCGAACCGGTGGCGCAGCTTGTTGCCGTCGGCATCGATCCAGATGTGCACGGCCAGGCACGCCCGGTCCTCGCCGGGGCGCAGCGAGCATAGTCCGGCCGACAGGGCGTCGGGCAGCATGGGCACCACCCGGTCGGGGAAATAGACCGAGTTGCCGGGCTCGTAGGCGCACTCGTCGAGGGCGTCGCCGGGCCGTACGTAATGGGCGACGTCGGCAATGGCGACGAGGACGTGCCAGCCTCCGGGGTTGTCGGACTCGGTGTCGGATTCCGCCCATACCGCGTCGTCGAAATCGCGGGCGTCGGGCCCATCGATGGTGACCAGCGGAACCCGGCGAAGGTCGGTGCGCCCCCTTGGCCCACAGGGCCGGGCGGCATCGGCCTGGGCGATGGCCTCGTCCGGGAACTCGACGGGGATGTCGTGACTGTGGATGGCGATGAGGCTTATGGCGCCGGGCTCGTCGGCATGCCCGACCCGCTTGAGCACCTTCGCGCGCCGCTGGCCGAAGCGGCGGCGGCCGGGCAGGATCTCGGCCTCCACAAGCTCGCCCGAACGGGCCCCGCGCGTGTCCGCCGGGGCGATGAAAAAGTCGCTCTTGTGGCGGCGGTCGGTGGAGCGCAGCTGCCCGCCCTCGGGCAGGGGGCCGAAGACGCCCAGGATCCGCTGCGGGCGGCCCGCGATGAGGCGGATGACGCGGCCCTCGTAGACACCGTCCGGGCCGCGCCTGAGCCGCGCCAGCACCCGGTCGCCGAGGCCGATCGCAGGCGCCCCTCGCCGCTCCGGCGCCAAGTAGATGGTCGGCGGCGGCGCCTCCGCGCGCCAAACCACGGGGCGGGCGAGAAGCTCCCCGTCGGCGTCGATGGCGGAAACCTCGATCACCGCCACTTCGGGCATCTCGCCCGGCCGCCTCAGCTTGCGGCCGCGGCCGCGGTCCACCAGCCCCTCGTCCGCCAATTCCTTCAAGAGCCGCTTGATCTCGGCCCGGTCCGCGCCCCGGAGGCGGAAGGCCCGGGCGATCTCGCGCTTGCCCACCGGACCCGGGCTTTCGCGGATGAAAGCGAGAATCTCCTCCTTCGTCGGTAAAGAGGGGCGGGCCGTGGGGCGCTTGGGCAAGACGGCGGCGGGCGGGTTCAGTCGGTGGACGAGCGGGCCGCGCTCCGCCGCTTCCTCGAGGTCGCCGCGGCGGCCGACTTAGGCTTGCCGCGGGCCGGCTTGCCCGCCGCCTTCGCCGCGAGGAGGGGCGCGGCCTCTTCGAGCGTCAGCTCGTCCGCCGATTTGTCCTTGGGCAAACTGGCCCGCACGCGGCCGTGGCTGACGTAGGGCCCGTAGCGGCCGGTGTGAACCGTCACCGGCTTTCCGTCCTTTGGATGCGGACCGAGCACCCGGCCGGGTGGACGGTGCCGGGGCTTGGCCTCCTTGAGCAGCACCACGGCGCGGTTGAGGCCGATGGCCAGCACGTCTTCGTCGCGCCCGAGCGAGACATAGGCGCCGTCATGCTTCAGGTAGGGACCGAACCGGCCGATGCCCGCGGTGATCACATGGCCGGTTTCGGGGTGGGGGCCGACCTCACGGGGCAGGCTCAGGAAGCCGAGTGCGGTCTCCAGGCCTACCTCCTCGGGCACCACCCACTTGGGAAGCGAGGCCCGCTTCGGCTTGACCTCCTTGGTTGTCGCGCCGAGTTGGACATAGTGGCCATAGGGTCCCTTGCGGACCGAGACGGCCTCGCCCGAGTCCGGATCGACGCCAAGCTCCCGTGGGAAGACCGCTTCGCCCTCGCCCGCGCCGTTTCCCTCGCCGGCGACGACGAGGCGGCGCGTGTACGTGCACTCGGGGTAGTTGGAGCAGCCGATGAAGGCGCCGAATTTGCCGAGCCTCAGGCCCAGATGCCCGTTTTCGCACGCGGGACAGGCGCGCGGGTTCTTGCCCGGTTCGACCTCGGGGAAGAAATGCGGTCCCAGCTCTTCGTCGAGCGCGTCCAGAACCTGGCGAATGGTCAGGTCCTTCGTCTCATCCACGGCCGTGATGAAGTCGTCCCAGAAACCCCGCAGCACGTTTTTCCAGTCTCTGCGGCCGTTGGAGATGGCGTCGAGCCGGTCCTCCATTTCGGCGGTGAAGTCGTACTGTACGTAGCGCTTGAAGAAGCTCGTCAGGAACGCCGTGACCAACCGGCCAAGGTCCTCCGGGACGAACCGCCTCTTCTCCATACGCGCATATTTGCGGGCGCGGAGCACCTCGAGGATGTTGGCATAGGTGGACGGCCGGCCGATGCCCAGTTCCTCCAGCCGCTTGACCAGGCTGGCTTCGGTGTAGCGGGGCGGCGGCTGGGTCTCGTGGCGTTCCGGCCGCACCGCCTCCAGCTCCAGGGCCTCCCCTTCCTTGAGCGGGGGCAGACGGCGCTCGCTCTCGTCTTCCTCGCCGACATCATCCCGGCCCTCCCGGTAGAGCCGAAGGAACCCCTCGAACACGACGACGGAACCGGTCGCGCGCAGGACCACGCCTCGATCCTCGGACTCGATGTCGATGGCCACCTGCTCCAGGGCGGCGCTTGCCATCTGGCTGGCCACGGCACGCTTCCAGACGAGCTCGTAGAGACGAAGCTGGTCGTCCTTTAGATAGGGGGCCATGTCGGCGGGTTTCCGGGCCACGTCCGTGGGGCGGATCGCCTCGTGGGCCTCCTGCGCGTTCTTGGCCGTCGTCTTGAAGACCCGCGGCGATTCGGGCAGATAGTTCGCACCGAACGCGGCGCCGATGTGCCTGCGGCAGGCGGCGAGGGCCTCGTTGGAAAGGTGAACGCTGTCGGTCCGCATGTAGGTGATGAGGCCGAGCGTTTCGCCGCCGATGTCGATCCCCTCGTAAAGCCTCTGCGCCGTTCGCATCGTGTTGGCCGCGCTCATTCGCAGCTTGCGAGATGCTTCCTGTTGCAGGGTCGAGGTGGTGAAGGGGGGTTGCGGGTTGCGCCGGGTCTTCTTGCGCTCGATCATGGCCACCCGGAAGTGGCGGGCCGAAATCTTATCCTTGGCGGCCTCGGCCGCCTCCGTATCGGCGAGGGTGAACTTGTCGAGCTTTTCGCCGTCGAGATGGGTAAGGCGGGCGCTCAGCGCCGCCCCGGTCGCACTGCGCAGGTCGGCATCGACGGTCCAGTATTCCCTGCGGCGGAAGACCTCGATCTCGGCCTCTCGCTCGCAAATGAGACGCAACGCCACCGACTGAACCCGCCCCGCCGAGCGGGAGCCCGGAAGCTTGCGCCACAGCACCGGCGAGAGCGTGAAGCCGACCAGGTAGTCGAGGGCGCGCCGCGCGAGATAGGCCTCGACGAGCTCCTTGTTCAGCTCCCGCGGGTTGTGCAGGGCCTCGAGCACCGCGTGGCGGGTGACCTCGTTGAACACGATTCGCGACACCGGCACGCCGTCGAGGGCCTTGCGCTGCCTGAGCACCTCCTGGACATGCCAGGATATGGCCTCGCCCTCGCGGTCCGGATCGGTGGCGAGGTAGAGGTGCTCGGCACCTTTCAACGCCTTTGCGATCTCCTTGATGTGCCGCTCCGCCTTGGGATCGGTCTCCCAGATCATGGCGAAGTCTTCGTCCGGCTTCACGGAGCCATCCTTGGCGGGCAGGTCGCGGATATGGCCGTAGCTCGCCAGGACGTGGTAATCGCTGCCGAGATACTTGTTGATTGCCTTGGCCTTGGCCGGGGATTCGACGACGACTACGTGCATGAAGGCTGCTTTCCGCTCAGTGGCTCCGCGGGGAGAATGGCTCCCGGCCCGCGGCCTCCGGCGCCCTAGATGCTCTCGGACGCGCCCAGGGAGACCTTGTTGCCAGGATGTCGATCGAGACGGCCGGCCAACTCCAGTTCGAGGAGGACGGTCGACACGATTGCCGGTGACAATTGGCACTGGCGAATGATTTCGTCAACCGTCACCGGCGTCGGCCCGAGCATTTCAATGATTTCCGGCCGCGCCGCGGCGACGTCTTCGTCGTCCAAGGCGGGCGCCGGACCGGCGGCAAAAGCAGGCCTGCGGCGCTCGGCGACCGGGGGCCGCAGGAGCCCTTGGAGCGCTTCGAGCACGTCCGCGGCCGACTCGGTGAGCATCGCGCCGCGGCGGATAAGGTCGTTGGTCCCGCGGCAGCGCGGGTCGAGCGGCGAGCCCGGCACGGCGAACACCTCGCGCCCCTGCTCGAGGGCCAAGCGGGCGGTAATGAGCGAGCCTGAGCGGGGCGCCGCCTCGACCACGAGCACCCCGAGCGACAATCCCGATATCATCCGGTTTCGACGCGGGAAGTGCCGCGCCTGCGGGACCGTGCCGAGGCGCTCTTCGGCAAGCGCCGCCCCCTCCGCCACGATCCGATCGTAGAGGCCCGAGTTCTCGGGCGGGTAGGCGACGTCGACGCCGCCGGCGCACACCGCCACGGTGCCCGTCTGAAGCGCGCCCTCGTGCGCCGCCCCATCGATGCCGCGGGCAAGGCCGGAGGCAATCACCAGCTCGGCGCGGCCCAGTTCGCCAGCGATCGCGCGCGCGAATCGCCGGCCGCTGGCGGAGGCGTTGCGGGCCCCCACGATCGCGACGACGGGGCGCTGCAACAGATGCGGATGCCCGCGCACGGCAATCACCGGCGGCGGATCGTAAATCGCCGCCAGCAGCTCCGGATACTCGGCCTCGCACAAGGCAATCAGCCGCGCGCCGATGCGTTCCACCTCCTCGACCTCCCGTTCGGCGGCGGCCTTGGCGCAGATGCCGATCGGGCGGCTGCGTCCGCCCCGGCGCGCCAGCTCCGGCAGGGCGGCGAGCGCCGCCCCGGCCGATCCGAACCTCTCCAACAGCCCGAAGAAGGTGACCGGCCCCACGTTTTCGCTGCGGGTGAGCCGGAGCCAGTCGAGCCGTTCGGCCGCAGGCAAAGGCCGGGGTGTGGAAGCGGTCATCGGGCGAAAATGGGGCAGACCCCGCGGCGGCGTCAAGCCGGCGCGGTTTGCGGCGCCGGACAGCAGCCGTGTGGCGGCCATCGCAACAGTAGATGAGAATTCGACTGGTGCTATTTTTTGCGAGTACCGCGTACCCGCGTAAAGGGGTGGGATCAGGTCCTCTCGCCGAGGCGTGGCTCGGTGCCTGCAAGCAGGCGGCGGATGTTGGTGGCGTGGCGCAGAATCACGACCAGCGCCAGGCCGGCGATGAATCCGGCTCGCGGGGCGTCCGCAACCCACCAGGCGTAGAGCGGCGCCGCTGCCGATGCCGCCACCGACGCGAGCGAGACGTAGCGAAACAGGCCGGCGACCACGAGCCACGTCGCGAAGCAAAGCAGCGCCACCGGCCAGGCGAGGGCCGCCATCACCCCCAGCGACGTCGCCACGCCCTTGCCGCCCCTGAGCCCCAGCCATGCCGGGAACACATGCCCGAGCACGGCGCCGCCCCCGGCCACCAGCGCCATCGCCAGGCCCCACTGGCTCGCCACCAGCGGCGGAATGGCGCCCTTCGCGATATCCAGAAAAAGCGTCAATAACGCCAGCGGCTTGCTCCCTGTTCTTAAGACGTTGGTTGCACCGATGTTCCCGGATCCGATGGCGCGGATGTCGCCCAGGCCCGCGAGTCTCGTGAGGATCAAGCCGAAAGGAACGGAGCCCACGAGGTAGCCGCAGAGCGCGGCCGCGACATAGGGCCAGAGATCCGCGAAGCCGGGGATCGGCGCCATCACGCTATTGCTCCAGCGCGAACACGGTGCGCCCGCCGACCACGGTGCGCACGACGCGGCCCTGGGCCGTTCGCCCGTCGAAGGGCGAGTTCTTCGACTTGCTGCGGAATTCGTCGGCCTCGATCCGCCACGGCCGGTCGAGCTCGATGAGCACGAGGTCCGCCGGCGCGCCGACCTTCAAGCGCCCCGACGGCAAGCCGAGAATGTCCGCGGGGCGGAAGGTCAGGGCCCCGATCGCGTCGAGAAGCCCAAGATGGCCGTTGTGGTAAAGCTCCAGCGAAACCGGCAGCAAGGTTTCCAGCCCGACGGCCCCGGCTTCGGCCTGGGCGAAGGGAAGGCGCTTGCTGTCCTGGTCGTGGGGCGCATGGTCGCTGGCGACGGCGTCGATGGTCCCGTCCTTGAGCCCGCCTATGATGGCGCGGCGATCGGCCTCGCTTCTCAACGGCGGCGAGAGCTTGGCGAAGGTGCGGTAGTCCCCGACGGCGATCTCGTTGAGGGCGAAATAGGGCGGCGCGGTATCGCAGGTGACCTCCAAGCCGCGCTCCTTGGCCCGACGGATGACCTCGACGCCTTGCCGCGTCGAGAGATGGGCCGCGTGATACCGGCCCCCGGTGAGCTCCACCAGCCGGACGTCGCGTTCGAGCATGATGCTTTCGGCCTCGGCGGGGATTCCCGGAAGACCGAGGCGCGTGCTCATTTCGCCTTCGTTCATGACCCCGCCCGCCGCCAGCGACGGTTCCTCGGCGTGCTGGACGATGACGAGGTCGAAGGCGCAGGCGTAACTCAAGGCGCGGCGCATCACCAGGGCGTCGACCACCGACCTGGTCGCGTCGGTGAAGGCGAGCGCGCCCGCCGCCGAAAGCAGGCCCATCTCGGTGAGGTCTTTGCCGTTGAACCCCTTGGTGACGGCGCCGTAGGGATGGATATTGACGGTCCCGGTCTCGCGGGCGTGCCGCTCGATGAACTCGATCAGCGAAACCTCGTCCAAGGCCGGGTTGGTGTTGGGAAGGCAGACCATGGTGGTGACGCCCCCGGCGGCGGCGGCGGCGCTTGCCGTCGCCATGGTCTCCTTATGCTCCTGGCCCGGCTCGCGCAGCTGCACCCGCATGTCGACGAGCCCCGGCGCCAGGCACAGGCCGGTGCAGTCCACCGTCTCGATCGCCTCGGGCACCCCGTCCGCGAACAAGTCCGGACCGAGATCGGCGATCGCGTCCCCTTCGACGAGGAGAGCGCCCTCGACGTCGAGCCCGCTCGCCGGGTCGAGAAGCCGCGCGTTGGTGAAGGCGACGCGCCGGGAGGCGCGCGCGTCGTCGTTTTGGCGACGCTTCGCCATCATGCCGCCCCGGTCTTGGGAAGGACCCGGGTGAGCATGTCGAGACAGGCCATGCGCACCGCCACGCCCATTTCCACCTGCTCGCGGATCACGCTGCGGTCGATGTCGTCGGCGAGCTCGCTGTCGATCTCGACGCCGCGGTTCATCGGCCCCGGATGCATGATCAGCGCGTCCGGCTTGGCCACCGCGAGCTTTTCATAGTCGAGGCCGAAGAAACGGAAGTACTCGCGGGTGGAGGGGAAGAAGCTGCCGCGAAAGCGCTCCAGCTGGAGGCGCAGCATCATCACGATGTCGCAGTCCCTGAGACCGCTTCCCATGTGGTGGAAGACCTCGACGCCCATGCGCTCGATCTCGGCGGGCAACAGGGTCGGCGGGGCGACGACGCGCACCCGCGCGCCCATGGTGTTGAGGAGATGGATGTTCGAGCGCGCCACGCGCGAGTGCAGGATATCGCCGCACAGCGCCACCGTCAGCCCGCCGAGGCGCCCCTTGCGCCGCCGGATGGTGAGCGCGTCCAAGAGCGCCTGAGTCGGGTGCTCGTGGCTGCCGTCGCCAGCGTTGATGACGACGCAGTCGACCTTCTCCGCCAGCAGCATGACCGCGCCCGAGTCAGGGTGGCGCACCACCAGCACGTCCGGGCGCATGGCGGTCAGCGTCATGGCCGTGTCGATCAGCGTCTCGCCCTTTTTTATCGAGCTGGTCGCCACGGCCATGGTGATGACATCGGCCCCGAGCCTTTTACCGGCGAGCTCGAAGGACGTGCGCGTGCGCGTCGAGTCCTCGAAGAACAGGTTGATGATGGTGCGCCCGCGCAGGCTGGCGAGCTTCTTGTCGGTCCGCCGGTTCTGCTCGACATAGGAGTCCGCGAGGTCGAGCAACAGCGTGATCTCGTCCGGCGATAATCCCTCGATGCCGAGAAGGTGGCGGTGGGGAAACTGGATGTTGGGGCGACCCGTGGTCATTAAAGCGGCATATTACGCCCGCGGGCTGGTCCCCGGCAAGGTGCGGGAAGGGACTCAGGGGCTTAAGGCCCGGAACGGGGCGTCGGCGCTAGACCACCCCGCGCGCCCGGAGCCCCGCGATCTCGTCCTCGTCCAAACGCACGAGCTCGCGCAACACCTCCTCGGTGTGCTGGCCCAAGGTCGGCGGCGGGTGGCGGTAGGAGACCGGCGAGCGCGACATCCTGATCGGGCTGGCGACCAGCGGCACGGGCTCGTCGCCCGTCAAGGGGTGGGCCATCTCGATCCTCATGCCGCGGGCCTGGACCTGCGGATCGGCGAAGACCTGGTCCACGGCGTTGACCGGGCCGCAGGGGACGCCCGCCTCCAGGAGCCCCTCGACCCAGTGCCGGGCCGGGTGGGCCGCGATCACCTCGGCCAGGATGGTGGTGAGCGCGCCGCGGTGCTCGAGCCGCCCGGCGTTGGTTCGAAAGCGCTCGTCCTCCGCCAGCTCCGGGCGGCGTGCGAAGGCGCAGAAGCGCCGGAACTGGGCGTCGTTGCCCACCGCCACGATCACCAGCCCGTCGGCGGCCGCATACGCCTCGTGGGGCGTGATGTTGGGGTGCCGGTTGCCGAGGCGTCCCGGCACCTCGCCCGAGACGAGGTAGTTCTGGGCCACGTAGCCGAGCCAGGCGACCTGGGTGTCGAGGAGCGCCATGTCGATGTGCTGGCCTTCGCCCGTGCGGTCGCGGTGCCGGAGCGCGGCGAGGATGGCGACGGCGGCGTACATGCCGGCCATGATGTCGGCGATGCCGACGCCGACCTTCTGGGGCGCGCCTTGGGGCTCGCCGGTGACGCTCATGATGCCGCCCATGGCCTGGACGAGGACGTCGTACCCGGCGCGCTCCGCGTAGGGACCGGTCTGACCGAAGCCGGTGACGGAGCAATAGACGAGCCGCGGGAAGTCGCCCTTGAGCTGATCGTAGCCGAGCCCGTACCGGGCAAGGTGGCGCGTCCGGAAGTTCTCGACGAGCACGTCCGAGTGGGCGATCAGCCGGCGCGCGATGTCCTGGCCGTCGGGGCCCGAGAGGTCGAGCGTGAGCGAGCGCTTGTTGCGGTTGACGCTGAGGAAGTAGGCGCTCTCCCCGGTCTCGCGGCCGTCCGCGTCGACGAGGCAGGGCGGGCCGAAGCCGCGCGAATCGTCGCCCGCTCCCGGCCGCTCGACCTTGATCACGTCGGCGCCGAGGTCGCCCAAGACTTGCGTGCAGGCGGGCCCCGCCAGCACCCGTGTGAGGTCAAGGACGCGAAGGCCTTCGAGCGGGGAGGTCATCGAGTCATGGCTCCCTCGGCACCGGCCCGGCGCTCGTTCGCCGCCATCGCTGGGCTAGCCGAACAGGATCAGCGCCGCCGGGAGCGTCACCACGGCGAGCGCCGTCTCGACGGTGATGATGCCGGCCATCAGGCCGTGGTCTCCGCCGAGCTGCCGGGCCATGACGTACGAGGTCGCGGAAGTGGGGAGCGCCGCGAACAGGATCGCGACGGTGGCGGTGAGACCGCCCACGCCGAGGCCCTTGAGGGCCGCGACCGCGATCGCCGGCAGCGCCACCAGCTTGCACACGCTCGCCACCGCCAAGGGAGACACGGCGGACCGGGCCGCCTTCACGTCCAGTCCCGCGCCCACGGACAAGAGCCCGAGCGGCAGCGCGGCGCGGCCGAGGATGTCCAGCACCGGCTCGCTCCCCAAGGGAAGCCCGAGGCCGCTCCAGTTCAAGACGACGCCGGCGAGGCAAGCGAGGATCAGGGGATTGCGCGCCACCGTGGCGGCGATCTCTCGGAACGGCGGCGGGTCGCCCCGGGGCTCGGGGCCGTCGCTGGCGAAGCGGGCGAGCGCCGTGGTCGAGAGCACATTGACGAGCGGCACCATGGCGGCCACCGCCACCGCCGCGAGCGTGAGCCCGGCGTCGCCGTAGAGCGCCACGGCGGCGGCCAGCCCGACGTAGGTGTTGGGGCGGATGGAGCCCTGGAACACCGAGGTGAACGCGGGCCCGCCGAGCTTGAGCCGAGGGCGCAGCACGAGCAACACCAGCGCGACCGCCGCCACGGCGCCGACGAGCGCAACCACCATGCCGGCGAAGCGGATCTCGCCGAGGTGCGCGAGGGCAAGATTGTGGGCGAGCAGCGCCGGGAAGAGCACGAAGTAGGTGAGCCGGTCGGCCCGCACCCAGAAGCCCTCCTCGAGGAAGCCCGAGCGGCGAAAGGCGTAGCCTATGACGATCAGGAAGAAGACGGGGGCGAGCGCAGCGGCGACGTCCATTGCTCAGGCCCGCAGCCCTTCGTGGCGCATCCGGTCGAGGGCGCCTTGCAGGATGTAGGCGGCGGCCATCTTGTCGATGACCTCGGCGCGGCGCTTGCGCGACACGTCGGCCTCGATCAGCGTGCGCTCCACCGCCACCGTGGACAGCCGCTCGTCCCAGAAGGCGATGTCGATGTCGATGCGCTCGAGCAAGTTGGCGGCGAACTGGCGGACCGACTGGCAGCGCGACCCCTCCGTGCCGTTCATGCTCAGCGGCAGCCCGATGACGAGGCCGCCGACGTTGCGCTCGGCGATGATCCGGCGCAGGCGCTCGGCGTCGTCCGACAACTTGGTCCGCCTCAGCGTCTCGAGCGGCGTGGCGATGGCGAGCCCACGGTCGGAGATGGCGAGGCCTATGGTCTTGGTGCCCACGTCGAGGCCCAGGAGACGCTGGCCTTCCCCAAGGTTTTGCTTGAGTTCCGTGGGGTTGCGGATCGCCATGACGGGTGATAATTTCCGCTCGGCCTGTGGGTATCTTGCCCTGTCTCGGGCTTGCGCCAGGCGTTTCCCCCGGGGACGCGACGCGCCCGACCGCCCGATTCGGAGACACTTAACATCATGCCGCTCGATAAAGCCACCGTGGCGCATATCGCCACACTCGCGCGCATCAAGCTGACCGACGAAGACCTGGAACGCATGGCCGGCGAGCTCACCAACATCATCAGTTGGGTCGAGCGGCTGGGCGAGGTCGACACCGAGAAGGTGGCGCCCATGACCAGCGTCGTGGAGATGAAGTTGCCGCGGCGCAAGGACGTGGTCACCGACGGCGGGTATGCGGACGACATCGTCGGCAACGCCTCCGAGACCGCCCACGGCTTCTTCACCGTCCCCAAAGTGATCGAGTGACGGAGAGGCCCTTGGCCGAGCTCACGGATCTCAGCATGGCGGAGGCCCGCGACGGGCTCGCCGCGGGCGCGTTCACCTCGGTCGAGCTGGCGGAGGCCCACATCGAGGCGATGGAGGGTGCGCGGGGCTTGAACGCCTTCGTTACCGAAACGCCGGAGATCGCGCTCGACGCCGCGCGGAAGTCCGACGAGCGCCGGGCCAAGGGCGGCGGCGACGGCGGACTCGGGGTCATGGAGGGGCTCCCCATCGCCGTCAAGGACCTCTTCTGCACTGCGGGCGTGCTGACCACCGCGGGCTCCCACATCCTGGACCGGTTCACGCCGCGCTACGAGTCGACGGTGACGGCGAACCTGTGGGCGGCCGGCGCCGTGATGCTCGGCAAGTCGAACCTGGACGAGTTCGCCATGGGCTCGTCCAACGAGACGAGTTTCTACGGGCCGGTCGAGAACCCTTGGCGGCGCGAAGGCGACAACAGGCCGCTGGTGCCGGGCGGCTCGTCGGGGGGCTCGGCGGCCGCCGTGGCGGCGCGGATTGCGCTGGGGGCTACCGGCACCGACACCGGCGGCTCGATTCGCCAGCCGGCCGCCTTCTGCGGCATCGTCGGGCTCAAGCCAACCTATGGGCGGTGCTCGCGCTGGGGCATCGTCGCCTTCGCCTCGTCGCTGGACCAGGCGGGCCCCATGACCCGGACCGTGCGCGACGCCGCCATCATGCTCCGCGCCATGGCCGGCCACGACCCCAAGGACTCCACCTCGGCGCCCAGGGAGGTGCCCGACTTCGAAGCGGCGCTGAGCGGGGACATCCGCGGGCTGAAACTCGGGGTCCCGAGGGAATACCGGGTCGAGGGCATGGCCCCCGACATCGAGCGGCTGTGGGAGCAGGGCGTGGCGTGGCTGCGGGACGCGGGCGCCGAGCCGGTCGAGATCTCGCTCCCCCACACCAAGTACGCGTTGCCGACGTATTATATCGTCGCGCCCGCCGAGGCGTCGTCGAACCTGGCGCGCTACGACGGGGTGCGCTACGGGCTTCGCGTCCCCGGCGAGAACCTTGCCGAGATGTACGACAACACCCGCGCCGAGGGGTTCGGGGCCGAGGTCCAGCGGCGGGTGCTGATCGGCACCTACGTGCTGTCGGCGGGGTACTACGACGCCTACTACCTCAAGGCCCAGAGGGTGCGGACGCTGATCGCCCGCGACTTCGAGGAGGCGTTCGCCCGGGTGGACGCGATCTTGGCCCCCACCGCGCCGACGCCGGCGTTCGCCATCGGCGAGAAGATGGACGATCCGATCGCGATGTACCTCAACGACGTGCTCACCGTGCCGGCGAGCCTCGCCGGCCTGCCCGCCGTCTCGGTCCCGGTGGGGCTCGGCGCGCAAGGCCTGCCGCTGGGGCTCCAGCTGATCGGCCGGGCGTTCGACGAGGAGACCGTGTTCAGGTTCGCCGGCGTGCTGGAGGAGGCGGCCGGCTTCAGCCACCGCCCGGCGGCGGGCGCCGAAGGAGGGCAGCCGCGGTGATCAAGGGACAGACGGGCGAGTGGGAGGTGGTCATCGGGCTGGAGGTCCACGCCCAGGTCATCTCCGACGCCAAGCTGTTCTCCGGCGCGGCGACGGCGTTCGGCGCCGAGCCCAACAGCCAGGTCTCGTTCGTGGACGCCGCCATGCCCGGCATGCTGCCCGTGATCAACGAGATCTGCGTCGAGCAGGCGGTGCGCACCGGCCTCGGCATCGGGGCCCAGATCAACCTCGCCTCGGTGTTCGACCGCAAGAACTACTTCTATCCGGACCTGCCCGCCGGCTATCAGATCTCCCAGTACAGCCAGCCGATCGTCGGCCACGGCACCATCCACCTGGACCTCGAGGACGGGACCACGCGCGAGGTCGGCATCACGCGGCTGCACCTGGAGCAGGACGCCGGCAAGAGCCTGCACGACCAGCATCCCTCGCTTTCCTACATCGACCTCAATCGCTGTGGGGTGGCGCTCATGGAGATCGTCTCCGAGCCCGACATCCGTTCGGGCGAGGAGGCGGCGGTGTATCTCACGAAGCTGCGCTCGATCCTGAGGTATCTCGGCACCTGCGATGGCAACATGGAGGAGGGGAGTCTCCGGTGCGACGCGAACGTCTCGGTGCGCCGGCCGGGCGAGCCCCTGGGCACCCGCACCGAGATCAAGAACGTCAACTCGATCCGCTTCGTGCGCCAAGCCATCGACTATGAGGCGCGGCGCCAGGTCGAGGCGCTCGAGGCCGGCGGCAGGGTGGAGCAGGAGACCCGCCTGTTCGATTCCGGCCAGGGGATCACCCGGCCCATGCGGACCAAGGAATACGCCCACGACTACCGCTACTTCCCCGACCCCGATTTGCTTCCGCTGACTCTCGATGCCGAGTGGGTCGAGGAGATCCGGCGCGCGCTCCCGGAGCTGCCCGACGACAGGAAGGCGCGGTTCATGAGCGAGTACCGGCTGTCGGCCTACGACGCCGGCGTGCTGGTGGCCGAACAGGCGACCGCCGGTTATTACGAGGCGGTGTTGACCAAGGGCGCCGAGGCGAGGCGCGACCCCAAGACGGCGGCCAACTGGGTGATCGGCGAGCTCTTCGGGCTCCTGAACAAGGCAGGCAAGGGCATCGAGGACTCGCCGGTGTCGGCGGAGGCCCTGGGCGGCCTCGTCGACCTCCTTGGCGACGGCACCATCTCGGGGCGAATCGCCAAGGAGGTCTTCGCCGAGATGTTCGAGAGCGGCCGGGAGGCCTCCGCCATCGTCGAGGAGAAGGGCCTCGAGCAGGTCTCCGATGCGGGCGCGATCGAGGCGCTCGTTAGCCAGGTGCTGGAGACGGAGGCCGAAAAAGTGGCGGAATTCAAGGCCGGCAAGGAGAAGCTCTTCGGCTACTTCGTCGGCCAGGTCATGCGGGCGAGCCAGGGCAAGGCGAATCCCAAGCTCGTCAACGAGGTCCTCCGCAAGAAGCTCTCGGGCTAGGGCCCCGCCGCCCTCCGGCGGGTCCATCGGCGGGCAAGCCGCGGGGCGGCGCCTTCCATTCGCCGGCTCCCGGGGCGGATCGCGCGTCCCCTTAAATCTTTCTCAATACTGGCCGGGTACAATCCGCCCGTTGGCTTTATTTGCCACTCCTGGGGGAGACCATGGACCAGGCCGACGCGGGCGGCGAATCGTTCGCCGCAACGATCGGGAAGAACCTGGGGCGGCCGGACTACGACCAGCGCCTCAGCGACAAGATACTGGCGGCCTTCAACCACGCGTATGCGATGGGCGAGCAGGGCGTCGCCGAGGGATTGCTGGTCATCCTCGAGGCGGTCGAAGACAGGAACACGCAGATGGGCAAGAAGAAGACGGAGCGTGACACGGACGCCCTTGGCCAGGCGAAGCTGTGGATCGCGTTCGTCCAGGCGAGGGACCGCTACCGGGCGCTCTGCGTCGGGGAGAAGTCCGATCCCGCGCTTTCGGCCGAATCCCTCGAGGAGATGAAAGAGGCGTACAAGCGCTGGAGCTTTAGCTAGGCGCGCTCCGTTGCTTGCCTTTTTCGATATGGCCGGCCGTCCGCCGGCAGGCGGTTTCGCCGACATGGCTGCCGCACCACCTATAAACCTATGACCCGAATAGCATGGCGCGCCGCGCCGTCCGCGCCGGACGGCGTTGACAGGCCTCGAGCCGGTTTGTAGAAGGGCCTCGACCGGGCGCGGCGCCGCGCACCCCGAGGAGGGATGGCCGAGTGGTCGAAGGCGGCGGTTTGCTAAACCGTTATACGGTTAACAGCCGTATCGGGGGTTCGAATCCCCCTCCCTCCGCCACAATGGGTTAGGGGCCTTTCTGGAAGGCCTCTAATCACGAACCACCTCACCTGTGCCGGTTTTTGCGCCGGCCCGCTTCGCCTTTTCCTGCTGCCCCGCAGTCAGGAAGTGCAGGTAAATCTCGGTCGTCTTGATCGAGCTGTGGCCCAGAATGCCCTTCAAATCGTAGATCGAGCCCCCGCGCCTCAAATAATCGACGGCGAACCAGTGGCGCAGGTCTCGTAAGAAAAAGCGGCGCTCAAAAGCGCATGCTTGGCCCACATCCAAGTGGCCGACCAGCAGTCGGCTATTGGTGCAAAACGGTGCGAGATCTTAGCCATCGGATCGCGACATAGGTTGGTCTCTGCACTCCGAGCGTGCCCCTCCCAAGAGCTCTGTCAGCCGCGCAAAACATCTGGTTTTCGCCTGACGCCCGTAATCGCGATATTCGCGTATGTGTACAGTGAGCCGTTACAGGATGCGGACAGAAGCAGAGGGGGACAGACTTTTTGGCAGGGACATCCCGGACCAGCGGGTGCCGGCGATGCGGCGGGCCACCTCGGAGAGGATGCCGTACCGCTCGCCGTCATATTCGAAGCCGTCGTCCAAAACGCGGACCCCGTGGGCTACGCCGCGTCATTCGCGCACCAGGACTGTGCCCGGCTTGACGCCCAAGGTGGGGAAGGGCTTGTAGCCGGGATCCCGCTCATAGGCCGCGACCAGTTTATCGAGCGTGCGCCGGGTTTCGTCCGAGTAGCCACCATAAGCTACGCCCCGCAGTCGCTAGGCGATGAGGCCGCGAAGGAAGGATGTGGACTTGCACGTGGGAGGATCGGCCTGAAACCGGCGGCGCCAGTCGGCCCGGAGACCCTCGAGGCTCAGACCGCTCAGCTGGCGAATCTCATGCTCGGGTTTCCTGGACATGTCTGGGCTCCTGCCCCGACATGCACGTTCTCTTCACCCGGGAAGGCCAGTGGAAAGTGCGCGGAACGGATCGCTGGAATCAGGCGGTTTGGGCCGACCTGGGCCAGAACGACAACCGGCTTCAACACGCCTTCCCAGTCATCGGAGCTGTGGACGTTGCCAGGACGGAGGGAACTCCGTTCCAGATCACCGAACTGGTTGAACAGGAAAAGGGGATGGTAGCAGGTGCAGCCGAAATGACCGTTGTAGGCCGTGCCCTCCTGGTCACCGTAGGTCGGACTGACGCTGGAATCCATGTCGAGGACCACCTTCTTCGGCGGGCGGCGGTCGTGAACCCGGTCGATCCAAAGCCCGGACAGGTCGGCAAGGGCGGTAATGTTATCGTCGGTCGCCAGGAACTCGGTCTCGAAGCGTCCCATCTGGCTCGCCGAAGCCGCCTGCTTCGCCACAGCATGCCCGTCGACGATCCACCGCATGGCCGGATCATGCCCGAGGCGATCGGCATCGTTCACGTCCTCATAGCCGCCAAGTCGCCCGAACGTCGATTGACGGAACAGCCCGGTCATCCCGTGCTGGCCGTTCTTCCCGATCCGTGGGTCCACCAAACGTTCCCCAGCAATATCGGTCAGTCCCAGGGCGTCGTCGAGTTCCCGAAAAGGCAGAAACCCCGCGTCCGAGTGACCTTCGATCCGTGGAACTCCAACTTCAGCCGACGGTCGAAATCGAGCCGCAAAACCCCGGTTTCGCTTTCACCCATCGGGTGGGCCATTCCATCCCCTCCAATCTGACACCAACACCTTGATTCTTATATCAGAATTTCGTCGCAGCGTCGCCAAATCGGTGCTTCATCTGGGGAATAGGGGATAAGACCTGTCAATGCGTGAAATAAAGGGATATATCTCGCAATGCCATAGTCGTTGCCGCTTCGACCGCCTTCCGCAAGGATTTGGAATGCGATGGCTGGGCCAGGAACGACCAAACCAATTGAGAATCAAGGGGAGAGCGGCAATGAAACTAACCGATCTGCTCCGGGGTGAACATGCGGCGTTTAACGCGCTCCTCGACGAAATCGAAGAATTGAATTCGGTTTCGGGAGAAGTGGCTCAGATCGAAAGCACCGTGACCGTTCTGAAGACCGAATTGAGATCACACGCGGCCCTGGAGGAGAAACTGCTGTTTCCGGCGCTCAAACCGTTCGCAAAGACGGACGAGTTGTTTGCGGAAATGCATGCCGATCACGAACGTATCCGGCACGAACTGGAACAGATCGAAAATGCGCGAGACATTGACGAAGCGCTCGATGCGGTCGGGAAAATCTTGGGCGTCGCCCGCAGACACTTCAAGAGCGAAGAAGAGAAATTATACGGCTTGGCCGACGAGGCGCTGGATGAAGAGGCGCTCGACCGGTTGAGCGAAGCCTGGGCGGCAGCCCGCTCCGAGAAGCGCTCCTAGGGGTCGCGACCAGTATCATCCTGTCGAAAGTCTTCAGGTCGAAATTGGTTCACTACCCATGCCGCCGACGACCCTCGCCGCGCGGTGGCCATTCTTTTGGCGGCAGGTGGACCCGTGAACGGATTCCAATTCAACAAAACGACGAAGGCGTTTTGGATTCCGCGGGGAGAAAGGGGGCCCAGGGGCCCGAGGAAGAACGCGCGGCCTGAGACACGCCACCACTGTGCCCAAATCGTGCCCGGGCTCATACCGGCTCGTTCGGTTTTTTGCGGTTTCGTTCGGGGTGGGCATGCGCCGCCGCCCGAACAAGTGATTGAAATTACTCGATACTATCGTTGGCCGGGCGTAATGGCATTGTAGAGGTCTGGGGTTCGATTCCCCACGGCTCCACCATTTCCGCGCCGCCGCGCCCGGCCAAGCAACCCGCGCCGGGCCGCCTAAACCGGATCTGGCGAATTTCGGCGCCGCCGCGCCCGGGTCCGCGCCGGCATCCCGGCGAGGCCGCCCAAACCCCCGGGCGCTCCCCATTTTTTGCCATTGACGCGGGCCCCGATTTGGGGCGCCAATCCGCTGCCGACGGGCCCCAAATCCGTTCCGGATCGCGGCCATTCTCCCCGTTTGGGGAAGCCCGCGGCAAACCAACCCGCCGGATGCACCTGGGAGTCGCGGATGCCGGTCTACGCAGTCACCATCGTTTCCAGCGCCTTCCTGCTGTTCCTGATCCAGCCGATCATCATCAAGCAGGTTCTGCCCTGGTTCGGGGGCTCGGCCTCGGTGTGGACGACCGCCCTGGTCTTCTTCCAGGTGGCGCTGCTCGCTGGCTACGCCTATTCCGACTGGACGACGCGGACGCTCAGGCCCAGGGTCCAGGTGTCGGCGCATATCCTGCTGCTCGCCGCCGCCATCGCCTTTCTGCCGGTGTTTCCCGACATCGGCTGGAAGCCCCAAGGGACCGAGGACCCGGGCCTCCGCCTCCTCGGCCTGCTCGTCGCCACCATCGGGCTTCCCTATTTCCTGCTCGCCTCGACCGGGTGTCAACGGCGGAGCAATTCCAGGCCATTGGGGCGGAGTAAAAGCAGGCCACTGGCGTGAGAGGGTGTGACACAGGAAAGGGCCCGATCGGGCCCTTTCCTGTGTCACGGCTGAGGGTCGGGGATCAGGTTTCGGTGATCTCGCCGGTCTCGGGATCGACGGTCCCGGTGGTGGCTTGGTTTTGCGCCGCCGAGGCGGTCGCGCGGCGGCGTCCGGTGGATTGCTTGAGACGGTAGCTGTCGCCATTCATGGTCAGGATCTGGACGTGATGGGTCAACCGGTCGAGCAACGCGCCGGTGAGCCGCTCCGACCCGAGGACGGTGGTCCAATCTTCGAATGGCAGGTTCGAGGTGACGATCGTCGAGCCGCGCTCGGTGTGCGCCATCGAAGTTGTAGCTCGGAGGCGCGTGCTCGCCGAGGTTCAACATGCGGTTGAGCGATCGGCGCCGAAGCTCGTTGGTGAGCGCTGCCCAATCCTTCTCGATGCCCTATTTGTTGCCGGCCCCGGCAAGAGCCGTGTGGAAGCCAGTGTGCCAGTCCAGAATCGTTCCGCCCGTGTCAAATGTCAGGGCCTTGATGTCGTCGACGCTCATGACTGGAATCCTCGTATCATTCGAACCAAACCCTCACCGCTCTATCATTAGGGAAACTGGCCTGTTACGCGGCAAACAGTGGATTTCCCGGCTCAAGTTAATCACGAAGGTGCCTCTTTCTTTGCTCTTCGTCGAGCGTGAGAATCATACGGGATATTTTTGAGGCATCCGTGTTCGACCAGCCGGCCGTTACGCTGCCATCCTTCCACAGAACAGCCGCCGCGATGGCCTCGATCTCGGCCAAGTTCTCCAATCCGCTCTGAAAGATCTCGGCCGGTGTCGTTCCGTGAAGGCTTTCAATTTTTGCCACAATTCATTTCCTTTCTCGCTCAATTGTGAAGACAATGATTGCCTTGCTCAGCCTCGAGGGTCTGGCCGTCTTCGCGTCGCACACCGAAGGCAGAGGCTGCACCGGCCAATGCCGGGGAATGTCGGTTTATTAGGTTTCCCGGAGTAGTAATCCATCGGGGTTTTGCAGATTGACCAAGATAAAATTCACGCATGCTGGTCATCGCCCCGATTTCGATGGCTTGACTGCGGTCAAGACAGACAGACCGGGTTCAGGAATTTGTGACCCTATGGGATGCTTCCGCGAGAACAAGCGGTCAAGAGCGACGCGATGATTGACGCGCGTTACATGGTGGACTACGCGTCCGACGCGGCATTCGCCATA
>JAZGAE010000156.1:0-3287 GCA_036475545.1 Alphaproteobacteria bacterium
CGCCGGGTCGAAGTAGCGGCGCTGCCCGGGGCGGCAACCGCTCCCCGGCCCGCCGTGGAGAAACACCACCGGCACGCCCTCCGCGTTGCCCACCTGCTCGACGTAGAGGGTGTGGACCTCGTCCACCCGGAGCATCCGCTCGTCGAACGGCGCGATCTCGGCATAAAGGGGGACTTCGGTGTCCATCTATCTCACCCACCCGGCCTGCGCCGCCGCGCCCCGCGAACGGCCTCCCGCTAGCTATCTCGCCCGCCCGGCCTGCGCCGCCGCGCCCCGCGAACGGCCTCCCGCTAGGTCTGGACCTCGACGCCCTGCCGGAAGGCCACGAAGTCTTTGATGTTCCGCGCGGCCGGTTTGGGGTCCGGGTAGTACCAGGCGGCATCGCGGTTCTCGGCGCCGTCGACCACCAGCGTGTAATAGTGCGCCGTCCCCTTCCACGGGCACACGCTGATGGTCTCGCTGTCGCGGACGTACTCCCGCTTGAGCGCGTCGGGCGGAAAATAAACGTTGCCCTCGATCGCCTCATGGCGGTCGGACTCGGCGATCACCTTTCCGTTCCAGATCGCTTTCGGCATCTTGCGTCTCCGCTGTCCGCTTGCCCCCACCGGCCCGCGCCCATCATACCTGGCCCACGGCGCGCGGGACCGCCGGCGCTGCGCCATGGTAGCAGACGGCGGCCGATCCCGTCCGGCCTGCCGGGCAGAGGGTCACGCACTTTTTACCCGAGCCCGGACCGCCTTTAGCCTATAGACTCGCGATGCCCGCGCGCGGCACGGGGGAAAACGCACGGCGCGCGGCGGACCGGATCCATCCGCCGCGCCGCCAAAAGGAGCAACGCCCGTGATCTCCGTCGTCATCCCGACCCTCAACGAGGCGGCCAGCCTGCCCGGGCTGCTCCGAAGCCTCGACCGCCAGGAGGGTGGCGGCCCCTGCGAGACCATCGTCGCCGACGGCGGCAGCCGCGACGAAACCCTGGCCGTGGCCACAGACCAGGGCGTCAAGATCGTGCGCTCGGCCCCGGGGCGCGGGCGCCAGCTGCATGACGGCGCCAAGCAGGCGGAAGGCGACATCCTGCTCTTCCTCCACGCGGACTCGGTCTTTCCGCGCGGTGGCCTCCGGAAGATCGAGGACACCTTGAGGTCGCCGCAAATCGTCGGCGGCAATTTCCGTTTGCTGTTCGCCGGCGACGACGGATTCAGCCGGTGGCTCGACGGCTTCTACGCCTGGATCCGGGAACGCGGCTTCTACTACGGCGATTCCGGTTTGTTCGTGCGGCGCCGGGTCTACCAGGCGCTCGGCGGCATTCGTCCCATCGCCCTGATGGAGGACTACGACTTCGCCCGCCGCCTCGAGCGGTATGGCGAGACCTGTTGCATCCAGGACCCGCCGCTTGTCACCTCGTCGCGGCGCTTCGAAGGCCGGCACCCGGCAGGCATCGTGTGGGGGTGGCTCAAGATCCACGCCCTCTTTCACCTGGGCGTCTCGCCGGAGCGTCTCGCGCGGATCTACGATTCGGAGCGGCGGCGCCAGAGCGCGAGCGCGGGCCGATGCCCCGTCACGGACCCCTCGCCTCGTTAAGCCGCCAGTCGTAGTGGTGGCCGCCGATCCGGTCGACCACATCGAGCGCGGCCGCAAGCTCGGGGCCCGCATGGCGCTTCAAGTGCGCGATCACGCCCGCCTCGCCGCCCCCGAAGTCTTCCTCGAACCAGACGTAGACGCTGGACACGATGAGCCCGCCGTTCTCGACGCGGGCGCCGCGCGGGTGGTTGACGTACTCGCGCGCGCCGGCCTCCAGCAACGCGTCCGTGTTGGCCGCGGTGAAGGCCGTGGCCCGCAAGTTCGGGCAGCCGATCGAGGCGCAGTTCACGGCGTAGTGGAGGCGCGGATCGCGCCAGATGGGGCGAAGGATGCGGTGCTCGATGTCGTTGAGGCTGACCGCCTCGTCGTCGATGCGAACCAGCTTCTTGCCCCATGGGCCGTCGGCGAACAGGCCGGGCGAGATGTCGATGTCGCGGATGCTCCTCACCGGGTAGTGGGCGAGCACGACCTTGACGGTCAGCGCGTTGTACAGGTTGATCCAGTAGGCGAGCTGTTCGGGGCGGCCGAAGCGGCTGATCGGCAGCCCGGCGAGACCGGCGACATAGCCATCGAGCGCGCGGCGGTCTTCGTCCGTCACGCGCCCGTAGGCGAAGCGGTTGACGCCGTCTGAGCCTGGGACGAGGTAGGTCTCGAGAAGACGATCCCACGCCGCATGATCGATGGTGGCTGCGGCATCCGGGTCGTGGGCCGCCCAGCGCTCCCAGAGTTCCGCCCGCGGCGCGAACAGGGCCTCGAGTGACGCCACGCCGCCGAGGGCGAGGACCAATGCCGGAGCAACGATCAGCCGTGCTCCGAAACGCGCGAGCGTGGTCGATAACGAACGGTTCATGGCCCCGCCCCGGTTTGTCACGAGTCCGCCGGCCGGCCGAACTCAAAGGGGACTCGCGCCCTCAAAGGGGAGACGCCCCCACCGCGCCGCCGTCTGCGGCCGGCCAGCCCGGCACGGCATGAAACTTAGCGGTCGCCCGACGTTTGGTGAAATCACAGTTTCGCGAACCGCGCCGGGGCTTGCCTGAGCGCCGCGGGCGAAGCCCTCCATGGCCGCTCGTTCGCCGTTGACCGGACCTTGATCCACGGACCCAGCCGGCCCAGATGGTGATGTGAGGGGCAGGGATGCCGCGCCATAATCGACAGGCAGGCCGAGGGATGTGGACGTCTCTTTCCATCAGACCGCTGTTGGCGGCCGCGATCGCCGTTTTCGCCCTGGCGCTCCCGCCGGCGGCAAGCGCCGGTTCGCTCTCCACCAAGGCCGACGCGCTCAATCCTCGTCATCATTTGGGGCCCGGCTCGCACCTCCAACTTCGACATGAAATTCGTCGCCACCCGGGCCTCTACAGGCACCTCTTGTTGAGCCATCTTCGCCATCACGTGTACGGCGCCTCGAAGGTGACCGTCCTCGATCGCCGCGCCTTGTCCGGGCGTCACCCGCACAGGGTCGTCACGATCGAGGAGTACGCTTTCGTACCCCTCCACAAGGGCGGGATCTTCGGATTCGACCGCGACACGCTGGTCTTCCTCCAGCCGCACAGGCTTGCGCGCCATGGCCACCACGGCGCCCCCAGCGCGCCGCGCAAGATCCTGGCCCATGGCGGGCACGGCCTGTTCGCCCATCGCTCGCATCTTTTCGGCGGGGGCCTCGTGAGCCACGATCTGGCCGGCGCGCCCCGGCTGCTCGGCGCCCATCCGCG
>JAZGAE010000157.1:0-2931 GCA_036475545.1 Alphaproteobacteria bacterium
GATCGTCTCCGCCCGAAGCTCGTCGGCCAGCCGCTTCAGCTCGTCACACGAAAACCCCCGCAGGTCCGCAGGATCGTTCACCAGATCCAACAACGGTGTCTCTACTGCCACTGTGCGTATTTCCCCCATGCTCAAGAACCGGCACTAAATTACGTCCACACAAATGCCGGAGTGAAAATGCTTGCTGCGATCCCCCCTGAGTTCGCCTTGACGATGTAATTCCAAGTGTTTGTTGGCGGGATTGTATTCAAAAACCGTAAACCGCCCTAATCAAATTTCCGCGATTCGTTTATGAGTATGAGCGGTGAGAAGCAAATCGCCGGGCCGACGCCCCGTCCGCGACTTCGAACAGGGACACAGCGCCCACACCTAGGTCACCACCCGCCAGACGCCGGCAACGCAGCACAAGAGGAAGGCCGGCGGGCTGAGTTCCACGCGTTCGGCCACGGGATCGCGACGACGCAGGAGCTCGGAAAGGCGCTCCGCGATGCGCAGGATGGTGGACGATTCCATGGCGAGGCGGCGGCTCTTGAGGCAGCTTGGCAACTGCCGCGCGACGACCAGGAGCTCGTCGACCGCATCCAGTGTGCGGTCGAGGACCTCTCTCAGGCCTGGGCTTGCCTCGCCCGCGCCAAGGTCGGCCACGGTAACGCCGGCCGCCCCCATCCAGTCGAGCGGCAAGTACACCCGATCGAGATTGAGGTAATCCGCCTTGCAGTCCTGGAGATGGTTGATGACCTGGAGCGCGTTGCACAACGCGTCCGCGGGCCGGTAGCCGTCCTTTTCCTCGCCGTGGAGGTCGAGAAGATACCGGCCCACCGGGGCCGCCGAGCGATTGCAATAGTCCATCAGCTCGTCCCAGTTGCGGTAGCGGAGCTTGGTGGCGTCCTGTTTGAAGGCGGAAACGAGGTCGACGCAGTGGACGGCGCTCACGCCCGTCTCTCGAAGGCTCTTGCGCAGCCGGTCGGCCTTCTCGAATCCGGGGGCGCCGATCACTTTCCCCGTGATCGCCGCCTCGAAGCCGTCGAGGCGCGCCACCTTGTCCGCGGGCGCCAGGTTAGGACTGTCCGCGATGTCGTCGATGGCGCGGGCGTAAGCATAGAAGAGGGCGATATGCGGCCTGAGCTCCGCCGGCAGCAGCCACGAGCCGACCGGGAAGTTTTCGTCCCCGGCCCCTTTTCCGGAAGGCGTCTCGACGAGGATGGCCATGGTCGCCCCCGATCGTCCGCGGTGGGTCGGGCCGATTAATCGCCGCCGGCGCGCCCGGAAGGTCGCGCCGCGCGATCGGCCGGGGCCACGTAGGTCCGGCCCTTCCAGCCCCCGTCCCTGCCGCGCCAATGGCGCCACGCGGACTCCAGTGTCATGCCGCAATATAACAGCGCGGCGACGGGCAGCAACAAGGCCGCCCCCGCCGGCCGGCGGTACAGCAGGAGGCTGGGCCGATACATCGCCGCCGTCACGAGCCAGGCAAGCGCTCCGATCACCACGGCACCGGCGTTCTTCGCAAGCGCGCCGACAAGGACGGCCGCAGGCGGCACCAGATACAGGAGCATCATCGCGAGGACGGTCCCGATCATCAGCACCGGCGAATGGTTGAGCTGGGTATAGGCGGAGCGGGCCACCATCGCCCAGATGTCCGAGAGCCGGTCATAGCGGCGCAGGCTGCGCGTGCGTTCGCTCAGCCCCAGCCAGATCGGGCCGACGTTCTTGATCCTTCGCGCCAGGGCGCAGTCGTCGATCAGCGCGCCGCGGACGGCCGCGACTCCCCCGGCGCGCGCAAGCGCCGAACGGCGCACGAGCATGCTGCCGCCCGCCGCCCCGGCGGTCCGGCGTCCGGGATCGTTGACCCAGGGGAAGGGGTAGAGCTTCTGGAAGAAGAAGATGAAGGCAGGGATCAACAGCCGCTCCCAGAAGCTCTCGCAACTCAGCAACACCATCACCGAGACGAGGTCGAGCCGATGCTCCTCGGCCTTGGCGACGAGCGCGCGGAGTTCGCCCGGATGGTGCTCGATGTCCGCGTCGGTGAGCCATAGGTAGCGAGCATCGGGGACGAGCGCCTCCGACCGGCGGGCACCCTGGGAGATGGCCCACACCTTGCCCGTCCAGCCTTGAGGCAGCGGGGCGGAACTCACGACGTCCAGGCGCTCGCCGGCCCCCGCGTCTTCGGCGGCGCGCCGGGCGAGCCCGGCGGTGCCGTCGCCGCTGTGGTCGTCGACGAGCACGACCGAGAATGGGCCCGGATAGTCCTGGGAGAAGAGCGACGAAACGGACCGGGCGATGGTCTCGGCCTCGTCGCGGGCGGGCACGACCGCAACGACCGGCGGCCAGGCGCCTCGACCGGCGCCTGGCGGCGGCATGATCTCGTCCTCCAGCCGCGGGCGCGCGCGCCAGAAGCCGCCGTGAAAAACCAGGAGATAGACCCAGCCGGCAAGCGCGGCCGCCGGCAGCAGAACCCATGGGTCGGTCACGGCCTCAGCCATGGTCCCGAGGGTTGGACGGGGATCTCATGCCCGCCACTCTACAGCGTGTTGGGGTCCGGGACCAAAGCGCCTCCGCGAAGGGCCGGCCGCCTGGGGAGCGCCCGGCCGTCGAAATAATGCCTAAGATTTAGGCCCTTGCTTGAGAGAGCCCAAAAATTGGGCACATTACGCCGGGCCTCGCACTTGGACGCACCCGGCCGGTTGCCTGGTCGGACCCCGCGAAACCATTGGAAATCCGCGGAATACCTTGGGTTTTGCCCCCAGGGGCGGGGTCGCCGGACCGTGGCATGCAATTTGCGATTAGTCTGTATGCGATTAGTCTGTAAATGACGCGCCCAAACCGGGCTAAGCGAGTTGTCCTGACAGAGCCTCGGCGCGTCTTCGATCGAACCGGCCATCCGCTTCGGGCCGGCGGGGGGTGCGGTTCACCAGGACCCTGGCTATTATGCGA
>JAZGAE010000158.1:0-19504 GCA_036475545.1 Alphaproteobacteria bacterium
TCGAGATCGAGGTCGAAGCCGGCACCACGGTGCTCCAGGCCTGCGAGACGCTTGGCATCGAGATACCGCGGTTCTGCTACCACGAGCGCCTCTCCATCGCCGGCAACTGCCGGATGTGCTTGGTGGAGATGGAGCGCTCGCCCAAGCCCATCGCCTCCTGCGCCATGCCGGCCATGGAGGGGATGGTGATCCACACCGACACGCCCATGGTGGAACAGGCCCGCCGCGGGGTCATGGAGTTCCTGCTCATCAATCACCCGCTCGACTGCCCGATCTGCGACCAGGGCGGCGAATGCGACCTGCAGGACATCGCCATGGCGTACGGCACCGACTCGAGCCGCTTCCGCGAGAACAAGCGGGCCGTCAGGGACAAGGACTTCGGGCCGCTGATCAAGACCCATATGACCCGCTGCATCCACTGTACGCGGTGCGTGCGGTTCGCGACCGAGATCGCGGGCGTCGAAGAGCTCGGCGCCACCGGCCGCGGCGAGGACATGGAGGTCGGCACCTACGTGGAACAGACGCTGACCTCCGAGTTGTCCGGGAACATGATCGACCTTTGCCCGGTGGGCGCGCTGACCTCCAAGCCCTACGCGTTCGCCGCCCGCAGCTGGGAGCTGAGAAAAACCGAGTCCATCGACGTGCTCGACGCCGTGGGAAGCAGCATCCGGGTCGACGCCCGGGGCTCGGAGGTGATGCGCGTCCTTCCCCGCACTCATGAGGACGTGAACGAGGAGTGGATCTCCGACAAGACCCGTTTCGCTTACGACGGGCTCAAGCGCCAGCGACTCGATACCCCCTATGTCCGCCGCGACGGCAGGCTCGAGCCGACGAGCTGGGCCGAGGCGTTCGGGGCCATCGCCGCCCGGCTCAAGGGACTGAAGGGCGAGAGCGTCGCGGCGATTTCCGGCGACTTGGCCTGCTGCGAGTCCATGCTGGCGCTCAAGGACCTCCTCGGGTCGCTCGGTTCGCCGCATGTCGACTGCCGGCAGGACGGCGCGAAGCTGCCCGCGGGGCCACGCGGGGCCTATATCTTCAACACCGGCATCGCGGGCATTGAGGAGGCGGACCTGTGCCTGCTCGTGGGCACCAACCCGCGCTGGGAGGCGGCGGGCGTCAACGCGCGGCTGCGCAAGCGTTACCTCATGGGCGGGTTCCGCGTGGCCGTCATCGGGCCCGGGGTCGACCTCACCTATCCGGCGGAGGATCTGGGGCCGGGCCCGCGCGTGCTCAAGGAGATCGCCTCGGGGAAACACGCCTTCGCGGCCGAGCTGAAAGCGGCCGAGCGGCCCATGCTGATCCTGGGTCAGGGGGCGCTGGCGCGCGACGACGGCGCAGTCGTGCTGGGCATGGCCCGGCGCATCGCCGAGGACTGCGGGCTGGTGGGCGGCGAGTGGTGCGGCTTCAACGTGCTGCACCTGGCCGCCGCACGGGTGGGCGGCCTCGACCTCGGCCTGGTCCCGGGCGAAGGCGGCCGCGACGTGGCCGGCATCCTCGAGGGCGCGGCCTCGGGCGCGATCCAGGTCGTCTACCTCCTCGGCGCCGACGAGATCGACATGGCCCGGCTCGGGGACGCCTTCGTCATCTACCAGGGCCATCACGGGGACGCCGGGGCCGAGGCCGCCGACGTCATCCTGCCCGGCGCCGCGTTTACGGAGAAGAGCGCGACCTACGTCAACACCGAAGGGCGCGTCCAGCGCACCAAGCTCGCCGTGTTCCCGCCGGGCGAGGCGCGCGAGGACTGGAAGGTCCTCCGCGCCCTGGGGGAGGCCCTGGGCCTCGTGAAAGGCATGCCCTACGGCACCCTGGGCGAGCTCCGCAGGCGGATGGCCAGGGTCAATCCCGTCTTCGAGCAGCTCGACGCGGTCGAGCCCGGGCCGTGGGGCGCGTTTGGAGCCAAAGGCGCGCTCGGTGCGGCGCCCTTCGCCTATCCGGTTGCCAACTACTACATGACCGATCCCATTACCCGCGCCTCGGTCACCATGGCCGAGTGCACGGAGGCTTTCGTCCTCCCTGAGCCCGAGAGGACGGGCACCCATGGTTAGCTTCTGGTGGGGATACGTCTGGCCGGTGGCGATCATTGTCGCCAAGGTCGTGATCATCCTGGTGCCGCTGCTCCTGGCGGTCGCGTACCTCACCTACGCCGAACGCAAGGTGATCGCGGCCATGCAGCTTCGCAAAGGGCCCAACGTGGTGGGCCCCTTCGGGCTCTTGCAGCCCTTCGCCGACGGCATCAAGCTGCTGATGAAGGAGACCGTGGTGCCCAGCGGCGCGAACAAGACCGTGTTCTTGTTGGCCCCGGTCATCACCTTCACGCTGGCCCTGGTCGCCTGGGCCGTGATCCCGTTCGACGTAGGCGTCGTGCTCTCCGACATCAACGTCGGCATCCTCTACCTCTTCGCCATCTCCTCGCTCGGCGTCTACGGCGTCATCATGGCGGGCTGGGCGAGCAACTCCAGGTACGCGTTTTTGGGCGCACTCAGGTCCGGGGCGCAGATGATCTCCTACGAGGTCTCCATCGGCTTCATCATCATCACCGTGCTGCTGTGCGCCGGATCGCTCAACCTCTCCCAGATCGTGTTGGCGCAGGCGGGTGGGTTCTGGCACTGGTACTGGTTGCCGCTGTTTCCGATATTCGTGATCTTCTTCATCTCGACGCTGGCGGAGACCAGCCGCTTGCCCTTCGACTTGCCCGAGGCGGAGACCGAGCTGGTCGCCGGCTACAACGTCGAGTATTCGTCCATGACCTTCGCCCTCTTCTTCCTGGGCGAGTACGCCAACATGATCCTGATGAGCGCCATGACCACGATCCTGTTCCTGGGTGGATGGCTGCCGCCCATCGACGCGGCGCCGTTCAACTGGATACCGGGGCCGGTGTGGCTGTTGGCGAAGATCGCCTTCGTGCTGTTCTTCTTCCTCTGGATCCGCGCCACTTTTCCCCGCTACCGCTACGACCAGCTGATGCGCCTCGGCTGGAAGGTGTTCCTGCCGATCTCGTTGGCGGCGGTGATCGTGGTGGCCGGGGTCCTGATGCTCACCGGCTGGGTGCCGGGGGCGCCGGGCGCGTAGAGTTGGGGCGAAAGGACACGGCGTGTTGACCCTTCTGGATCGCGGCGCGCGGATGGTCTTCCTGTCGGAGCTGGTCTCGGGCCTCGCGCTCACGCTCAAGTACATGTTCAGGCCCAAGGTGACGCTGAACTATCCGTACGAGAAGGGGCCGCTCTCACCCCGTTTCCGGGGCGAGCACGCGCTGCGCCGGTACCCCTCGGGCGAGGAGCGCTGCATCGCCTGCAAGCTGTGCGAGGCCATCTGCCCGGCCCAGGCCATCACCATCGAGGCCGAGCCCCGCGCCGATGGCAGCCGCCGCACCACGCGCTACGACATCGACATGGTGAAGTGCATCTATTGCGGCTTCTGCGAGGAGTCCTGTCCCGTGGATGCCATCGTCGAGGGGCCGAATTTCGAGTTCGCCACCGAAACCCGCGAGGAGCTTCTCTACGACAAGGAGAAGCTGCTCAGCAACGGCGATCGGTGGGAGGCGGAGATCGCCGCCCGCCTAGAGGCGGACGCGCCGTACCGGTGAGGCGCGGCGGGGGCTGTCAGGGTAGGGGAAAAGCGTTGAGACTGCGTATGGCGAAGCGGGGGCGTGCACGGCGGGAAACGCGGGTGCCGGCGGCATGATCGTTCAGGGCCTTATCTTCTATCTTTTCGCTGGGGTGGCCGTGGCGGCGGGCGTCATGGTGATCTCGGCGCGCAATTCGGTGCACTCGGTGCTGTTCCTGATCCTCGCCTTCTTCAACGGGGCCGGGATTTTCGTGCTCTTGGGCGCCGAGTTCCTCGCCATGGTCCTCGTGGTGGTCTACGTCGGCGCCGTCGCGGTCCTGTTCCTGTTCGTGGTGATGATGCTGGACATCAATTTCGCGGAATTCAGGCAGGGCTTCCTCAACTATCTGCCCGTCGGGGGAATGATCGGCCTGATCCTGCTGGTCGAACTCGCCCTCGTTCTGGGCGGCTGGGCGGTCACGCCCGAGGCGACGGCCGTGGCCGCGGCGCCGATGCCCGACGTGGCCCGGGTCACCAACACCCACGCCCTGGGCGCGTTGCTGTACACCCGCTACGTCTATCTGTTCCAGGCGGCGGGGCTCATTCTGCTGGTCGCCATGATCGGCGCCATCGTGTTGACCCATCGGGTGAGGAAGGGCGTTCGCAAGCAGGTGATTTCGCGCCAGGTCGCCCGCGAAAAAACCGTCGAGCTCAAGAAGGTCCCCACGCGGGGAGGGGTATAGATGTTCGAGATCAGCCTCGGACATTACCTGACGCTCGCCGCCATCCTGTTCACCCTCGGGATCTTCGGCATCTTCCTCAATCGCAAGAACGTCATCGTCATCTTGATGTCGATCGAGCTGATGCTGCTGGCGGTGAACATCAACCTGGTGGCGTTCTCGGCGCACCTTCACGATCTCGTCGGCCAGGTCTTCGCCATGTTCGTGCTGACCGTGGCCGCCGCCGAGGCGGCAATCGGGCTCGCCATCCTCGTGGTCTACTTCCGCAACCGCGGCACCATCGCGGTGGAGGACATCGATTTGCTGAAGGGCTGAGCCGGGCATGTACACCGCCACCATCTTCCTTCCGCTCCTGGGCGCCGTCATCGCCGGGCTATTCGGGCGCCTGATCGGCGACCGCGGCGCGCAGGTCGTTACTTGCACGCTGCTCACCCTTTCGGCCCTGTTCTCGCTCGTCGTCTTCAAGCAGGTGGTGATCGACGGAGCGGCGGGCGACGTGCCGCTGTTCACCTGGATCGATTCCGGCGCCTTCGAAGCAACCTGGGAGCTCCGGTTCGACGCGCTTTCGGCGGTGATGGTGAGCGTCGTCACCGTGGTCTCGGCGGCGATCCACATCTATTCCATCGGCTACATGCACGACGACCCGTCGATCCCGCGCTTCTTCTCTTACCTGAGCCTGTTCACCTTCTTCATGCTCTTGCTGGTGACGGCGGACAACCTGCTGCAGCTCTACGTCGGCTGGGAGGGGGTCGGGCTCTGTTCGTATCTGTTGATCGGCTTCTGGTACGACCGGCCGTCGGCCAACGCCGCGGCGATCAAGGCCTTCATCGTCAACCGCGTGGGCGACGTCGGCTTCGCCCTCGGCGTCATGGCGATCTTCTTCCTGTTCGGCACGGTGAACTACGACGCCATCTTCGCCGCCGCGCCGGGCATGGCCGGGCAGACGTTCGGGTTCCTGGGCGCCCGGTTCGACGTGCTCACCGTGATCTGCGTGCTGCTGTTCATCGGCGCCATGGGCAAGTCGGCCCAGCTGGGCTTGCACACCTGGCTGCCCGACGCGATGGAGGGCCCGACCCCGGTCTCCGCGCTCATTCACGCGGCCACCATGGTGACGGCGGGCGTGTTCATGGTGGTGCGCCTCTCGCCGATCTTCGAGTACGCTCCGGAGGTGCTGGAGGCCATCGCCGTGATCGGGGCGGCGACGGCCTTCTTCGCCGCTAGCGTGGCCATAACCCAGAACGACATCAAGCGGGTCATCGCTTATTCCACCATCAGCCAGCTCGGCTACATGTTCTTCGCCATCGGAGTTTCGGCGTATCCGGCCGCGATTTTCCACCTCATGACCCACGCCTTCTTCAAGGCTCTCCTTTTCCTGGGCGCGGGCTCGGTCATCCACGCCATGTCGGGCGAGCAGGACATGCGCCGCATGGGCGGCATCTGGAAGATGGTCCCGTTGACCTACGGAGTGATGTGGGTCGGCTCGCTGGCGCTCGCCGGCATCCCCATCTTCGCCGGCTACTTCTCCAAGGACATCATCCTCGAGTCCGTCTGGGGGGCGCACAGCCCGGTGGGCCTATACGCCTACACGCTCGGCATCGCCGCCGCGGCCCTTACCGCCTTCTACTCGTGGCGGCTTCTCTACATGACTTTCCACGGAGAGCCGCGCGCCGACGAGAAGGTCATGGCCCACGTCCACGAGTCACCCTTGGTGATGACGATCCCGCTGGTTTTCTTGGGTCTGGGAGCGATCGGCGCCGGCTATCTCGGTTACAACTCGTTCGTTGGCGAGGGAATGGCCGCGTTCTGGCGCGACTCGATCCTGATGCTGCCTGGGCACGACGCGCTCGCGGCGGCCCACCACGCGCCCGACGCCGTGAAGCTGCTGCCGACGGTGGTTGCCCTGCTGGGCATCGCAGTGGCGACGGTGATGTACCTGCTGCGCCCCGAATGGCCGATCCTGGTGGCGGAGCGGTTCGACCGGCTTTACCGCTTCCTCCTCAACAAGTGGTACTTCGACGAGCTCTACGACTGGCTGTTCGTGCGGCCGGCCGTTTACCTCGGCGTCGGGCTGTGGAAGTCGGGCGACGAGGCGCTCATCGACGGCGTCGGTCCGGACGGCGTGGCCGCGGCGACCAAGGAGCTGGCGCGGCGCGCGGGCCGGCTCCAGACCGGCTACGTCTACCATTACGCCTTCGCCATGCTCATCGGCGTGGCGACGCTGGTGACCTGGTACCTGTACGCGATCGCGAGGTAAGGCGCGGACATGGCGGATTGGCCCATCCTCTCGCTGGTCACGTTCCTGCCGCTGGCAGGCGTGCTCCTTATCTTCATTACCCGCGGAGAGCCGGAGTTGGTTGCCCGCAACGCCCGCAACGTGGCGCTGTGGACGTCGCTCGTCACCTTCGCGGTGTCGCTGCTGCTGTGGGTCAACTTCGACACCACGACACCCGGGTTCCAGTTCGTCGAGAAGTGGGTTTGGCTGCCGGAGTTCAACATCGACTACCACATGGGCGTGGACGGCATCTCGATCTTCTTCGTGTTGCTGTCGACACTGCTGACGCCCATCTGCGTGCTCGCAAGCTGGGAAGCGATCCAGACCCGGGTGAAGGAATACATGATCGCGTTCCTGGTGCTCGAGACGATGATGGTGGGAACGTTTTCGGCCCTCAACATCCTGCCCTTCTACATCTTCTACGAGGGCGCGCTGATCCCGATGTTCGTCATCATCGGCGTGTGGGGGGGGCCGCGGCGCGTCTACTCCGCCTTCAAGTTCTTCCTCTACACGATGGCCGGCGCCGTGCTGATGTTGCTCGCGCTGTTGGCGCTCTACGTGAGCACCGGCACCACCGACATCCCCACCCTCATGCGGGCGAGCGTGCCCGTGGGCCTGCAGTACTGGCTGTGGCTCGCCTTCTTCGCCTCGTTCGCGGTGAAGATCCCGATGTGGCCCCTGCACACCTGGCTCCCCGACGCCCATGTCGAGGCGCCGACGGCCGGCTCGGTGATGCTCGCGGCGGTGCTCCTCAAGATGGGAGCGTACGGGTTTCTCAGGTTCTCGGTGCCCATGTTCCCCGACGCCACGGCCTACTTCACGCCGTTCATCTTTGCCCTCAGCGTGGTGGCCGTGATCTACACCTCGCTGGTGGCGCTGGTCCAGACCGACATGAAGAAGCTGATCGCCTATTCTTCGGTGGCGCACATGGGGTTCGTGACCATCGGCATCTTCACCCTCAACATGCAGGGGATCGAGGGGGCGATCTTCCAGATGCTCAGCCACGGCATCGTCTCGGCCGCGCTGTTCCTCATCGTCGGCGTGCTCTACGACCGCAAGCACAGCCGCCTGATCGCCAGCTACGGCGGCCTGGTTCACCGGATGCCGATGTACGCCTTCGTGTTCATGATATTCGTGCTCGCCTCGGTGGGGCTCCCCGGCACCAGCGGCTTCGTCGGCGAGTTCTTGAGCCTCGTCGGCGCCTTCCAGGTCAACACGATGGTGGCGCTACTGGCGGCGACGGGGATGGTGCTCGCGGTCGCCTACATGCTGTGGCTCTACCGCCGGGTCATCTTCGGCAAGCTCGAGAAAGAAGAGCTCAAGGACATCCTCGACCTGAGCCCGCGCGAGATCGCGGTGTTCGCGCCCCTCGTCATCTTGGTCTTCTGGATGGGGATTTATCCCTCGTCCTTCCTCGATGTCATGCATGCCTCGGTTGGTAACTTGATCGCGGACTTCGAGATCGCCCGCGCCGCGTCCGAAGCCCTCGTGGTGGTGGCGCAATAGGTTGGACGGGTTAGCCTGAGCCCGGATGGGATCGCCGTGATGGAACAAGTCCCGAGCCTCTCTCCCGCCCTGCCGGAGATGTTCCTGGCCATTGTCGGGATGGCTCTCCTGGTGTACGGCGCGTTTCGGGGCGACAGCCATGCGCGGCGGATATCCTGGATGGTGGTCTGGGCGCTGGCCGCGGCGCTGGTGCTTGAACTCGCGCTCGGCACCGCCCGCGAGGTCACCTTCGCCGGCATGTTCGTCACCGACGGCTTCGCCATCTTCATCAAGGTCCTGGTGTTGGCCGCATCCGCCACGGCCATCGTCATGTCGCTGGACTACCTCAGCCACGAGCGGGCGGAGCGGATCGAGTTTCCGGTGCTGATCCTCTTCGCCACGGTCGGCATGCTCATGATGATCTCTGCCAACGACCTCATCTCGCTCTATCTCGGGGTCGAGCTGCAGAGCCTCTCCCTTTACATTCTGGCGGCGATCCGGCGCGACACCATGCGCTCGAGCGAGGCCGGACTTAAGTACTTCGTGCTCGGCGCGCTGTCGTCGGGCATGCTGCTCTACGGTTGCTCCCTGGTCTACGGCTTCGCCGGCACCACCGGCTTCGACGGCTTGGCCGAGATCTTGACCGTGCGGGCAGGGGAGGCGCCCTCCATCGGCCTCATCATCGGCCTGGTGTTCATCACCGCGGCTCTCGCCTTCAAGGTGTCGGCGGTGCCGTTCCACATGTGGACGCCGGACGTTTACGAAGGCGCCCCGACCCCGGTGACCGCGCTCTTCGCCGCCGCGCCCAAGCTCGCGGCGATCGCCCTTCTGCTGCGCGTCATGGTCGGCCCCTTCGGCCCGCTCGTGGCCCAGTGGCAGCAGATCATCATCGCGATATCCATCGCCTCCATGGTGCTGGGAGCGTTTGCGGCGATCAACCAGACCAACATCAAGCGGCTCATGGCCTACAGCGCGATCGGCCACGTCGGTTACGCGCTCATCGGCCTGGCCGCGGGCGGCGAGACGGGCATCAAGGCCGTGCTCGTCTACATGGTCATTTATCTCGTCATGGTGGTGGGCACCTTTGGCTGCATCCTCTGCATGCGCAGCCAGGACCGCATGGTCGAGGAGATCGACGACTTGGCGGGCTTGGCGAAGACGCATCCGATGCTGGCGCTGGCGTTCGCCATCTTCATGTTCTCCATGGCGGGAGTCCCGCCGCTGGCCGGCTTCTTCGGCAAGATCTACGTGTTCCTGGCGGCGATCGAGGCGGAGCTGTACGCGCTCGCCGTGATCGGGGTCCTGAGCAGCGTGGTGGCCGCCTTTTATTACCTGCGTATCGTGAGACTCATGTATTTCGACGAGCCGACGGAGCCGCTCCATCGTCCCATCGGGCGCGAGCTCGGCTGGGTGATCGGAGGGACCGGGCTGTTCACCCTGTTCTTCTTCGCCATCTGGGCGCCGGTCGCGTCCACCGCGGGCGCCGCCGCCGCCGCGCTGTTTGCGGGCTGACCCGCCATGACGCCGGCGCTTGCGCTGCCGCCGCCCTTCCGCCTCTTCGCCTTCGAGCGCTTGACCAGCACCAACGACGAAGCCCGCCGGATGGCGGCGGAAGGGGCCGCGGAGGGCACCCTCGTCCTGGCGGAGAGTCAGACGGCGGGGCGCGGGCGCCGCGGTCGCCACTGGGACTCGCCGCCGGGGAACCTGTACTGTTCGCTGGTGTTGCGCCCGGACTGCGTGTTGGCCGAGGCGGCGAACCTGAGCTTCGTCGCGGCCTTGGGCGTCGCCGAGGCGGTGCGGCCGGTGCTGCCCGAGGGCGTCGCGCTCCACTTCAAGTGGCCCAACGACGTGCTGCTCGGCGGGCGAAAGGCGGCCGGGATCCTGCTGGAGTCCTCGAGCACGGAGGGCCGCCTCGACTGGCTGGTCCTGGGCGTCGGGCTGAACCTGGAGCGGTTCCCGCAGCGCACGCCGTTTCCCGCCACCAGCCTGCGTGCGGTCGGGTGCACGGGCGGTGACGTCTGGGGCCTGGTCGAGGGGTTCTGCCGGGGCTTCGGCGACTGGTACGAACGCTGGCGCGTGGAGGGTTTCGGGCCGGTTCGCGCCGCGTGGCTGGATCGCGCGGCGGCGCTCGACGAGACGATCGAGGTGCGGCTGGAGTCCGAGCGACTCTTGGGCCGGTTCCTGGGCCTCAACGCGACGGGCGCGTTGATCCTGGAGACGCCAGACGGGAAACTCCGCGAAGTCACGGCCGGCGATGTCTTCTTCCCCGGCGCTCCGGCCGCCGCTGCTGGGAACGGGTAATGCTGCTGGCCATCGATTCCGGGAATACGAACATCGTCTTCGCCGTCTATGACGGAGAGACGCTGCGCGGCCGGTGGCGCAGCCCCACCGATCCCCACCGCTCGGCGGATGAGTACGCCGTCTGGCTCACGCAGCTCATGGCGCTGGATGGCCTCGAGCCCGCCGCCATCGATGGCGCCATCATCGCCAATGTGGTGCCCGCCGCGACAAACGAGCTCGAAAGCCTGTGCCGGCGCTATTTCCGGTGCGAGCCCCTGTCCGTCGGCGACGACGGCGTCGACCTCGGCATCCGCGCCCTGGTGGACGCTCCCGAAGAGGTGGGCGCCGACCGGCTGGTGAACGCCGTGGCGGTCCACGGGCGATACCAGGGGCCGGTGATCGTCGTCGATTTCGGGACCGCGACCACCTTCGATGTCGTGGATGCAGAGGGAAACTACTGCGGCGGCGTGATCGCCCCGGGCATCAACCTGTCGCTGGAGGCGCTCACCATGGCTGCGGCCAAGCTGCCCCGGGTCCCGGTCGAGCGCCCGCCGCGGGTCATCGGCAAGGCGACGGTCCCGGCCATGCAGTCGGGCATCTTCTGGGGCTATGTCAGCTTGATCGAGGGGCTGGTCCAGCGCATCCGCGAGGAATTCGGGGCCGACATGGCGGTGGTGGCCACCGGCGGCCTGGCGCGGATGTTCACCGAGGCGACGGACGCCATCACCCATCACGACGAGGACCTCACGCTGCGCGGGCTGATGCAAATCTACCGTCGCAACAAGGCGTCATGACCGGGGCGGCTGGCGCCAGCGCCGGGACCGCCGCTCCCGTTCCCGGCGAGGAGCTCCTGTTCCTGCCCCTCGGCGGCGCCGGCGAGATCGGGATGAACCTCAACCTCTATGGCGCCCAGGGTCAGTGGCTGATGGTCGACCTCGGGATCACCTTCGGCGACGAGGCCGCCCCCGGAATCGACGTCATCCTCCCCGACCCTGGCTTCATCGTAGGCCAGCGCGAGCGCCTGGCGGGCCTCGTTCTCACCCACGCCCACGAGGACCACATCGGCGCGGTGCCCCATCTGTGGCCGCAGCTTCGCTGCCCCATCTATGCCACGCCCTTCACCGCGAGGGTGCTGCGCGAGAAGTTCGAGTACACCGGGCTCACCGAGGCGGAGATCACCGAGGTCCCCCTTTCCGGAAGCTTCGAGGTAGGCCCCTTCGGCCTCGAGCTCGTCACGCTTACCCACTCCATTCCTGAGCCCAACGCTGTGGTCGTCCGCACGCCGTTCGGCTCCGTGCTCCACACCGGCGACTGGAAGTTCGACCCCCGGCCCGTCGTCGGCGAGGTCGCCGACGAGGCCGGCCTGCGCCGGATCGGGGACGAGGGCGTGCTGGCCATGGTCTGCGATTCGACGAACGTGTTCCAGCCCGGCGAATCGGGCTCGGAGACGGACCTGCGCGAGAGCCTCATGGAGCTGGTGGGGCGCTTCCGCCACCGGGTCGCCATCACCTGTTTCGCCTCCAACGTCGCCCGCATCGAGACGCTCGCCGTGGTCGCCGCCGCCCATGGCCGGCGGCCCGTCCTCATCGGCCGCGCCCTCTGGCGCATGGTCGAGGCGGCGCGGGCGACGGGCTATCTGCACGACCTGGGGTCCTTGATGGCGGAAGAGCAAGGGAAGGGCCTGCCGCGGGGCGAGGTGCTGTTCATCTGCACCGGAAGCCAGGGCGAGTCGCGGGCGGCCCTTTCCCGCATAGCTGCGGGCAATCACCCGCACGTCACGCTGGAGGAGGGCGACGCGGTGATCTTCTCCTCCCGCCTGATTCCGGGGAACGAGGCGCCGATCGGGCGGGTCATCAACCAGTTCGTGCGGGCCGGCATCGAGGTGCTGACCGAGCAGGACCACTTCGTCCACGTTTCCGGCCACCCGGCCCGGGACGAGCTCGCGCGGATGTATCGGCTCGTCCGCCCGAGGATCGTCGTGCCGGTCCACGGCGAGGCCCGCCATCTGGCCGAACAGGCCCGGCTCGCAAGGGCCTGCCAGGTGCCGGAAGCCGCGGTGATCGAGAACGGCGATGTCTTGCGGCTGGCCCCGGGCCCGGTGGAGGTCACGGCCCGGGTGCCGAGCGGGCGGCTGGCCTTCGACGGCGTCCGGCTGCTGGAGCTCGACGGGCCGGTGCTCAGCGACCGCCGGCGGATGATCTTCAACGGCGGGGCGGTGGTCACGTTGGCGATGACCCCGGAGGGGAGGCTCGTGGGCGCGCCCCAGGTATCCGCGCTCGGCCTCGTCGACAGCGAGGAGGAGACCGAGATCCTGGAGGCCGCGGCCGGCGCCGTCCGCGACGCGGTCGAGGCCTTGTCCGAAGGCGAGCGGGCCGACGACGAAGTCGTGCGCGAGGTCGCCCGCCGTGCCGCCCGGCGCGCCGTCAACGCGGCGGCGGGGCGCAGGCCGGTGACCGCCGTCCACCTCGTTCGCGTCTGACGGCGCGGCTTGTTCCGCGCCGCGGCCCTGGCCTATAAGAGGCGCGCGGAAAGGAGCAGCGCATGATCGGAAGACTGAACCATGTCGCCATCGTCGTGCCCGACCTGGCGGCGGCAGCGGCCCTCTACCGGGACACCCTGGGGGCGGAGGTGTCGGAGCCCCAGGACTTCCCCCAGCACGGCGTGACGGTGGTGTTCGTCGAGCTGCCGAACACCAAGATAGAGTTGATGCACCCGCTGGGCGAAGACTCGCCCATCGCCAATTTCCTGGCCCGCAACCCGTCGGGCGGAATCCACCACATCTGCATGGAGGTGGGCGACATCCTCGCCGCCCGCGACCGGCTGAGGGAGAGAGAGGCGCGGGTGCTCGGCGACGGCGAGCCGAGGATCGGCGCTCACGACAAGCCCGTCCTGTTCCTGCATCCCAAGGACTTCTGCGGGACCCTTATCGAGCTGGAGCAGGCCTGACATGGGATGGTTCACCGGCGCCGTCGTCTTCATCGTGGTTTGGTTCCTCGTGCTGTTCACGGTGCTGCCCTGGGGCGTCAAGATCCCCGACGATCCGGAACCGGGCCATGCGCCGAGCGCGCCCATCAACCCGCGCATCGAGCTCAAGATGGCGGTCACCACCGCGATCGCGGTGGCGGTGTGGGTCTTCATTTACTTGCTGGTCGAGAGCGGCGCCATCTCCTTCCGTGATCAGATCTCCTGACATGACGGGTCCCGCCGCATGAGGCGCAATCGGCCATGAGCTGGTATTGCGACGTTGCGCCGGGACATCCCTTCCACGGTCCCTATCACGACGACGAATACGGGTTCCCGCTCGCGGGCGAGGCCGAGCTCTTCGAGCGCCTCGCGCTGGAGATCAACCAGGCCGGGCTGTCCTGGCTCACGATCTTGAAGAAACGCGACGGGTTGCGCCGCGCCTTCGAGGGCTTCGACGTCGACCGGGTCGCCGCCTATGGCGAGGCCGAGGAGGCGCGCCTGTTGGCCGATGCGTCGATCATTCGAAACCGGCGCAAGGTCCGGGCCGTCGCCGAAAACGCCCGCCGCGTCCGGAAACTGCGCGAGTCTCACGGCTCGTTTGCCGGCTGGCTCGAGGGGCATCATCCCCGCTCTCGGCAGAGCTGGGTGCGGCTGTTCAAGGGGACCTTCGTCTTCACCGGCGGCGAGATCACCTCCGAATTCCTGATAAGTATCGGCTATCTCCCCGGCGCCCACCGTCGGGACTGCCCGGTTTATGCCCGCATCGCCCGGCTCGGCCCGCCCTGGATGCGGGCCGCGTCCGGACAAGGCGCCCGCCGGGTGAGCGATCGAAAGACCCCGGGGGCGCGTACCCAATAAGGGGAAGCCGCGCTGCGCGCGGGACTGGTCCATGGAACGGGAAAAAGAGAAAACAAAAATGGCAAAACCGAAGACTCGGTTTTGCCATCTGAGTAGTTAAGAAATGCGCTTTACCTAGGTTGTAAAAGAACTATACTTTTCAACCTGGCTTTTTGCGATTTTGTCCTCCCCAAACTCGGGCCGCTTGTTTATGACGCGGTCTCATTTTGGCCGAGAGAATGTATGCGATTCCGCGGCCCGCGTCATCCACTTTTTACTCGAATCCGCACTTTTCTGCCCGTTTTTCGCTGCCCCGGCGCCCGGAAGGGCCGCCGCGGGGGCCTTCCCCGTTATGGGATCGTTAAATCCCAAGCCGTTAGGATGGCCCGCATGTCCATCATGTCCAAGACGGCCGCCACGGCCCTCCCGTGGGCCGCGCTGCTCTTGCTCGTGGGGCCGGCGCTGGCGCAGCAGACGGTCATCATCAGCGGGGCGGACTGCCGGCGCTTGGTTGCCCACGTTCCGGCTGCGGACGTGGAGTACCGGCCGGGCGTCGACGTCCGGGGCAGGCCGGTCACGCCCGCCGACCTCGGCGGCGGCTACCCCGACATCAGGCCGCCCGACGAGATCGCCTTCGCCATCGAGGTCGAGCTTCGCAACTTCTTGGGCGGTCCCGCGGCCGACGCCCAGGCCGCAAGCGCCGCGGTGACGGGGGCCGATAAGGCGGCGAGCGCGGCCATACTCGCGGATGCGGCGGCGACGGAGGCCGAAGCGGCCGCCGCCGGCGACCCCGGCAACGCCTCCCTCGGCGCTGCCGCGACAGCGGCCCGCAGTGGGGCGGATGCGGCGGACGCCGCCGTCACCGCCGAGGACAAGGCCGCCGCCGCCACCAGCGCCGCCGCCGCCGCTAGCGCCGCCGCCGCGGCCGACCCCGGCAACGCTCCGCTGGCCGCGGCCGCCGGGGCGGCAGAGGACGCCGCTCTCGAGGCCACGGGCGCGAGCGCCGCCATGGAAGGGACGTTCGAGGACGCCGCCCGCATCGGCCAATATCTCGGCAAGCCCGTGGTCGGCTGGGTCACCGTCAGGGACCATCAGGTCTATTACAACGGCCGCCCCTTGCTCGACGAGGACCAAGCCCTGCTTTCCGCCGCCTGCCAGCAGGTGGTCAAGGTCGGGCGCTAGAGCATAATCCGGTCAGGTTGAACGGACTGCGCCGGAGGAATTTTGTGCCGCGGGCAGGAGCGGGGCGAAGCACGTAGCGGTGCCACCGCGCGAGCTCCGCGACGAACCCGTGGCCGCAAAAGACCCCGGCCCTTCGCGCCGCGCCTGGCGGATCGCCTCGCCCCGGCGCAACGCAGCCGACTCCACCTGACCGGATTATGCGCTAAAGCGCGCATTGCCAACGTCTGAGCCATTGCCTAAAGTCGGACCGCCCGGCGAACCGCTATTTTCCGGCGGGGCCGGCGCGAGTGGCTTGGATCAGAGGACGGCATGCGTCGTTCAGCCTATCTCCTTCACACCACCAAGGAGACCCCCGCCGAAGCCCAGATCGCCTCCCACCGCTTGATGCTGCGGGCGGGCATGATCCGGCAGTCCAGCGCCGGCATCTATTCGTGGTTGCCGCTGGGCCTGCGGGTGCTGAGACGGGTGGAGCAGATCGTGCGGGAGGAGCAGGACGCGGCGGGCTGCCAGGAGCTCCTGATGCCTACCATCCAGCCGGCGGATCTCTGGCGCGAGAGCGGCCGCTACGACGACTACGGCGAGGAGATGCTGCGCATCGCCGATCGCCACGGCCGCGACATGCTGTACGGCCCCACCCACGAGGAGGTAATCACCGACATCTTCAGAAGTTGCATCAAGAGCTACCGCGATCTCCCTAAAAACCTTTATCAAATTCAATGGAAGTTCCGGGACGAGGTGCGCCCGCGCTTCGGCGTAATGCGGGGGCGCGAGTTCCTGATGAAGGACAACTACTCCTTCGATCTGGACCTGGAGGGGGCCAAGCGGTCGTACGACAACATGTACCGGGCGTACTTGAAGACGTTTGCCCGCATGGGGCTCGCCACCATTCCGGTGAAGGCCGATCCCGGCGCCATCGGCGGCGAGATGAGCCACGAGTTCCACGTCCTCGCGGAGACCGGCGAGAGCCGGATCTTCTACGACGCGGCCTTCGACGAGCTGGCGCGCGACGGCGGCGAGCCCGACATCGAGAAGCTGAAGTCCCTCTACGCCGCGGCGGAGGAGAAGCACGACCCGGAGGCCTGCCCGGTGCCGCCGGAGCGGCTGCGCTCGGCCCGCGGCATCGAGGTCGGCCACATCTTCTATTTCGGCAAGAAGTACTCCGAGCCCATGGGGGCGGTGGTGGCGGGCCCCGACGGCGAGCCGATCACGGTGGAGATGGGCTCCTACGGCATCGGGGTGACGAGGCTTCCCGCCGCCATCATCGAGGCGAGCCACGATACCGCCGGCATCGTCTGGCCCGAGAGCGTGGCCCCGTTCAAGGTCGGCGTGATCAACCTCAGGGCGGGCGACGGGGCGTGCGACCGGGCCTCGGAGCACATCTACGCCTCGCTTCAAGACGCCGGTGTCGAGGTCCTGTACGACGACCGCGAGGAAAGCCCGGGCGCCAAGTTCGCCGACATGGACCTCATTGGCCTGCCGTGGCAGGTGATCGTCGGGCCGCGGGGCGTGAAGGCCGGGACCGTGGAGCTCAAGGAGCGCGCCACCGGCGCCCGCGAGGAGCTCTCGGCCGAGTCCGCCCTGGCGCGGCTCACGGGCTGAGCGATGCCGTTCGGCCCCTTCGAGCGCATGGTGGCGGCCCGGTACCTGAGGCCGCGCCGCCGCGAGGGGTTCATCTCGGTCATCGCCGGCTTCTCGCTCCTCGGCATCGCGCTGGGGGTGGCGACCCTCATCATCGTCATGGCGGTGATGAACGGCTTCCGCGAGGAGCTCATGGGCCGGATTCTCGGGCTCAACGGCCACCTCGGCGTTTACGCTATGACGGGCGAGTTCAAGGACTTCGACGCCGTGGCCGAGACCGTGAGAGGCATTCCCGCCGTCGTCTCGGTCACGCCGATCATCGAGGGACAGGTCATGACCACCGCGCGCGGCAAGACCTCGGGCGCCGTGGTCCGCGGCATCCGGCCGGAGGATTTCCGCGGCCGCGCCATCTTCGCCGACAACGTCAAGGCCGGCTCGCTCGAGGACTTCGCGGGCGCGGACGCCGTCGCGGTCGGAAGCCGGCTCGCCCAGAGACTCGGGCTCGGCCCCGGCGACGAGATCACGCTGATCTCGCCCCAGGGCCGCGCCACCGTCTTCGGCACCGTGCCGCGCATGCGGGCCTACAAGATCGCCGCCACCTTCGAGGTTGGCATGTACGAGTACGACAGCAGCTTCGTCTACATGCCGCTCGCGGCGGCGCAGGTTTACTTCCGCCTGCCCGGGGCGGTGAACTCGCTCGAGGTGATGGTGGCGGACGCGGACCAGGTGCATGAGGTGCGCAGCGCCATCGCCGGGGCGTTGGGGGCCAGCGTTCGGATGCTCGACTGGCAGCAGGCGAACGCCGCCTTCTTCAACGCCATCAAGGTGGAACGCAACGTCATGTTCCTGATCCTGGCGCTGATCATCCTGGTGGCGGCCTTCAACATCATCTCCAGCCTCATCATGCTGGTTAAGGACAAGGGCCAGGACATCGCGATTCTCAGGACCATGGGGGCCACCAGGGGAATGGTCATGCGCATCTTCTTCCTCAACGGCGCCACCGTGGGCGTGGTGGGCACCTTGGCCGGCTTCGTTCTGGGACTGGCGTTCTCCACCAACATCGAGGTCATCCAAGGCTGGCTCGAGGTGCTCACCGGAACCGAGCTGTTCGCCGCCGAGATCTACTTCCTCTCGCAGCTGCCGGCGAAGGTGGACCCCCTCGAGGTGGCGTCGGTCGTGGTCATGGCGCTGGCGCTCTCCTTCGTGGCGACGCTCTATCCCTCGTGGCGGGCGGCGCGGCTCGACCCGGTGGAGGCGCTCCGCTATGAGTGAGGGCGGCACGCCCAAGGGCGCGCGCAGGGGCGCGGCCGCGCTCGAGCTCGACGCCGTCGTCCACGGCTACACCCAGGGCGAGATACGCCTGGAGGTTCTGCGCGGCACCTCGCTCGCCGTGAAGCCGGGCGAGATCGTGGCGCTGGTGGGGCCCTCGGGCTCCGGCAAGTCGACGCTCTTGCACATCGCGGGCCTCTTGGAACGCCCCGAGGGCGGCGAGGTGGTGGTGGAGGGAACGCCGTGCGGCGGGCTCTCGGACGACCGCCGCACCGGGCTCAGGCGCGAGCGGCTCGGCTTCGTCTACCAGTTCCACCACCTGCTGCCCGAGTTCTCGGCGCTCGGGAACGTCATGCTGCCGCAGATGATCGCGGGCCGCCCCCGCGCCGGGGCCACGCCCCGGGCCTTGGAGCTTCTGGACATGATGGGGTTGGCCGCGCGCGTGGAGCATCGGCCGGCCCAGCTCTCGGGCGGCGAGCAGCAGCGCGTCGCCGTCGCCCGCGCCATGGCCAATGAGCCTTCGGTGCTGCTGATGGACGAGCCCACCGGCAACCTGGACCAGCACACGGCCGACGAGGTGTTCGCCGAGATCATCACGCTGGTGCGCGAGACCGGCATCGCCGCGCTCGTTGCCACCCACAACCCGGACCTGGCCGCGCGCATGGACCGCACCGTGCTCATCCAGGAAGGGAAGCTGGTCGCGGCCTGAAGGCAGGTTCGCTCGGGCCAAACGCCTTCTTGGGTCAAGGCCCCTGGAAACACCCGCCGCGCCGGGGCGGGGTCCCGCCGGGCCGGGGCGCACCGGTCACGGCACGGATCCCCTACTGTCAGGGCAAGGCGCGCCGTCCATGGGCCGCATCCCGCTCTCGCTGACCCGTCGAGCATACGGCGGACGGTCGACGGGCGGGGGGTGGCTGCGGGAAAATTTGTTGTGGATAACCGGTGTAGGGCCGGCAACGTCCGCTGTCATCGGGGGCGCTGTTGTGGAATCCTCGGGCCATGCCCCACGCCGACTTCGTGCACCTGCGCGTCCACTCCGCCTATTCGCTGTCCGAGGGCGCGATCAAGATCAAGCACTTGGCCCAGCTCTGCCGTGCCCACGCCATGCCGGCGGTGGCCGTCACCGACAGCGCCAACCTGTTCGGCGCGCTTGAGTTCGCCGAGACTTGCGCGCAGGCGGGCGTCCAGCCCATCGTCGGGTGCGTGTTGAACCTGCGCCGCGACGGGGGCGGCCCCGCCCGCATTGGGACCGGCGGCCTCCCTCCCGACCAGCTCGTGGTGCTGGTCCAGGACGAGGCGGGCTATAGGAACCTGATCAAGCTCGTAAGCCGCGCCTATCTCGAGAGCGAGGGCG
>JAZGAE010000159.1:0-15415 GCA_036475545.1 Alphaproteobacteria bacterium
AAGCCGTCGTAGGCCAGCAGGACGGGGAGGCGCACCTCCGCGTGCTCGCCGATGCGCACGGCGGCGAAGTTGAGGTCGTAGACCGCCTGGGGATCCCGCGCGAGTAGGATGATCCAGCCGGTGTTCAGGACATAATAGAGGTCGGAGTGGTCGCAGCGGATGTCGAGCGGCCCGGAGACCGTGCGGGTGGCGACGTTGAGCACCATGGGCGCGCGGGTCCCGGCCTGCACCGGGAGCTGTTCCAACGCGTACAGCAACCCCTGGGACGAGGTCACGTTCAGCACCCGGCCACCGCCCAGCGAGGCGCCGTAACAGATCCCGGCGGCGCCGTGCTCCCCGTCGGCCGGGATCATGGCGATGTCGTGTGCCCCGTCCGCCTGCATCATGGCGAGGTTCTCCGCCACCTCGGTGGAGGGGGTGATGGGAAAGTAGCCCATCAAGTGGAAGCCGATGTCGCGCGCGGCCAGGGCCGCGGCCTCGTTGCCGCTGCGGAATTCCGCCCGCTGGCGAATATGCCGTTGCCGGTTCTGGTCCGCACCGACCCGTTCGTCTGCGAGCGCCTCCGCACTAAGTGCCACGACCACCTCCATCCTGCTCGAACAGATGCGGGAACAGCGGTACCCGCAGGCGTTCCGCCAAACCCGGCGTCTCCGCCTCACGCGACAGTGCACCGGTGGAGCAGCTTTCCACGCACCGCAGGCAGCCCTTGCAGTAGCGATAGTCCACGCCCACCAGGTGAGCCGCGGTCGGCACCGGGCCGCTACCCTCGGTGGTCCATACCAGGCACAGGTCCGGGCACACCATGTCGCACATCGCACAGTGGATGCACTTGGCGGGATCCAGCACCGGCAACCACCCGGTGCGCGAAGCGGACAGGTCGTTCCACACCATGTTGCCGGCGGCGGGAATGATTCCACCCATTGGCGCAGTCTCGTAACCCCACAAGGGGCTCGAGCGGATGATGGGCAGATCGCCGCTCGCCGTGCCCACCTGCGGGAGGATCTCGAACTCCTCAGCCCCGCGCCGGAAGGCGCGCTCGTTGGTCGCTACCGCCTCCGGATGCTTCTGGGCGAACTCGTCCGACAGGGCCTCGAGAAGGATGTCGGAATCAAGGAACGGCACCGCGGCCGCCAGTGTGCCGATCAACACGGCATTGGGTCTCGAGCGCTCTTCCATCGCGATTCGCTGGGCGTCGACCCGGATGATCCTCACCGTGCTCGGCAAGCGGGTGAGCCCGGCCGGGGAGTCCCCTTCCGGGCCGGTGAAAATGAGCGTACCCCCGTCGCGCATGCCGGCCAGAGTGGCCGGATGGTCCAGAAGGGCCCCGTGAAAGACCACGATGACGTCGGGTGACTCCACGGGCGCACTCGTGCGGATCGGCTGCTCGGGCGCACCGAGGCGGATGAAAGACCTGATCACCGAGCCTTTCTTCTCCGAGCCGTAGGAGGAGAAATGCGCGCCGTTGAGACCCATGCGCAGCACGACCGCCGTCGCCAGGATCTGGCCGGCCGCGTGAGCCCCGAGACCGCCGATGGACTCGAAGCGGAACTCGAAGAACCGATCCGGGTGGGGTAATGAAACCTGGCCGTTCATGAATGCCTCACACCAGAGAAAACCGGAACCCTTGCTCGGCTCGTTAGCGCCGCGTCCAACCCTCGCACCCGCATGGCTGGCCTCCTCGCGGTGCCGACAAACTCAATAGTCTCCTACACGGCAGGCCGGAGCATCATTGACCCATATCAACCTGTGAGAGCGGCCCTGAAGCCGGATCCGCCGGACACACGGGTCAGGTTCCGGTCGTGGTCTTGACCAGCGATGGAAGAAATGGGCCCGTCGATTCGGTGCGACGTTAGAGCCCAAGCAGCCTCGGCCGCCCGACCGGTTGCCAGCATCGCCGTCCCGGCGGTCAGGTCCGTAACGAGGTTCTGACGGGAGAGACGTTCCGTCGCACGCCCCGGCACCCTCCCCAACTTTCTTTTTCCCGCCCATCGTTCAGACGGAATAATAACAAAAAATGTGTGGTTTTGTCACGTTCAGCAACTTTGCGGCGAATCGTGATACTGGACGGGTTCGCTAATTGTTTGTCTCTTTAATGCTTTCTGCTCCCAAAACTACAATCGAAAGTTGTGGATTTGAATAGATGCGACGAAGCCCAGCGGGCCTTGCGGTCAAACGAACCGGCAGCAGCCATGGAGGTGAGTTCGCCGTGGGTCGCGCGTGGCGTTCTGCGCGGCCGAGGAATTGGGCGACGGAGCCGGGCGGCGCCTCGAGTCGGCCGTTCGAGCGTTCGGACAGGGGGCGAACACGGGCGGGCCCGCGATGCCGGCGTTGCTCGAAGACCGGGCGATTGCCTCGCGCCCGGACCCCCTGCCGCGGCCATTTCCCGAATGCCGCGAGAAGCCGGCGGCCGCGGTGCTCTCCGTGGATACGGTTCGAGAGACCCCCGAACCGGAGCGAACATTTACTCTACCAGCGAGCCTTCGGTATCGATGGTCACCCAGTTACCGTCGAGCTTCACTCTCGCCCTGCCGCCCTCGAACCCGCGCGCATCCGAAAATTCGAGGGGGATGGCGATCTCTCCGGATTTGTCGATGTATCCCCACTTTCCTCCCGTCATGCGGGCGTGTTCGCCCTCCCGCTCTTCCCTACAGCCGGCGCAGACCGCCGCCAGCCCTTCGGAAAAGGGAAATGCGAAGTCGAAGCGGGGCCCAATCACCACTTTCCCGCTCCGATCGAAGAAGCCGAACTTGCCGTCCTCGGTGAAGCGCGCCAATCCCTCGCTGAAATAGTCGGGACCGTTGTCGAATATGAACGGCCTGATGACGACGGCGCCCGCCGTGTCGATGTAAAGCCACTCCTTTTCGGTGGCGACCGCCGCCATGCCTTCCGGAGAAAACTCGTCCGCGATGACGAATTTCGGTTCGATGACGACGTTGCCCTTCTCGTCCTTGTAGCCCCACCTCTCGCCGTCGCCGTACTCTTGCACGAACGGAATCGGCTTCCCGTCGGGGGGAGCCTCCTTGCTGCTGGAAAGCCCGAACGTCACCCGCACCGGCTCAGGCGGGGAGGCGAAGAAGAACCGGCCCGAGCCCATGACATCGGCGTGGCGGAAGCTGAACCGGTCGTATTCCGCCTCTTCGCGCGTGATGCCGGCGGCGGCGAGCGTCTCCTCGACACCCTCCGGCGGGCTGTCCGCGACGACTCGCGCGATGCGCTCGCCGATCTCGGCGGCCACAAGCTCATCGTTTGAAGGCCGGTATTCCCTGGGGTCGGCGCCGCGCGCGATGTCGCCCGATTGCCAGCGCCCGGGATTTTCGCGCGCCCGCGCCTTGGAGTCCTCAAGCGCCTGCATGAGGTCGGGCAGCGACATGAGTTGCGCCGGCGGCAGGGCGCCGATCTCGATCGCCATCTCGGGCCGATAGTCGAGGACCGTGTCGGGCGACAGCTTGGGCCGGTAGTCGGGGAACGTCTCCTCGGCGCTTGCCACGCCCCGTGCGGGTCCCGTTTCGCCGAGCAGGTCCGTTTGCTTGGCCGCCCAGTCCACGCCGGGCGCCTCCGCGGGCGGCGAGGCGCGAGCCGGACCCGGCGCGCTCACGACAAGAGCCAAGGCGAGAACGACTGTGGACAGGCCCATGGCGCCTCCCTCGCCTCCATGACGCCGCAGACGCGAGAACGGCATTATGCGGCAACCGCGGGAAAGAAAGAAGGCGAGCACGGCCGCGATGCCGTTGGCCGACCGCTGAAAGGGCGCCAACGCGTCCCGATCCGCGCCCCGTCGCCCCGGATCGCCCTCAGGTCGCGAACCTCTGCTCGACGCGCACCACGTTGCCCGTCGCATCGTCGAGCCATATCACCCAGGGCAAGGGTGTCGCCACGAACACCTTCCACTCGAGCTGGAACGCCAGGCCCTTCCCCGGGTAGTGGCGTGGCGCGACGGCGAGTTCGGCTCTCCTCACGTCGCCCCGCGTCACCGTTTCCTCGACCGGCATCCCGGCGATGTTGTAGTGGGTGAGCTGGGTCCCCACCACCGCCTCCATGGCTTCGGTCTCGGACAGATTCGCCAAGCGCTTGAACTCGATGCGCGGATACCAGTGGCCGTAAATTTGGTACATCGTCTCGGCGTTGACGAAGGCCTCGATCTCCGTGCCGGGGACCTCCAGGCCGTCCTGGATCTGATTTGCAAACCTCACTTTCATCCCCGTCGCGCCGAACTCTGCGTCGTCCCCGCCGCACCTGGCGAGGCATCCGGCAATGGGATAGGCCCCGGTTACCTTCAGGTCTTCCTTCCGGGCGACGCCCGTGAACTTCGCGTTCCTGACCAGGAAGTCCTTGGCCGTCTCGATCGCCTTCGCTTTGTCCGTTATCTCGACATCGAGGCGCCTTCCGGGGCACCAACTGAACTTCGAGATCAGGCCGTACTCGTTTATCCGAAGCTTGAACGACTGGCTGCCGGTCTCCTTCTCGAAGGCGTCGCATCCCGGCGTGCTGTGGACGAAGCCGTTCTGGGTCACGAATTCGCCGGCCAGCTGGGCCCGCTCGGTCAGGGACAGCGGCTCCAACAAGAACGTACCCGGGGGCGGCTCCACCTCCGCCTCCTCTTCGGCGGCGGCCGGCGGAGGCGCGGTCGGCCACGGTTGCGGTCCCGGCGGTTCCGGTTCCCGTGAGGCGGGAGGCGCGGTTGGCCCCGGCAGGGGTCCCAGCGGTTCTTGACCCGGCGGCTCTTGAAAGGCGGAAGGCGCGGTCGGCCCGGGACTGGGTCCCGGCGGTTCCGGGCCCGCGCCCGCGACCGGCCCTGTCAGGGCCCAAACGACGACGATGGACACGAAGGCAAGAAAGGCCGGCTTCATCGTCTTTCCCCCGTGCAAGAACCTTCGTCGGTCGGTCCCATGCTTGTAATGCAGCGAGGACAAGGCATGCGCGACCGTCTTTCGGCGTAAGCGTGAAACGGTATCACAGGAGTCGGGCCGGTCTAAAGCCGGCGTCCCTCGCCCGCGGGAGCGCCGATTGTGGACGCAAGCGGGGAATTTGGACAATACTACGTCTTGACCATAGGATGTTGGGAGGGGTCCGGGCAGCTGTGACACATGCCGGCCGCCGGCGATTGCCGGCGCGCCGCGGGAGGAGCGCCGACTTGCCTTAAGCGGGGCCCGGTCGGTCTCCCCGCGCGCGGCTGCGGTGGAGGGGTACACTCCGTGCGAATTCATCTCTTGGCCCTTGGAATGCTGGTGCTCGCGGGGCACTTGGCCTCGCCCGAGGCGGCGCGGGCGGCGCCGATCCCTCCCGGGACGGATCTCACCGCCGTTACGACAGAGGCCGCGGACGGGGCCACGATCACTCTCGGTCCCGGCGAATATCCGGGCCAGATCGTCGTCAAGAACAAGTCCTTGACCGTGAAGGGCGGCCCCGGGGGCAAAACCGTGCTCTCCGGCGACGTTCAAGCGCTCGTGATCGTTCTCGACAAGGGCCGCCTGACCCTCAGCAACGTCACCTTCAAGACCCGGAGCAAGGACGGTCTGGCGGTCTACGTGAATGGAGGAAGCGCCGCGGTCTCCAACAGCCGAACAAAGGCCACGATGCAGCCCGCCTTCTATGTCGAGGCCGGCAGCCTGGATGTCGCCGGCTGCCGTTTCGACGAAACCGTTGATGACGCCATTCGCGGGGTCAAGGGCGCGAAGATTACCGTGCGCGATTCCGAGTTCAGCGGCATCAAAGGCTATGGGGTGAACGTCCAAGAAGGATCGCAGGCGGTGATCAGCGGGTCCCGCTTCCAGCACGTCGAAAGGGCAGGGGTCCTCGCGATCGAGGGCGCGACCGCCGTCATCCAGAACTCTCAGTTCTTGGAGATCAGCAAGGACGGCGTCGTTATCAAGGACGGCAGCCAAGGGAAAATTACCGGGTCCAGCTTCGACGCGCTCGACGGCATTGCCGTCGTGGGCATCCAGGACGCGCGGGTGAGCGTTGTGGGCTCCAGATTCACGCACATCAAGATGGGCGCGATCCACGCCGAGAAGGGCGGAGAGATGGCCGTTGCGAACTCGGCTTTCGCCGATATCGGCGAAGAGGCAATCGTGGGACTGGACGTCGGGTCGCTTACGGTTCGCGAGTCCGTGTTCGAGAGAGTGCAGGGTGCCGCCGTCGTTCTTGAAGGCGGAAAGGCGCTCGAGGTGCAGGGGTCGAGGTTCACGGACGTGCGCGCGGCGGTCGCGGTCAACAAGAGCGGTGCCCAGGCCACGGTCAGCAGGAACATCATCACCAAGACGGCGGACGAGCAAACCGCGATCTGGCTGGAGACGTCCGGCAAGGTCGTCGTCACAGGCAACCTGATCTTCGATGCCCACGACGGCATCGGCCTCGTCGGCAAGCTCGAATCCCCCGCGGAGATAACCGGAAACGCCGTCGTCAACGCGAGGGCCACCGCGCTGTATGTGGAGGCGCAGTTCGCCGGCGAGGGAGACGCCGTGCGGATCGCCGGGAATCACGTCATCGGCGCCGGCAAGCTCGGACTTCTGGTGGCGAATGCGCCGAACGTCGCGGTTTCCGGCAATCTGATCCTGTCGCGGGGCGAGAGCGGAATACACGTCCAAAATGGCTCATCCGCCCGCCTCGATAAGAACGTCGTATTCGCGAGCAAGGTGGCCGTGCATTTCCACACGACCGCCGGCGAGGGGAACACCCTGGGGACCGACATCCTGCTCGGGGGCGAGGCGGGGGGCGTGTACCCGGCCGCCGGGCCGCATCGCACCATCCCAAGCCTGAAGGTCGCCTTCCTGCTCTCCGAATCCGGGGTGGCGGAGTCGCTCAAGGAGTTGGCGACCGGCGCAATGGACGCGGCCAAGGAGGCCACCGCGGCCGACTTCGCCGGCCTGCAGACGGTGTACGCCCCCCTGTTCGAGGAGGCAGCGAGGCTCCGCGAGCAGACGGCGGCCATGTCGGTGCTGACGCTCGAGACCGTCGACGCCGTCGGGCAGCCCTTTTTCGCCAAATTCGAGCTGCTAACCCTCGATGGGCAGCCGATCTCGGAACACGACGCCGGAAACCCGATCGCCGTCGTCTCCCCCGGGACGTACGTCGTCGAGCCGTCCTTCGATCCCGCCCTCGCCGAGGAGGTGACGGTCGAGGCCGGAGGGACGAAGGCCGTCCAGGTCAAGGCCCGCGAATATCTGGCGCTCTCGTTCGAAAAGTATGACTGGAACACGAGCAGCACGGTCAAGACGACGCTGCCGTTGCGACTCAAGGACGGGGCCTCGATGCGCCGCGTGCTCGCGGGCTCCCCTCCGGCGGCCATCCCACGCCGGCCCGGGGCGACCAGGGAGCAACTGGATCAAGCGTTGCGGCTTGCGTGGGAGCGGCTTCCCGACACCATCGAGCTCAACCGTGCAGCCGGGGAAGAATACATGGCCGGGCTGGACAACCTGCGCGGGCCGCCGGGTGCCCGCATCGATGCGGATTTGGAAAAGCTCGCGCAGAAGGTGGGCAGGAGCGAGCTGCCCCTTTTTTGGGTCCTTCGGATCATGGCCATCGCGGGCGATGGGGCCGACGCCAAGCGGCTGATCGACCTGGCGGTGGCACAAGAAGACACGACGTACCGGAACTACTTTATCAGGATCGCGGCCCGCATCGAGAACCGCCTGGGAATGCTGGACTCGGGCGCGGTCGCAGCCTTGCTCGCAAGCGAGGACCCCGGGATCGGCTTCGAGGTCGCCACGATGCTGCACAGTTACGGTCTGTCCGGGGGCGACGAGATGCTGCTCGCCCGTCTCGGCGACCCGAAGGATGATGGGTTCACGTATCGGGCAGCCGCCGGCCTGCTCGACACGGACGACCCCGCCGTGCTGGAGGCCATGCGTTCCCTGGTCCGAAAGACCATCGGCGAGATAGCCCGCATCAAGGCCGAGCACGAGGGCAAGGAGGGGAGCCCGCAATATCCCTATCAGTTGCGAAACGCCGGGTGGCGTGCCGCCACATACCTGCTGGCGTACGGCAACGAGTCCGACTGGAAGCTCGTTTCGGGCTTCCCGTTCCAGGAAGACTCGATGTTGTTCATGGCGAAGCTGGTCAGCGACCCGCGCCCGTTCATTGACTTCAAGCTCGGCCTCACGACAGGCGGATCTCTCAACTACGACCCCAAGGGGCTTGCGGAGTTCTGCCCGGCGCTTCGCACTCTTCCCCCCCGCGTCGCCGCCGAGGTCGACCGGTACATCGAGGGCATCCTGGTCAGCATCGGGATCGAAAGGAACGTCGGTCAATTCGGCGCGAAACCAAGCGCGATGGTCACGCGCTGGCGCTACAACATCGCCAAGGGCGGCTGCCGGGCGAGCCGAACCGTCGCCGAGCTTGTTTACCATCAGTTCAGCAAACGGTTTAAGGGGGAGAACTGGATTCCCAGAATCTGGGAGCAAGACACGCTCATCGGCGAGTTCGCCGCAGGCAACTCCCAACTCGACGAACAGATGGAATACTTCCCCCACGCCAAGCTGGTCGAGGCCTTGGCTGACGGCAAGGCGGGCGACTACGTGCCTCACGCGGACCTGTTCCTCGCCTATCACCTCATCGCCAGGAGGACTTGCAAGCCGGGCATGTGCGCCTTCGCTCTCATCAACCCCAGCAATCCGCCGGGCGCCCTTACGGCCGTGGTGGCCGTGCGGTCCGAATTCGTGGAAGAGAGGCTCCGCGTCGGCCTCAGCTTCGACCTGGGCGCCTATACCGGAGGGGACCTCGCGACGATGATGGACCCCCCGACCCGGAGCTTCCGGAACTACCTCGCCACCCGCGGCAAGGCGCTCGTGGGCAAGGTGCAGGTGCAGAGAGGGGACGAGGTGATCGCGCTCGTGGAAGCCGGCACCGACAGCCGCGGCGACTTCGTTTACGAGGCGGCGCTGGACGAGCGGGACCTGAGCGATCTCTACCTCCATGTGGAACTTCAAATCTTCGACCAGACCTGGCCGCTCGACTTCGCGCTTTTTGCCAACGACTACGCCAAATCCCTCCGCCGGGGCATCACCCGGGCCGCCCGTGCCGAACAGGTGGCCAAGGCCAATGCCGACGACGCGGGCGCCTGGATCGCCTGGGGCGATGCCCTTCAGGACATCGGGCGGCTCGGTGCCGCACGAGAGAAATATGAGCATGTTCTGTCCCGGAAGCCCGAGGACGTGAGCCTCTGGTTCGCCGTCAGCGACATGTTCTCGTCCCGCAAGCTCTACGGCGAGGCGCGTGAGGTCATTGAGCGGGCCGCGGCGGCCAATCCCGAAAATCCCGACATGTTGCTCGAGCTCGCCAACCTGTCCTATCGGGAGGGCGCCTACGGCGAGGCCGCCGAAGCCTACGCCAAGTTGTCGGCCGTGGAGCCCAACGATCCTCGCTGGAAATGGTGGCAGGCGACGAACCGGTTCCTGGCGGGCGAGTACGGCGAAGCGAGCAAGTTTTTCCGGTCCGCGTCCACCGATTACCAGGCGGGGCGGACCGCGGTCTTGCGGTTCCTCTCGGCCCGGCTCGCCGGGTCCGACGACGCGGCCGAGGCCGAGGCCAAACTGAAGTCCTTTCATGAGGACCAAATGGAAACGGCGGAGGGCCTTCTCTATGGCGTCTTGGTCAACGCCATCCCGCTGGAGCTGGCCCTGGAGGCCGTGGAAGGCAGCGACGAGCTGTGCCGCGCGAACGTTTACGTCGGCTACCGGCACCTCCTCGCCGGCGAGGCCGAGCCGGCGCGGAAACGGTTCTCCGCCGCCCTGGACGGATGCCGGGCGAACAGGCTCGAGCACCGCATGGCGGGGGCCGAAATGGAACGGCTTGGACCGGCGGAATGAGATGAGGGTGCTGGGGGGCGTTTCCCATGTCTAGGTTACCCCTGTGGATCGTATTGGTGCTGGGCGGGGCGTTCTTGCTCCCCGCCTTGCCCGCAACGGCGCAAGAGGACGAGGGACCGCCGACACGCAGGGACCACGTCGTAGCGCCCGCTCCGGCGCCCGCGTCGTTGCCCGAGCCTTCGGTCGCCGTTCCGGCCCCGGACATCGCGCCCGCGCCGCTGCCGGAACCCTCCGTCCCCGTTCCGGTCATGGACATCGCGCCCGAGCTGCCGCCCCTGCCGGAACCGTCCATCGCCGTTCCGGCCCCGGACATCGCGCCCGCGCCCGCGCCGCTGCCGGAGCCCTCCATCGCCGTTCCGGCCCCGGACATCGCGCCCGCGCCGGCGCCGTTGCCGGAACCGTCCATCGCCGTTCCGGCCCCGGACATCGCGCCCGCGCCGGCGCCCCTGCCGGAGCCCTCCATCGCCGTTCCGGCCCCGAAGGCCGCGCCCGCGCCGGCGCCGGCGCCGTTGCCGGAGCCCTCCATCGCCGTTCCGGCCCCGGACATCGCGCCCGCGCCCGCGCCTTCGGTTGCCGTTCCGACCCCGAAGGCGGCTCCGGCGCCAACGAAGCAGGACCGTATTGCCAAGCTGCTGCGCGAGGGCCAGGGGTTCCTTGCCGCCAAGCAGCTCACGACGCCGCAGGACAGGTCCGCGCTCGGCCGGTTTCGGGAGGTTCTAAAGCTGGATCCGGGGAACGCCGAGGCCAAGGGGGGCATCAGCAAGATTGTCGAGACCTACAAGGATTGGGGCATAAAGGCCGTGAAGGACGGCGACCACGCCAAGGCCATCAAGTATGCGGAACGGGCGGGCGGCATCGACCCCGCCGACCCCGATGTCCCCGACCTGCTCGGCACCGCCTACCTGGGGGCCAGCGAGTGGCAGAAGGCGATCGACTTCTTTCTCATAGCGGTCAAGCTCGACCCCGAACGCAAGGTCTACAAGTCCATCGGCGCGGCCTATTTTCAGTTGGAAAAATACCCCGAGGCGATTGCGGCCATGGAGCAGGCCGCGAAGGACAATCCCAACGATCCTTGGAACCTGGAGTTTCTCGGCCTCGCCTACGAGGAGGTCGAGAACTGGGGGCAAGCCGCGAAGGCGTACCGCCGTGCCTATGACTTCACGACGGATCGGCGGCCGAATCTGGCGCTCGCTCTCGGGCGCGTCTACACGAATATGACGGACTACAAGAGCGCCGTACCGTTCCTCGAGGAGGCGAAGAAGCACTCTCCCGACAGCATACAGGTCCACGACAACCTGGCGACCGCGTATCACAACCTGGGCGACCAGAAGCGGGCGCTCGCGGCCGTGAAGACGCGGAACCGGCTGGAAGGGCAAGCCGCCGCGCCCGGCACCGGGACATCTTCTCCAACGGTGGCCGCGCCAAGCGCCGAGACATTCTCACCAACCATGGACGACGCCAGGAAGGCTCTCGGGGAGGGCCACTATGCGTCCGCCTATTTCTGGTACAAGGAGCTTGCCGAAAAGGGCGATGCCGAGGCGGCATACATGCTGGGCCGCATGTACCACCAGGGCATGGGCATCAATCGGGATCTTCCCAAGGCGCTGATGTGGTACCAGAGGGCCGCCGACGCCGGTCATGCCGCCGGACAGGCGGGGGTCGGCTACATGTATTACCGGGGCCTCGGCGGAGTGCCGGTTAACCACGCGCAGGCGGCCAGGTGGTTCCAGTTGGCGGCGGATCAGGGCCTGCCCAGCGCCATGGCGCGGCTAGGCCACATGTCCGAGTATGGTCAGGGCGTGGCGAAGAGTTCCAAGACGGCGTCGTATTGGTATGTGATGGCGGCCGTGGCCGGCGACCCATCGGCGCGGAAACGCCTGACCGAACTGGGCACCTGGCCTATGGACCCCAATTCGGGAGTGGAAATCGCGCCCGCGATCGGACCGGGCCTGGGGGAGATGCCGCCGCTTAGCGTCACAGGCTCCTACGGCGCCCGTTCGGGCGAGGCTCTGGGGACGGTCCCCGCGGCGTCGCCTCCGCCCCAGCCTTCACAACCGTCGGGATCCGGCGAATGCAGCGGCTTGGCGGGCGCGCTCGGGTGCGCCGGCTTCTGACCGGCTCCGGTGGGGACGGGTCCTTCGGTGGCCCGGCCGGCTCCCAACGGCCGGAGTCCATCGTCTTGCCTCTCGTCCAGACGCCCGCCCTTGGTCCGTACTCCCCTCCCGGCGTCCCTCCAAATCGCCGTCCGCCGGCGGCTCGCCGGGCCGGATCGCGGCCTGCACCGGTCAAACGTCCTTTAAACTGGCCGCGCGATTGTGCCAGAATAAAATCACGTGAAGTCCGGCACGGAATGGTGTGGACCATTCCGAGAAAGGGCATCCGGGAAGCACGGGCAGTGGGGCCGTGCTTGGCCTGAGGGATGTTCACGATGAAGCACGGACGATCCAAGGGAGGAAGCATTCGGCGGGTCCTGGCGCTGGGGCTGGTCGCGTCGTTTGCCCTGGGCGGGCTCACCTTCGCCCGGGAGGGCGAGGGGGATGATTCGGACCTCGCCTGGTTCCACGGCGGTTGGAATCTCGGCTATCTGGACAGCGAGCTCGGAATGGTTCTGGGTCGGGCCGACATCGCGGCCGCGACCGGAATGGACCGCTTCAAGGCGCCGCTCACCGCCAACCTCAAGCTGCGCCATCCCAAGACGGGCCGAATCTACACGCTCTCGCTTTCTTCCCAGGCCATGGAGGGCGACGCCCTCGTCCTGAACCTCGAGGGCAAGTCCCCGCCCAGCGGCTACCACGTCGATGAAGACGCCTTCAAGGAGGCCGTCGGCGAGCCCATCCCGCTCGAGATCGGTGCCGGCGACACCGTCGAGGTCACGGTCGACGAGGAGTCCGAGACGGTCGCGATCGTCGAGGACGAGGCGCCCGATTTCCTCCAGGACGTCACGGTCAAGCTCACGGTGCCGGCCGAGGGCGAGCCCTCGCCGCTCGCGGGCACGTGGTCCTACGAGCTTTCCTCACCCCGCCAGATGCGCCAAGGCCGCGCCGGCGACTACGACGAGGCCGAGAAGACGGCGTCGGGCAGGGAGGCGTGGGAGCGCCCGGTGCCGCGGATCACGTCGGTCACCGACGTCGACATGCCGACGCGGCGCGAGCTCGGGGAGATGCATCGGGAGCGGAGGCGTCGGGGCGAGGGCCGCATCTGGGTACGTCCCGGCCTCGCGGAAGAGCGGGACGCCTTGCAGGCCGAGTACGGGCCGGAGGCCTACGCTCGGTTTTGGCTGCGCATCGACGGATACGATTTGCCGACCCAGCCGCGGCGCCACGTCGAGGTCGAGTTCGAGAACGACAAGATCATCTGGACCGGCAACCACCGGCCCAACGAGGACAAGCCCGAGTTCCTGGACGTCCAGGTCGTGCTCAAGAAGGGGATCGTCGCCGGCGTCAAGAAGCTGACCCTCAACGGCGCTCCCGGCGAATGGCACTACGACGTGGAGCCGGGCCAGATCCGCTACGTGCGGATGATCAGCGCGGCCGAGCCGGAGGAAGAGATTCCGGCCGGCTTCGAGCTCGTCAACGACCTGTATCTGGGGGAGGTCTTCTACGTCGAGCTCGAGTACCACGAGGATCCCCCGTTCGACGAGCGCAAGGTGGGCTCGGTAGTAGGCGGCGGCGGGGTCGTCGAGTACACCGTCGCCAAGCTGCCGAATCGCCCGACCGTGCTGCGGTCCAAGCGGATCCTGATCGACGCGCCGCCCGATGAAGGCGAGGGGGCCTCGGCCGGCGAAGGTGAAACGGGCCTCTCGAGCGCCGCCGCCGTCTTCATTCCCGCCGCTGCGGGCACGCGCCTCTTCACCACCGATGTCGACTCGACCGCGCCCAGCAAGGGCAAGCCGATCGGCGTCGCACGGGTTCTGGCGCAACCCCCCTCCCTTTGGGAGAAGGCGATCGAGAGGGCCAAGTACTGCCGCGAGAAGGGTTTGAGCGAGACGGAAGTCTCCCACCTCATCGTCTCCGAGACCCTTCTCTATGCCATTCCTGCGCTCGCGATCTATAAGGAGATCAGGTGGGGGTCCGACAGCCCTACCGGGCCCATCCGCCGCAGCCTGAACATAAGCCTGGATGATCACGCCGCCGCGATCTTGCTGCGCGACGAGCTGGTCAGCGCCCTCGGCCAATACACGCAGGGCGAACGGCGCAGCCTCTCCATCCGGCCCGATCTCCCGACCGAGGGGGAGAGGCTGAGGCACACCGCGCTCGCGGCCTCCACCGCCAGCCTCATCGGATCCGCCCGTTCGTTCGTCAGGTACGAAAACGAGGCGCTCCTGAATTTCGAGGTGGATCTCCCCAAAGGGGCCACCGACCTCGACGGGTCTACCACTACTCGCCTCGCGAACGCGCTCGGCTCGGGCATGGAGGACAGGTGGTTCAAGGGCGATCGGGACCGTTTCCTCGCATACGCCATGGGCGCCGTGACGCAGGCGAGACGCGAGCTCGCCGATCGGGCCGAGAATTCGGAGGGAATGGCCGCGAAGCCGACCGACTGCGAGGTCGTGAAGATCCTCGCCATGATCCGCAACGTCTCGGGTCCGATCGCCCAACGGATCGCCAAGAAGCTGATGCGCGCGCCCAAGGGAGACGAGCCCCGGGTGCCCCGGTGGGTGCCGGACTACCCGGCCCGCGCAAAGGTCGCCAGCCTCTACCTCTTGGCGCAAGCGATAAAGGACCAGGAGGACTACTCGTCGATCGACACCGACGTGGCGGTGACCCTTGCCACCCTCCCGGTCATGGCCGTTGGAGGGGCGGTCGGCGCGGCGGCGCGGGCGGGCTCTAATGTCGCCACTGCGGCCAGGGGCGTTTCAATCGCCAACTGGATGCTCGACGCGGTGGACGTCGGGTTCCTCGCCAATGACATTTATGATTACAGCGAGGCGGTCGAGGGGGTCGAGTTCGCCGAGGGCCTGGTCGGTATCGTCGGCACCAGGCCGCTCGAAAAAGCCAAGGCGGAGGCGGAGGCCGCGGCCTGGGGCGTCGCGATGGGCGGCGGCATATTGGCCGGCCAGGCGGGTCTCCACGCCCTATTTTCCGGCATAGGCAAGGTTAAGGCGAGCAGAGCCGCCGCCGACGTTCCCACCGTGAAGGCGCCCGATGAAGCGATACCGCCGAAGCCGGGCGAGACGGACATCGCCATGGTGCCGTCCGAGGCGCCGACCCCGGTGAGGCCCCGCGAGACCGAGGTGGCCCAGCCGCGGCCGACCGAGCCGGAGGTGGCCCAGCCGCGGCCGACGGAGCCGGAGGTCGCCCAGCCGCGGCCGACGGAGCCCGAGGTGGCCCAGCCCAGGCCGACCGAGCCGGAGGTCGCCCGGCCCAGGCCGACCGAGCCCGAGGTCGCCCGGCCCAGGCCGACCGAGCCCGAAGTCGCCCAGCCGCGGCCGACCGAGCCCGAGGTCGCCCAGCCCAGGCCGACCGAGCCCGAGGTCGCCCAGCCCAGGCCCACCGAGCCCGAGGTCGCCCGGCCCCGCGAGACCGAGGTGGTCCAGCCGCGGCCGACCGAGCCTGAAGTCGCCCGGCCCCGCGAGACCGAGGTGGTCCAGCCGCGGCCGACCGAGCCTGAAG
>JAZGAE010000160.1:0-12670 GCA_036475545.1 Alphaproteobacteria bacterium
CGACGACGTGCTGGGCGACGCCGGCTTGGCCAGCCATTGGGCACGCCGAGCCGAGGCTCTGCTGCGGGGGGACTTTTTCTCGGCCCCGGCACGAGTCAAGATGCGGGCCATGAGGTTCCGCGTTCGCATCGCCACCGCCGACCTTGCCGCGCCGGTCTTGGCTTCGGCCAACGTGGCTGCATTGCCGCGGGTGATCGAACGTCCTTTACTTGAGGCGATGCTGCGAAGACGACGGGGCCTGAAATGACGCTCGGCTTTCACGAGAGGAGGAGGCGCCGACGGGGGCGGTGGCGCGTATTCAAACGCGCTCTCGGACTGGCGTTAGTGATCGCCGCCGGCGCGTTCGCCTACCAGATCGGCGCGGACCTGGCGGAACGCGACGTGACGCGCCTCGAACGAGAGATCGCGAGCCTCTCGGAGGAAATCGCCGCGCTTCAAGGTGAGAACGCCGACCTGCGGGCGGCGCTGAGCGCGGCAGAGCTCGAAGCGGAGCGTTGGCGGCGACGCTACCAGCAGGACGTCCCTTCGGGGGTCGAGAAGGAGCTCCTCGACCTCGTGGCGAAGAGGCTCGCGGCCGGGGTTGCGGCGGACCGCCTGGCGTTCGTGATTGGCGCAGCGAACAACGCGCGCTCCTGCGACGACGCCCCGGTGACCAAGCGGTTCATCGTCCAGACGCCGTGGACCAAAGGCGCCAACGACTCGGTGGGCTTCGCCGACGGCACGATCACGGTCACCGGCCAAGGCGTCTCGGCAATCGACGCTCAGGGCAACCCCGAGGCCTGGTTCGATCCCGCCAAGCCCGTCACGCTGCGATTCACGGAGTTGGGCGGCGAGAGTTCGCAAATCTCCGGCAAGCTGCCGCTGCATCACTCGGTGGTGGCGGGCGGCGACGAGTACCGCTTCACCATCACGGCTGGCGCGCTCAGCTTCGTCGAGGTCACCGGCGATAAGTGCCGGTATCCTTGAGCGCGCGCGTCTTCTGTTGGGGGGCGCGCGTCCGCGCCGACATTCGTGCTGGTCAACTTCGGTAATGGGGCGGCGAAACCACCGCGTTGACCGAGTGGTTGAGGGCGAGGGTTCGGCCTAAAGAACCATTCGAGCCATATCCGGCCGCCACCGTCGCTCGTTCCGAGAAGTCCTGCCGGGCACTGCGAGCGAACAATTTTGTCGGTCCCGAATGCGGGTGCGGCAAGACCGGCGCCCTCAACAACGATCTGCGTCGGCTTGCAGAGTCGTTCAGACGGCGGTCCACCATCGGCAAGATCAGGTTACATAAGTTGGTAACGTACCTCTTCGCCTTGTCTTCGGGTTTTCTTGTGTGACATTTTGCCGCACTTGAGTTTTAGTCGCTAAAGACCAATTAAACAATAGGGTTATTCTAGGGAGGGTGCCATGGATCGGAAATGGTTACCCATTGTAGCTGCGCCCTTGCTGGCACTGCTCGCTGGCTGTCTGCCCGCCGAGCAAATCGCCGAACGCCACATCCCTCAATGTAACGAGTACGGAATCGACCAAGCAGACCGCGCGTTCGACGACTGCGTGGTGGCGCTGCATCAACTTGGCCACGACCGCGGTCAGTTCCGCACCGAATGAGCAGGACCAGGACCAGCTTCAATGCGTATCGTGCCCGGGGGCCCCGCCAGTGCGGGGCCTTCGTTCGCCAGGGCTTGGCGAGCCCGAGCACACAGGCGGCGACGATCCTTGCAGCGGTTGCTGTGAGCGGTACTCCGTGGGGTCCAAGAATGACTGGCGGGATGGCCCGATACCGAGCCCTCGCAAAGCGTGGTGCCGACGCGCAGATTCGAACTGCGGACCTACTGATTACGAATCAGTTGCTCTACCACTGAGCTACGTCGGCATCAGAGGACGCGACACGGCCTTCAGTCTAAGATGGGCCCGCGCAGCGGCCCATTGAACCCGCGCCCGCCGGCGAGCCGCGCGGTACCAGACGGCCGCTCGAAGCGCGGAGCGGGCCGGAAAACAGCGGGCGCCGGCGCGGCGAACGTTACTCCCGCGCTCAGGCGGCGTCAACGCCGCCCGCCGCCCTCTCCCCCGCAGCCGGGGCCGGCCGGAGCTCGCGCGCGGGCGCCGCGGAAACGGCGATCGCTCCGAACCCGGCCTTGAGCGGCGAGCCCCACACCAGGCTGTCGAAGGAGTCGCACTGGGGGCAGGCCGGCACCCACGCGCTCGCCGCGGCGGCGCAGCGCTCGCACACCCAGGCGTCGTCCGGCTCCACCTCCGTGGCGCGGGCCAGCCACTCGCCCGCGGCCACGGCATCGCCGTGCTCGCTTTCCTCCACCTCGGCCATCAGGCGGTAGGCGCGCCGCGATGGGGCCCCGTCCCGGCGCGCCTCCAGCGCCGCCTCCAGATGGCGGCGGGCCTCGCCCCAGAGGTCGGCGGCCAGCGCCGCCTCGGCCAGCGCGATGTGGCTCTCGCCATGCTCGGGGTTGCGCTCGGCGAGCCTCTCGACGCGGCGCACCCGAGCCAGCGGCTCCTCGGCCGGCCTCAAGTCCCCGTACGCCCTGGCGAGATCCGGGTGCGGCGCCTGCGCCCAGGCCTTCTCGAGCAGCTTCTCGGCGCGCCGCTCCTGGCCCGAGGCCGCCAGCAGCCTGGCGAGCCGCGCGGTGGTCGGGGCCATGGCGGGCGCCAGCTTGTGGGCCCTGCGCATGAGGGCAAGCGCCTGGGCCGGGCGGCCGTGGCCGTCCGCCTCCAGACTCTGCCCGAAGAGGGCCGCGGCCTCCTTGCGGCGGCCCTCTTCCGTCGCGATGGCCTTGCTCCGGGCCGCCCGGTGCATCGTCCTGGCCGCCTCCTGCCAGCTGCCGGCGTGGGCCTGCAGCTCGGCCAGCGTTCGCGCGACCCACGGCGTGGCGGGCCTGAGCTTGTAGGCGCGCTCGGCCAACGTCATGGCGGTCTCCATCTCGCCGTCCCGCAACGCCTGGGTGAGCAGGCCCCTCAATCCCAGGAAGGCGGTGTCGGGCCGCTCCAACATGGCGGCGAAGTAGGTCCGCGCGGCCTCCGCGTCGCCCTCGAGCTGGGCCGCCTGGGCCGACAGCAGCTTGGTGAGCGGCGGCTCGCCCAACAGCGTCTCGGCGCGCCGGGCCTGGCGCCTCGCCTCGGCGGCGTCACCGGCCGCCACCGCCACCAGGCCCTGGGTGAGCGCCCGGTAGCCGCGCCGGCGGCGGCGCTCCGCCCGCGCCTGGCGCGATATCCTGAGCGCGCCGAGCATGTACGCCCAAAGGCGCACGGCGAGCCCGGCGACGAAGGCGAGAAGCGCGGCGGCCCCGACCAGCACCGCGAACGAGGTATCGACGCGGTATCCGGGCAATAAGATGGTCACCTCGCCGGGATGGTCGGCCAGCCACGCGGCGCCGGAGCCCACCGCGGCCAAAACCAGGAGAACAAGAAGGGCCCGAATCATCGCACCGCCATCTCAGAGAGCGACGCCGCTATTCCGACGGCCCGTCACCCTGGGCGATCTGACCGACGACGTGAGCGTGGAGGTCCTTGAGCGCCCGCTCGGCCGTCATGCGCGCGCGCGCGTCGTCGAGCCATGTTTGCGCCGCCGCGCGCGGCGGTCCCGCGAGCGCGTCCAGCTCCGCCACCGCCCCCTTGAGGTCGCCCGCCTCGAGCCGCGCCTCGCCCCGGGCCACCACCGCCTTCGGCTCGTCGCCGGCCACGTCGCCGCCCGTGGGCCGGACGGTGACCACCGAGGCCGCGCGCGCGAGGACCTCGTCCACCCAGTCCCCTTCCTCCGGCGTGCGGGATACCTGCACCACGGCGTTGGCCACCGAGGGGAACCGGGCGCGCAGCTCTTCGCCCGTCGCGACGCCCCCCTCGGCGAATGCGGAAATCTCCGCCACGGCGGCGGCCACCCGCGCGTCCCCCTCGGCGAGCGATTCCACGACTTCGAGTTCGCGGCCGAAGGGCTCGGAGGTGCGCAGCGCCTCGCGCAGCTGGCCGACCGCCACCACCAGCGCCTGCCGCCCCGCCCCGACGGCGGCGGCCTCGCGGGGCGCGCTCTCCAGGGCCTCGACACGCCCTCTCAGCTCGACCAGCTTGGCGGCGTTGCGCTCGGCAACGAGCTTCGCGGCCTCGGCCTCCGGGACCGGCACGGGGGCCTCGGTCGAGGCCCGCACCTCGGCGAGCCGCGCCTCCATCCGCCCCATCGACGTCTCGAGCTCCGCGATGCGGCTCTTCAGGCCGGCCGCCGTTTCCGCCACCAAGGCGGCCGTCGCCTCGGCTTGGTTGACGGCTTCCGCCTCGGGAAGCTCCGCGACCCGGCCCTCGAGCGCCTCGAACCGCTCCGCGGTCGTCTCCAGGGCCTCGATCCGGCGCTCCTCCAGGGCCTCGATCCGATCCGCCAGCGCGGCCACCCTTTCCTCGAGCACCGGCAACTTGCCTTGGGCCTCTATGAACTCCACCGTCCTCGGCGGCCACAGCGACCAGGCGAGCGCCCCCAGCGCCCCCACCATCAGCGCTCCGGCCACCGCCCACAGCCATTCGAGCCCGTGCCGTCTCGGTGGCGGGGCGGTCTGCACTTGCACCGGCGCCGCCGGCCTCGGCGGGGGGGCGGCCCGCACCGCGGCGGCCGGCCTCGGCGCGGCGGCGGCCTTGGGCCTTTTGGCGCCGCCCTTTGCCTTGGGTTCAGCCGGCCTTGCCGCCTTGGCCGAGCCGCTCTTCTTGGCGGGCGGCCGCTTCGCGCGCCCCCCCGACGATGTCCCACTGCCCTGACGCTTGGCCATGCCGTTTTACCTTCAGGTTGTCGAACGGAGAGATCGTCCTCTCAGGTCGCCTCTCCGGCGCGGTCCGGGCGCTCTCCCCATTCGCGCAAGGCGGAGTCGATCTCGTCCGCGAGGGCGGCGAGCTCGGGGCGGGCCGCCCACCTGACCTCGCGCCACGACAGAGGCCCCAACGCCTCCGCCACCGCCCGGCTCAAACAAAAGGCGGTGACCTTTCGGCACGCCGCCACAACGTCTGCCTTGGCCGCAAGGGTAACAAAGGTGGCGGCGGTTCGGGGAGAGAAAAATAGGGCCATGTCGATGGCCCCCTGGCGCAGCGCCTCGACCGTGCCGGGCGAAAGCGAGTCCACCGTGTGCGCCTCGTACAGCACCGCGCGCCGGACCACGAACCCCGAGGCCTCGAGGCGCCCGGCCAGGTCGCCCGCGACGACGCTGCCGGCGGCGTGCACCAGCGCCCCGGCCCCGGGGTCCAGCTTTGCCGCCACGAGCCGGGCCAGGTCCTCGACGTCGCCGCCCGCGCTCGCCACCGCCGCGAAGCCCAGCTCTCGCGCCGTCCGCGCCGTGGCGTCGCCGACGGCCAAGACCGGAAGGCGCCGCTCGCCGGTGGCGGCGGCCAAGGCGCGGGCGCCGTTGGCGCTGGTGAGCAGGAACGCCTGCACGCCGGACACATCGAGACCGCCCGCAGCACCCGCCCCGCGCCGCTCGATGAAAAGCAACGGTTCGACCAGCGGCTCGATGCCGCGCCCGCGCAGGAGCTCGGCGACCGGCTCGGCGTCGTCGCTCTGGCGGGTGACGAGCGCGCGCAAGGGCCGCCTCATCCCAACGACTCGATGAAGCCGGGCCCGGCGCGGGCCTTGAGCTCGGCCCCGGCGTCCGTGCCGAGCGCCACCGCGTCGCCCGCCCGTCCCTCGCGCCGCACCCGGTAGACCTCGCTTCCGTCGGGCCGCGCCAGCAGCCCCCGCAAGGCCAGCCCGCCCGAGCCGTCGAGCTCGGCCAGCCCCGCGATCGGCGTCCGGCACGACCCGTCCAGGGCCGCGAGCATGGCGCGCTCCGCCGCGACGCAAGCGGCCGTCGCAGGGTCGTTCAAGGGGGCGAGGAGGTCGCGGACGCGGGTATCGTCGCCGCGGCACTCGACGCCGATGGCGCCCTGGCCCACGGCGGGCAGAATCTCGTCCACGGACAGCACCGCCGTCGCCTCGGCGGCGATCCCGAGGCGCTTGAGCCCGGCCAGGGCCAAGAGCGTGGCGTCGACCTGGCCGTCCTTCACCTTCCTGAGGCGGGTGTGGACGTTGCCGCGCAGGTCGACGGCTTCGAGGTCGGGCCTGAGCGCGAGCAACTGGGCCCTGCGCCGGAGCGAGGCCGTGCCCACCACCGCCCCTTGGGGAAGCCCGGCGATGGTCGCAGCCCGATGGCAGACGAAGGCGTCGCGCGGGTCCTCGCGTGGCGGCAGGCAGGCGATCTCGAGCCCCTCCGGAAGCCAGGTCGGCACGTCCTTCATGGAGTGGACCGCCAGGTCGACCCGGCCGGCGAGCAAGGCCTCCTCGATCTCCTTGGTGAACAGGCCCTTGCCGCCGAACTCGCGGAGCGGCCGGCCGGTGAGCTTGTCGCCGGTGGTGCGGATGACCGCGAGCTCCACCGCCTCCTCCGGGGCGAGCTCGGGGTGGGCCTCGGCCAGGCGGTCGCGTAGCTGGCGCGCCTGGGCCAGCGCCAATGGGCTGCCGCGGGTGCCGATCCGCAGTACCGGAACGCGAGCCATGGCCCATGGTGTAATCCCTGGGACAGCCGGTGGAAAGTGGTTCGTGCGGGCCTTTGCGGGTAGAGTCCGGCTTGCGGCGACGGGCCCGGCCGTTGCCGGCCTGCGGCGCCGCGCGCCGGGCCTGGGCGAAGGAGGCGTGAGCTGCCATGATCGTTCTCGGGATCGAGACGAGCTGCGACGAGACGGCGGCCGCGGTGGTGAGCGACCGGCGCGAGATACGCGCCGAGCGGCTGCTCTCCCAAGCTCCCGAGCACCGCCCCTTTGGCGGCATCGTGCCGGAGATCGCGGCGCGCTCCCACCTCGATCATCTCGACGGGCTCATCGCCGGCGCCATGGCGGAGGCGGGGGCGACGTTCCCCGAGCTCGCAGGCGTCGCCGCCAGCGCCGGGCCTGGGCTGATGGGCGGCCTGCTCGTCGGCGTCACGACGGCCAAGGCGATCGCCGCCGTGCACGGCATCCCGTTCGTGGCCGTCAACCATCTCGAGGGCCACGCGCTCTCGGCCCGGCTCGGCGACGAGGTGTCGTTTCCGTATCTCGTCCTGCTGGTGACGGGCGGCCACTGCCAGCTCCTGATCGTCGAGGGGGTGGGGCGCTACCGCCGGCTCGGCACCACCCTCGACGACGCCGTCGGCGAGGCCTTCGACAAGGTCGCCAAGATGCTGGGCCTGGGGTACCCCGGCGGACCCGAGGTGGAACTGAGGGCCTCCGGCGGGGATCCGGCGCGGTTCCCGCTGCCGCGCCCGCTGGCGGGCACTCCCGGCTGCCACTTCTCGTTCTCGGGGCTCAAGACGGCGGTCAAGCGCATCGTCGACTCGCTCCCCCCGGGGCCGCTCGAGGCGCGCGACGTCGGCGACCTCTGCGCCGGCTTCCAGGCCGCGGTGGGCGACGTGCTCACCGACCGCTGCACCAACGCCGCCGCCGAGTTCCGCCGCCGGCATCCCGGCGGCGACACGCTGGTGGTGGCGGGAGGCGTCGCCGCCAACCGGTACCTGAGGGACCGCCTCGAGGCTCTCTGCCGGGCCGAGGGCTTGCGCGTGGTAGCGCCGCCGGAGCGGTTGTGCACCGACAACGCGGCGATGATCGCCTGGGCGGGGATCGAGCGGCTCGGCCTCGGTCTCACCGACGGACTGGACTTCGCCCCGCGGCCGCGCTGGCCTTTGGACCCGGACGCCCCCAAGGCGATCGGCGCGGGGGTCAAGGCGTGACGGGGAACCGGCGCGGGCAGGGGTCGCGCCGGGGCGGCGATGCTTGCCGCGGGGTGCCGGGGCGGGCATAAGAGTCCCATGGGCCAGGAGATACGGCGCATCGGAATCGTCGGCGGGGGCGCCTGGGGCACCACGCTGTCGCTGGTGGCGCGGCGCGCCGGCAGGCAGGTCCTGATCTGGGTGCGCGAGCCCGAGGTCGCCGCCGCCATCAACGAGTCCCACGAGAACCCGGTCTTCCTGCCCGCTGTCACGCTCCCTTCCGAGGTGCGCGCGACCACCGAGCTCGAGGCGGTGGCGGACGCGGACGCGGTGCTCCTGGTCACGCCGGCGCAGTTCCTCCGCCAGGTCGCGGCCGAGCTTGCGCCGAGCCTGAAGGTGGGGACGCCTGCGGTGATCTGCGCCAAGGGCATCGAGCTCGGCACCGGCGCGCTGATGAGCGAGGTCGTGGCGGAGGTCCTTCCGGGGGCGCCGATGGCGGTGCTCTCCGGGCCGACCCTGGCGGTGGAAGTGGCGCGGGGCCTGCCGACCGCGGTAACGCTGGCCTGCGCCGATACGGATCTCGGGTCCCGCGTGGTAGAGGCGCTGGGCAACCCGCGGTTCCGGATCTATCTCTCGCAGGACCTCGTCGGCGCCCAGATCGGCGGCGCGGTCAAGAACGTGCTGGCGATCGCAATCTGCATCGCCTACGGCCGCGAGCTCGGCGAGAACGCGCGCGCGGCGCTGATGACCCGCGGCATGGTCGAGATGGTGCGCCTCGGCCTCGCCATGGGATCGAAGGCCGGCACCATGATGGGGCTTTCAGGCCTCGGCGACCTGGCGCTCACCTGCAGCAGCGACCAGTCGCGCAACGCCTCGCTCGGCCTCGCGTTGGGCAGGGGCAGGTCTCTGGCCGACGTGCTCGCCGGGCGCCGGGAGGTGACCGAAGGGGTCACCACCTCGGCGGCGGTGATGGAGCTGGCGCGGCGCCATGGCGTCGAGATGCCCATCTCGGAGGCCGTCGACCGGATCCTCAACCACGGCGCCGACATCGACGCCACCATCGAGGACCTGCTCGCCCGGCCCCTCAAGGTCGAGGTGCCCGAGCTCGGCATGCTCGAGCTGTTGGAGTGAGCCGCGGCCCCGGCGTCGGGCCCGGGACAGTCGGCATCGACCGGGGTCCATCGTAACAACGGAGGGAGTTGAGCCGATGCTGTTCGCCTTCATCTGTATCGACAAGCCCGACAGCGCACGTACCCGCGCCCAGAACCGGCCCGACCATCTCGCCTACCTGGAAGGGCTCGAGGACAAGATCACCATCGCCGGCCCGTTGCTGACCGACGACCGCTCGGCGCCTACGGGCAGCCTGCTGATCCTGGATTTCGACAGCCAGGCCGAGGCCAAGGCCTTCGCCGCGGGCGATCCCTACAACAAGGCGGGCGTGTTCGAGAAGGTCTTCATCAATCCCTTCAAACAGATCTTCCCGGCGCCAGCCGAGTAGAGCCCCGGCGCAGGACCGCGGACGAGCCCATGGCGTACTGGCTGATGAAGTCGGACCCCGGCGCCTGGTCCTGGGACGACCAGGCGAGCGCGGGCACCGCCGAGTGGGACGGGGTGCGCAACCACCAGGCGTCCAACAACATGAAGGCGATGAGGGTCGGCGACAGGGCCTTCTTCTACCACTCGGGCGCCGACAAGCGGATCGTCGGCATCGTCGAGGTGGTCAAGGAATACTACCCGGACCACACCGACCCGACGGGCCGCTTCGGCATGGTGGACGTGCACGCGCTCATGGCGTTGAAACGGCCGGTGACGCTCGCCGAGATCAAGGCCGAGCCCCGCCTCCACGGCCTCGCGCTGGTGCGCCAGTCGCGGCTCTCGGTGAGCCCGGTGGACGCGGCCGCCTGGGCGCTCCTCTGCCGACTGGGCGGCGTCAAAGGCTGAGGGAATCGCCGCGGCCGAACCGGCCGCGCGCCCGCCTCGCCAAGGAAGACCGCGGCGGTGAGGAAGCCCGGGATGAGCGCCACCAGGTAGAGCGCCGGCGCCGCGACGGCCTCCGAGGCCGCCACGCGCGGCGCGGGCGCAACGCGGCATTGATCGGGCACTCGGATTCGTACTAGCGTCTGCCCGGCCGACGGCGGCACGGAACCAGGGGACGCGCACCAATGGGCTACGTGGAGAAGACACTCCAGCCGGGCGAGGACATCGTCTACCAGACGCGCGTCCACTGGGTGATCTACCTTCCGGCCGTTTTATTGATCCTGCTCGGGATCGCGATCGCGATCCTGGCGGGGTCCCAAGGGCCGGACCAGGACCTGCTCAGCTGGCTCGGGCGCGGCACGTTGGCCGTCGGGTTCCTTCTCTTCGTCAAGGCTTGGATCACGTGGATCTCCACCGAGATGGCCATCACCAGCCGCCGGGTGATCGCCAAGTTCGGCTTCATCCGACGCAGGACTTACGAGATCGACCGCTCGAAGGTGGAGAGCGTCAAGGTCGACCAGAGCATCCTCGGGCGCATCTTCGATTACGGCACCGTCACCGTCACCGGCACCGGCTCCAGCAGCGCGCCCGTGAAGGACGTCGACTCCCCGCTCGAATTCCGCGGCAAGCTGCTGGCGGGATAGCCGCCGAAGTCGCCGCGGCCCGTCTCCGTCCAGCGGCGGGCCACCTTGTGCCGGCCCGGATTTCTGCCGATAATCCCGGTCGATTCGGGGGGCGGCGCCGGCAGGCGCCGCTTCGGCCCGGCGCCTGCGAAGCGGGACCGAGCGCAGCGGTGACATTGGGCCGGCCATGACCCGAAGCCTAAGGGGAGGCAGCACACCATGACCGAGATCCACGTGTATCCGGTGCCCAGCGACTTGGCCAAGTCCGCCTGGATCGACGAGGAGACCTATTTCAAGGAGTACGAGCGATCCCTCACGGACCCGGACGGATTCTGGGGCGAGCACGGCAAGCGGATCGACTGGATCAAGCCCTATTCCAAGGTCAAGGACGGCTCCTTCACGGGCGAGGTCCACATCCGCTGGTTCGAGGACGGAACGCTGAACGCCTCCGCCAACTGCCTCGACCGGCACCTGGAGACGCGCGGCGATCAGACCGCCATCATCTGGGAGGGCGACGACCCGGCGGTCTCCAAGCACATCACCTACCGCCAGCTCCACGAGCAGGTCTGCCGCCTGGCGAACGGGCTCAAGTCCATCGGCGCCAAGAGGGGCGACCGGATCACCATCTATCTCCCCATGATCCCCGAGATCGCCGTGGCGATGCTGGCCTGCGCGCGCATGGGCGCGATCCATTCGGTCGTGTTCGGCGGGTTCTCGCCCGACTCGCTCGCCGGCCGCATCAGGGATTGCGGCTCCAACATCGTGATCACCGCGGACGAGGGGGTTCGCGGCGGCCGCCCGGTCCCTCTGAAGGCGAACGCCGACAAGGCGGTGGCGAGCTGCCCCTCCGTGGACAAGGTCGTGGTGGTGCGGCGCACCGGCGCCGAGGTCGCCATGACGGAGCGGCGGGACGTCTGGTACGACGACATCTGCAAGGCGGCGTCCGCCGACTGTCCGCCCGAGGAGATGGGGGCGGAGGACCCGCTGTTCATCCTCTATACCTCGGGATCGACGGGCCAGCCCAAGGGCGTGCTGCACACCACCGGCGGCTATCTCGTCTTTGCCGCGCTCAGCCACCAGTACGTGTTCGACTACCACGACGGCGACGTCTACTGGTGCACGGCGGACGCGGGCTGGGTCACGGGCCACAGCTACATCGTCTACGGGCCGCTGGCGAACGGCGCGACCACGCTGATGTTCGAAGGGGTTCCGACCTACCCGGACGCCTCGCGCTTCTGGCAGGTCGTCGACAAGCACCAGGTGAACATCTTCTACACCGCGCCGACGGCGATCCGGGCGCTCATGCGCGAGGGCGAGGAGCCGGTCAAGAAGACCTCGCGCAAGTCGATCCGGATCCTGGCCACCGTCGGCGAGCCGATCAACCCGGAGGCCTGGGAGTGGTACTACAACGTGGTCGGCGAGGGGCGCTGCCCCGTCATCGACACCTGGTGGCAGACCGAGACGGGCGGCATCCTGATCACGCCGCTCCCGGGGGCGACGCCCTTGAAGCCCGGCTCCGCCACGCGCCCGTTCTTCGGGGTGAAGCCCGTCGTGGTGGACAACAAGGGCCGCGAGCTCGAAGGGGCCTGCCGGGGGAATCTGTGCATCTCGGACTCCTGGCCCGGCCTGATGCGAACCATGTACCAGGACCACGACCGCTTCGTGCAGACCTACTTCGCGACCTATCCCGGGCTCTATTTCACGGGCGACGGCTGCCGCCGGGACGAGGACGGGTACTATTGGATCACCGGGCGGGTGGACGACGTCATCAACGTCTCCGGCCATCGCATGGGCACCGCCGAGATCGAGAGCGCGCTGGTGGCCCACGAGAAGGTGGCGGAGGCCGCGGTCGTGGGCTACCCCCACGACATCAAGGGCCAGGGGATCTACGCCTACGTGACGCTGATGGCGGGCGAGCGGCCGTCGGACGAGTTGCGCAGCGAGCTGGTGAAGTGGGTGCGCTCGGAGATCGGCCCGATCGCCACCCCCGACCTCATCCAGTGGGCGCCGGGGCTGCCCAAGACCCGGTCCGGCAAGATCATGCGGAGAATCCTGCGCAAGATCGCCGAGAACGACTTCTCCAATCTGGGAGATACCTCGACGCTCGCCGACCCCACCGTCGTCGACAACCTGGTCGAGAACCGCATGAACCGCTGACGGCGGCGGTCGGCGTCCGGCGCCGCGCGGGGCGGCCGCAGGGTGAGCCGAGAGCCATCCAAACGATCACTGACTGCGCCGCTCTTCCCCGGCCGGCCCGCGCCCTCACCGGGCGCGGCGGTCGATGTCGGCCTGGCGGCGGCGGATCGCGGGCGGCCAGGCGCTCTTGATGTAGGCGAGCACGGCCCAGAGCTCCTCGTCCGAGAGCTGGTCGGCGAAAGCGATCATGTCGGT
>JAZGAE010000161.1:0-3846 GCA_036475545.1 Alphaproteobacteria bacterium
CGCGGGGGGTGGTGTCGTCGGCGCCGGGGGTGGTGTCGTGGCCGCCGGGGGTGGTGTCGTCGCCGCCGGGCGTGGTGTCGTCGCCACCGGGGGTGGTGTCGTTGCCGCCGGGGGTGGTGTCGTTGCCGCCGGGCGTGGTGTCGTTGCCGCCGGGGGTCGTGTCACCGCCGCCCGTGGTGTCGTTGCCATCGCCGCCGGACATGGTGTCGTCGTCAGGTCCGCCTTCGCCGCCGTCGGTCGGGATGATATTGGTCGGGGTCGGCTCACCCTCTTCTTCCTCGTCGCCGCCCGGCGTCACGTCCGTCTCCGCACCCTCAGCAGGAAAAACCTCTGTGAGGGGCTCGGGGAAGCCGAAGGCGAGCGACGTCGGGCCCAGCGGGCCAAGGTCGTCGATGCCAGGGGGAAGGGCGCCCGGCGCGAAGGGATCGAAGGCCGCGCCCGTGTTGCCGGGGCCGGCGCTCTCGGAGCCCGCCGCGGGCACGATATCCGCAACCGCGTCCGCCAGCACATCCATCGGGTCCACGCCGTCCGGGTCGGCCGCGCCGTCGGAGAGTTCATCGGGAAGTTGATCGGACATCGCCACCTGCATCGCCGCGTCCAGCCCCGCGACGATGTCGCCGGCGAAGTTGAGGGGCGGGATTTCATCTTGGGCCGCGGCCGCGGCGAATCCCTCTAGGACGATCTCGCCGCCGCCCTCGACAAGGATCACGAGATGCCCGTCGACATGGAGGAGCTCCGCTTGGGCATAGGGGAAGTCGAAAGTCAGCTGCTGGCCGGGGACGACCGTGACGACCTGGCGCGCACCCTCGGGCGGCGCCGCAATCGTGGTCCCTTCGGCGGGAGCCGCCGTCCCGGCCGGCTCGGCACCTTCACCCGCGCTATCGGGCAGAATGGTTTCGAGGCTGTCGATTCGGTCTGTCATCTCACTCTCCCGTCGCAATTCGTTCAGTTCCCAACTCTCTTCGCCGTGTTCGCTAAGCGCCCTTCCGGCGCGAGAAGACCGAAGCGGAAACAGTGGCCTCGGTCATGGGGGCCATTATTAACACATAATTAAGGTAAAGCAACAGTTTTCGTGTAAAAAGATGCCAAAATTCAAGTAAAGTTATAATAAAACTTAGCATTAATTTTAATAAATATTTTATCGAATTTTATTCTTCTTGGCAGACCTTGCCGATAGGGCATGCGAATACGGCAGGAAAGCGCCGGGTGAAGCGTTCCCGTCTTCGCTGTGCTCGTTGCTGGACCGGAGAAAAGTGTTGATCGACCGACCCCGGAAGGGGAACGGCGCCGCTCGAGGAGGCTGCAGCGCGGGCAGCCTCAACGCCGCCTAGAGGCGCGGCGCCAACGCCGGAAATGAACGACGGACCCAGCGCCGTTGGGGCCGGCGTTACGGAACGAGAGGCCGAGTCCGGATCCTGGCGGGCAAGCCGCCCCGAAGCCAGCGCCATATGCCGTCGCACGCGCGCCGACCAGCCGGCCCTCGACACCGCCGGCGCCGGCACGAAAGGACCGCCTACGACCGGGATTTATGAATTATTAATCTATCGTGGACAGCATGCGCCGTTGTGAGGAAATCGTGGTTATGTAATAGTTAAATCTCACAGCTTCGATTGTCGAATTCGTAGAAGTGAACGTGACGATGGCGAAGAAAAAGCAAGCCAAGATGACTGCAAGCGAAGAGACCGAGCGGCCGGGGCGTACGCCGAGAGTTCGGATGGTCTCGGGTGCGGGGCCCGTCAGCGACATCTATGCTGACGGAGTCTCCGCGATCATGACCCGGGCGGGGGTCGTGAAACTGGACCTTTACGAGGCGGTGGGCTACCAGAAGGACACGGGGACGGAGCTGCGTCGGGTCGCCCATCGCCTTGTCATGCCGGCCGCGGCGCTGCCGGAACTCATGCGGATGTTCCAGAACATGGCGCGGGCGGCGCAGGGGCCCGGCACCAAGGCCTAGCGTATTTAGCGACCGTTCCGGTTATGGGTTGGGGTGACGCCGGGCCGGGATCGGGACCCGTGCGGCATCTTCGGCTGAGCCTGCCTCGGCCGTGATCAAAACGTCGATATCGTCCGTGTAATACAGAGTGACCCCCGATTCGAAGCGTACGAACCGGTAGCCGGCGACGTCCACGCCGCCTGCGGTCACGTGCTTGTCCACGATGCCCGACGTAACGATCGCTTCGCGCGTCGTAACGCCGACGGCGCTGAGCCCGGAATCGGCGAGGAGGACCACGTCGCCGTTGGCGTCCGGCTTGAGGCGGCTCAAGGACAGGGTGATGCGGTCGTCCCCTGTCTGCCAGCCGAACGCATTCCCGCCGGCGGGCGGCCACTCCGGGGCCCGCTGGCGCTCCCGGGCGCGGCCCGGACCCCGGGGGGTGGATCGCGCCTCTTTTCGGCCTTTTTCCCGCATCTCAGTATCGATAAAGATCTCGTTGACGGATCAAGTTAGGCATCTACCCGTTAGCAATTCATTAAAGCTTTGCCCCCCGTGGCGCCTGGCCGCCCGCAGCCGGCGGCCCGGGTCCGACAGAAAAACCGCCGGGCGAGCCGGCGGCAAGCTTCACCTTTTGGACGGAGGAAGCGGGGACGTGACCCCCGCGTCTTACCACGGAAATCGATACGCCTCTTTCAACGCTCCCCCGGTACCCGCCGCCCGGTACCCGCCGATAGTCCCGGCCCTCAATTCTTAACCGTTTGTTAATCTTTAATTAACCTATTGCCCTCAGGGCCCTTCCGCAACAAAATGCGACACAAGTTCTATACACCGCAGTGTGCGTCGTGTCGGGTTCTAGTAAAATTCAGAGCAAGTTGCTGAAATCGGCGGTGATTCGCCACCGCATTCTGCAGAGCGCCGGCCGGCGCTATTCCATCAAGCTCGAGGCCGGGTTCTGGCGGGTCCTCGAGAAAGTGGCCGTACGGCAGGGCTTGCGCCTTAACGAGCTGGTGGGGGGGCTCGCGGAAACCCTGTCGCTGGACATCGGGTTCACCGCGGCGCTCAGGCTCTTTTGCCTGAACGAGGCGATGACCCAACTTCGGGCCGCAGACCGCGAGATCTCCAACCTCTCGCTCGCCGCCGGCTCGACCGACGTGGCCGCCATCGTCGGGGCCTGTCCGGCGCCATGCCTCATGATCTCCCAAGACCGCGTCATCCAGCGGCTCAACGAGGCGTTCATCCGCTGGCTGCAGGCGCGCCACGAGGATCTTCTGGGCCAGCCCATCGATCGCTTCTTCCAGATCCGCGGTCACTTCCGGTTCGATGAGCTTTGGGCGCGGTTCGGCGAGGGCTACACCACACCGGTCCCCGCGAAGCTCGCCTATGTGGCGCCGGGGCGGGTCACCGTCGCCAAGGCGTACTTGTGCGCCATTGCGGTCAAGGGGCCTGAAGATTTCTCCTGCCTCATCATGCTCGATCACGCGCCGGCGCGGTGACGGGACCGTCGGCCGCGGGCGGGAGCACGCGGCGACCCCACCGGCGCAATCCCCGGAGGTCCCTCGTCGCCGACGGCATCGGGAAGGCTGCCTCAAAGGCCTTGACGGTCATCGGAGAGGCCCGCCCACGCCCAAAGGGCCGCGACCGGCGGGCCAAAGAGGTCGCCGTTGTGGGATTGTCCGGGCTTGCGGGAAACGAGGTGCCGGGCCTTGCCAGGCGTGGCGTCAGCCGGTCTGCGAGGTGACGAGCAGGTCGATTTCCGGCGGGTAGTAAATCGTCAACCCCGCCTCGAACGTGCAGAAGTGGTAGCCGTCGACGTCGACTCCCGTCGAAGTTACGTAATGGTCGGCCGTCCCGGTCTCGGTGATCCTCTCGTCCGTGGTGATGTTGACGGCCATGGGTCCGGCCTCGTTGAACAG
>JAZGAE010000162.1:0-7591 GCA_036475545.1 Alphaproteobacteria bacterium
CCCCGGCGTCACCGTCCGGTCGGGCATCAGGCGCCAGCGCCCGGCCTCGTCGCCGACGGCGGCGCCCAACAGCTCGTTGTCGAGATAGACCTGCAGCCGCGCGCCCGGCACCGTCCGGCCGCCGAGCACGAGCCTGCCGGCGTCGTCGTAGTCCACGACGTCGAGGCTCAGAGCGGCGGCCCCCGCGGGCGCGGGTTCGCCCGAGGCCGTGGGCGCCTGGAGAACGACGGTCGGCTGCGAGCGGTCTTTCGGTATCTTGAGCGCGAGGATATCGGAGGGCCCCGTGACCTCCCGCCCGGCGATGTCCTTGCCCACCTCCGGCAGCAACAGGACCACGGTGGATTCGGATTCCAGCGCCCCGCCGCCGGGCAGCTGCACGGTCAGGCTCAACTCCACGCTGCCGGGGGAAAACGGCTCTTCCGGCATCCACACCCATTCGCCCCGGGCGTCCGCCGTAACCCGGCCGATCTCTTCGCCGCGATTGTAGATCGTGACCTCGGCACCCGGCGCGGCGCGGCCCGCGATGACCGCCTCGCCCTTGGGTCCGATGCGCACGACGTCGAAAGAGGGCGCCGGCACCGCGGCCGGGCCAGGGGGCCCCGCCTCGAGACCAGGAGGCGCCGTCTCCGGGAGGGCCGCCATCTCGCTCGGCGCTTCCCCCGGCGACGCGGGTTCTCCGGGCCGGGCGCCAGCCTCGGTGCTCGCCTCCGAGGGCGCCTGGGCGCCCTCGCCCCCCGGCCCCACTTGGGTCGAGCGGTAGCTGAACGCGATCGCCAAGAAGACGACCACGAGCCCGATTATACCGATGAGGACGACCCGTTTCACGCGCACCCGCGAGACGCTGCAGGAAACCTGAAGCCTACCCTAATACGGGCCCAGCGGCGATGCAATGCGGCCGGGCCGGCACTCTCCGGCGAGCGCCCGGCGCCCGTCGCGGGCTCGCCAATGGCCGCCCTCTTGTCGTATGGTCGGCCCCGCCGAGGGTTGCCGCCCTTGGCCGGCGGAGTTTCTCACCGGGGGCATCGATGACCACGGTCCGATCGCTTTGCGTCTACTGCGGTTCCTCCAGCCGAGTCGCCCCGCACCACTTCGAGGCCGCCTCCCGGCTGGGCGCGATTCTGGCCCAGCGTCGAATACGATTGATCTTCGGCGGCGGGCACGTGGGCCTCATGGGGCTGATGGCCGACGCCGCGCTGGCCGGCGGCGGCGAGGTGATCGGGGTGATCCCCGATTTCATCGAGGATCTCGAGGTGGCCCACCCCGATGTGACCGAGCTCGTCGTGGTCGACAGCATGCACGCGCGCAAGCAGAAGATGTTCGAGCTCGCCGACGCCTTCGCGGTCCTTCCGGGCGGCTTGGGCACGCTGGACGAGACGTTGGAGATCATCACCTGGAAACAGCTCAACATCCACGACAAGCCCATCGTCCTCGTCGACGTCGAGGGCTACTGGGCGCCGCTCAGGGGCCTCATCGACAAGCTCGTCGACGAAGGGTTCGCCGGCCCCGACGCGCTCAACTTCTTCACCGTGGTGACCCGGGTCGAGGACGTGCTCCCCGCCCTTGCCCGCGCGCCCGAGCTGGCGATCGAGCCGGAACCCAGCCACATCTGACCGCGCTTACGCCTCGCCCGCCGCTTCCCCCTTCGCGCCCCCACCGCCATCGCGCGCGCCGACGGCTTGCGCGCGGGTAGGCGCGCCAGATATGGTTCGCGCCGAACCACGCGGCGCGGCGCGCTGCGACCGCGAGCCACGGGAGCCAACTGGAAATGAACAAGATCAGGGTCGCCGGCCCGGTCGTCGAGCTCGACGGCGACGAGATGACGCGGATCATCTGGCATTTCATCAAGGACAAGCTGGTCCTGCCCTACCTGGAGGTCGACCTGAAGTACTACGACCTCAGCATCCAGAACCGCGACGCCACCGACGACCGGGTCACCGTCGAGGCGGCGCAGGCCATCAAGGAATTCGGCGTCGGCGTCAAATGCGCGACGATCACGCCCGACGAGGCGCGGGTCAAGGAGTTCGACCTGAAGCAGATGTGGCCGTCGCCGAACGGGACGATCCGCAACATCATCGGCGGCACCGTCTTCCGCGAGCCGATCATCTGCCAGAACGTTCCCCGGCTGGTCCCCGGCTGGACCCGGCCCATCGTGATCGGCCGTCACGCGTTCGGCGACCAGTACCGCGCCACCGACTTCTTGGTGCCGGGGCCGGGCCGCCTCACCATGACGTTCGCGCCCGCCGACGGCGGCGAGGCGGTCGAATACGAGGTCTTCGAGTTTCCCGGCCCGGGCGTCGCGCTCGGCATGTACAATCTCGACGAGTCCATCCGCGGCTTCGCGCGGTCCTGCTTCAACTACGCGCTGGAGCGCAACTGGCCGGTCTACCTGTCCACCAAGAACACCATCCTCAAGACCTACGACGGCCGCTTCAAGAACCTGTTCCAGGAGGTGTTCGACGCCGACTATGCCGAAGCCTTCGCCGCGGCCGGCCTCACCTACGAGCACCGCCTGATCGACGACATGGTGGCGGCGGCGCTCAAGTGGAGCGGCGGGTTCGTGTGGGCCTGCAAGAACTACGACGGCGACGTGCAGTCCGACACCGTGGCCCAGGGGTTCGGCTCATTGGGCCTGATGACCTCGGTGCTGATGACGCCGGACGGCAAGACCGTCGAGGCCGAGGCCGCCCACGGCACGGTGACGCGGCACTACCGCGAGTACCAGAAGGGCCGCGAGACCTCGACCAACCCGATCGCCTCGATCTTCGCCTGGACCCGGGCGCTCTGGCACCGCGCCAAGCTCGACGGGACGCCGGAGGTCGCCCGCTTCGCGGAAACCCTGGAGCGGGTCTGCACCGAGACGGTCGAGTCCGGCTCCATGACCAAGGACCTGGCGCTCCTGATCGGCCCCGACCAGGCCTGGCTCACCACGACTGAGTTCCTCGACAAGCTGGACGAGAACCTGAGACAAGCGATGGCGTAAGGCCTGACGGCGGCCTGCCCTCCCCTCGCCGTGCCTCTCAAGGCCGGCTCTTATTCCATTAATTCAGAAACGATTTCCCTGTCCGGAGGGGCAGAGGGGTCGGCGATCGGCGTGGCCCGCCGCCGTCAGGCGGCCTTTGCCTTCGCCGCCAGCGCCTCCTCGATCGCGGCCAAGGCTTTGTCCGCGGCCGCCGCGTCGGGGCCGCCGGCCTGGGCCATGTCGGGGCGGCCGCCGCCGCCCTTGCCGCCGAGCGCATGCGCGCCCGCGCGCACGAACTCGACCGCGTCGAGCCGCGCGGTGAGATCGTCGGTGACGGCGACGACGAGCGAGGCCTTGCCGTCCGTGGCGGTCACGATGGCCACCACGCCGGAGCCGATCTGCTTCTTGATCTCGTCGGCCATGGGCTTGAGCTCCTTCGGCGGCACGCCGTCGAGCCTGCGCGCCGCGTACTTGACGCCGCCCACCTCCTTGAACGGCGGCGCCTCCGCCGGCCCGCGGGCGCCGCTGGCCAGCTCGCGGCGGGCCTCGGCCAGCTCGCGCTCGAGGCGCTTGCGCTCGCCCGCCAGCGCCGCGACCCGCTCCGGCACGTCGCCGGGCGCGACCTTGAGCACGGCGGCCGCCTCGCGCAGGCGCCTGTCCTGCTCCTCCATGTGGTCCACCGCCGCCGCGCCCGAGAGCGCCTCGATGCGGCGCACGCCGGCCGCCACCGCGGACTCGGCGACGATCTTGAAGAGGCCGATGTCGCCGGTGCGGCGCACGTGGGTGCCGCCGCAGAACTCGACCGAGAACCTCTCGCCCTGGTCGCCGCCCATGTTGACGACCCGCACCTCCTCGCCGTACTTCTCGCCGAACAGCGCCAGCGCCCCCGCGGCGATGGCGTCGTCGGGCACCATGAAGTGGGTCACCACCTCGCCGTTGCGGCGGATGCGCTCGTTGACCGCCGCCTCGATGGCGCGGATCTCTTCCCCGGTCACCGCCTTGGGGTGGCTGAAGTCGAACCGCAGCCGGTCGGGGGCGACCAGCGAGCCCTTCTGGGCCACGTGCTTGCCCAAGTGCCTGCGCAACGCCTCGTGCATGAGGTGGGTGGCGGAGTGGTTCGCGCGCAGCTTGCGCCTGCGCTCGCCCTCGACCCGCATCTCCACGATGTCGTGGAGCTTGAGCACGCCTGCGTTGAGCCGGCCAAGGTGCACCTGCACGTCGCCGACGTGTTTCTTGGTGTCGTCGACGGCGAACTCGGCGCCTTCGCCCGTGAAGATGACGCCGGTATCGCCCACCTGGCCGCCGGCCTCGCCGTAGAACGGCGTCTGGTTGGTGACCACGGCGGCGGACTCGCCGGCGGCGATCCGCTCCACTTGCTCATCGTCCTTGAGAATGGCCACGATCTCGCCCTCGGCGACCTCGGTGTCGTAGCCGAGGAACTCGGTGGCGCCGACCCGCTCGCGCATCTCCAGCCAGACCGTCTCGGTGGCCGCCCCGCCCGAGCCGACCCACGAGGCACGGGCCTCGGCGCGCTGGCGCTCCATGGCGCTCTCGAAGCCCGCCTTATCCACCCCGCGGCCCTCGGCGCGGAGCACGTCCTCGGTGAGATCGATGGGGAAGCCGAAGGTATCGTAAAGCTTGAAGGCGACCTCTCCGGGAAGCGCGGCGCTGGGCGCGAGCTTCGCCATCTCCTCCTCCAACAGCTTGAGCCCCCGGTCGAGGGTCTGTTTGAAGCGCGTCTCCTCCAGCTTCAGCGTCTCGGTGATCAAGGGCTGCGCACGGATGAGCTCGGGATACGGTTGGCCCATCTGCGCCACCAGGGTTGGGATCAGCCGGTACATGGCCGGCTCCTGGCACCCCAGCATGTGCACGTGGCGCATGCCGCGGCGCATGATCCGCCTGAGCACGTAGCCGCGCCCCTCATTGGACGGCAGCACGCCGTCGGCGATGAGGAAACACACCGCCCGCAGGTGGTCCGCGACGACCCGGTGGGAGACGGCGTGCTCGCCGTTGGGGGGGCTGCCCGTCACCTCGGCCGAGGCCAGGATGAGCGAGCGGAAGATGTCGGTGTCGTAGTTGTCGTGCACCCCCTGAAGGACGGCCGCCAGGCGCTCGAGCCCCATGCCCGTGTCCACCGACGGGTGCGCGAGGGGCACGCGCTCGTCCGGGCCCGTCTGGTCGTACTGGGTGAACACCAGGTTCCAGATCTCCACGAACCGGTCGCCGCACTCGCGCGAGCCTCCCGGCGGATCGCCGGGGATCTCCGGCCCGTGGTCGTAGAAGATCTCGGTGCACGGCCCGCAGGGGCCGGTATCGCCCATGGACCAGAAGTTGTCCGAGGTGGCGACGCGGATGACCCTGTCCTGGGGCAGCCCCGCGATCCGGCGCCAGAGATCGAAGGCCTCGTCGTCGGTGTGGTAGACCGTGATCCACAGCCGGTCCGCCGGGATCTGGAACTCCTTGGTGATGAGGGTCCAGGCCAGCTCGATGGCGACGTCCTTGAAGTAGTCGCCGAACGAGAAGTTGCCGAGCATCTCGAAGAAGGTGTGGTGGCGCGTGGTGTAGCCGACGTTGTCCAGGTCGTTGTGCTTGCCGCCGGCGCGCACGCACTTCTGCGCCGTCACCGCCCGCGCATACGGGCGCGTCTCGAGCCCGGTGAAGACGTTCTTGAACTGCACCATGCCGGCGTTGACGAACAGCAACGTCGGGTCGCTGTGGGGCACCAGCGGGCTCGACGGCACGACTTCGTGATCGTGCCGGGCGAAGAAGTCGACGAAGGCGTCGCGAATGTCGTTCGAGGTCTTCATGTCCCAAATATGGGTGGGGAGACGGCCGCAAAAAGACGCGCGCTCCCGCGGTCCCGCCCGCACCCGAAACGGCCCCCATGCCGGGCCGCCCTCGCCGGATCGGGTCGGGGCCTAAGTCCTGCGGGCCCTGCCTTTTACCGCGTGCACGGAAGGCCTGTCCAGATCGCCCGCCGGGCGGGGCCCTCCCGCCGTCGCAAGAGGCGGCGGCCGGACGCCCGGGACTCCGAAAGAAAAGCGCGCCGGGAACGCCGGCGCGCCTCGCACGTCTTCCGGGGAGGAACGGGGGCGGCCGCGATCAGGCGCCGTCCGGGCCCACGGCCGCGTCGCCGTCTTCTTCATCCTCGCCCGCCGGCGCGGGCGGGTCCGTCACGGCCTTGCGCACGAGGCCGGCATCGGCGAGCACGGCCTGCTCGATCTTGTCCGCCACGTCCGGGTTTTCCTTCAAGAACTGCTTGGCGTTCTCGCGGCCCTGGCCGATGCGCTGGCCGCCGTGGGAGAACCAGGCGCCCGATTTCTCGACGACGCCGATCTCCAGGCCCATATCCACGAGTTCGCCCACCTTGGAGATGCCCTCGCCGTACACGATGTCGAACTCCACCACCTTGAACGGCGGGGCCAGCTTGTTCTTGACCACCTTGACCCGGGTCTGGTTGCCGACCACCCGGTCGCGGTCCTTGATCGCGCCGATGCGGCGGATGTCGAGGCGCACCGACGCGTAGAACTTCAGCGCGTATCCCCCGGTGGTGGTCTCGGGATTGCCGAACATGACCCCGATCTTGATGCGGATCTGGTTGATGAAGATGACCATGCAGCGCGACCGCGCGATGGACCCGGAGAGCTTGCGCAGCGCCTGGCTCATGAGGCGGGCCTGGAGGCCGATGTGGGAATCGCCCATCTCGCCTTCGAGTTCCGCCCGCGGCACCAGCGCCGCGACGCTGTCGATGACGAGAACGTCGATCGCGCCGGACCTGACCAGGGTATCGGCGATCTCCAGCGCCTGCTCGCCGGCGTCGGGCTGGGAGATGAGCAGGTTATCGATGTCGACCCCGAGCTTGCCGGCATAGGCCGGATCGAGCGCGTGCTCCGCGTCGATGAAGGAGCAGACGCCGCCCCGGCGCTGGGCCTCCGCCACCACGTGGAGCGCCAGCGTCGTTTTTCCTGAAGATTCGGGCCCGTAGATCTCGACGACGCGGCCGCGCGGCAGGCCGCCGATCCCGAGCGCGATGTCGAGCCCCAGCGAGCCGGTCGGCACCACCTCGGCCGCCACCGCGATTTCACTCTGGCCGAGCTTCATGATCGCGCCCTTGCCGAAGCTGCGCTCGATCTGCCCGATTGCGGCCTCTAACGCCTTGTCCTTGTCCACGCTGCCCTTGTCCACCAGACGCAGTGTCGTCGCCGACATGGCACGTCCCCCTTCTTATCGCTGGCTGTCGCGGTATGCAATGACCCTATTTGTACACGTTTTGTTCTTATTTGCAAGCACCAATTTCGCGAACGCTCGAACGCCCTCGAACGCCCGGCCGCACCCCCGGGGCTCACGCCCAGGCACGTGGCTCCGCAACGAAGAGCAGGGGGTGTCAGCTCCACGGCCAGCGCCAGAACGAGATAAGCATGTGTGTTGTCATGATCGCGTTGAGCGCCATGTGAGCCGTGATCGATGGCAGGAGGGAGCCCTGGCATTGCCGGGCCCGGCCGCTCACGCCGCCGGCAGGCGCATCACCTCTTTGACCACGCCGGCCAATTGCTCGAGGCTGAAGGGCTTGGCCAGGAAGTGGATGTCGGAGGCGCCGTCGAGGCGCTTGCGGAAGGTCTCCTCGGCGTAGCC
>JAZGAE010000163.1:0-2027 GCA_036475545.1 Alphaproteobacteria bacterium
GTGGAGTCGGCTGCGTTGCGCCGTGGCGGGCGTCCGAGCGGGGCGTCCACGTTGATCGCGCCGCCTCCCTAGCCGGGCTATACTGCACATCGTCCGTTCCGGTGGCCGATGAAGAAACTTCGAAGAAACTTCATAGGCCCGCCCGGTCATCGATCGCTGAGCGGCATCGTCCTTTTCGCTTCGCTGGTGAGATCCGGGCGCTTGCCAGGAGCTTCGGGGAGGAGCGGTCAAGATGGCATCGAAATCATACGATCTGATCGTGATCGGGACCGGGACCGCGGCCGCGGCCGTGGCGTATCGGTGCCGAGAGGCCGGGTGGACCGTGGCGGTCATCGATTCCCGGCCGTTCGGGGGGACATGCGTGTTGCGCGGCTGCGACCCCAAGAAGGTGCTCGTCGCCGCCGCCGAGGCGCTCCATTGGGGGCAGCGCTTGACCGGCCGCGGGGTTCACCCCGGCGATGCACGGATCGACTGGCGCGAGCTCATGGCCTTCAAGCGCACGTTCACCGAACCCGTCCCGGAGAACCGCGAAAAGGGGTTCGCCGAAGCCGGGATCGACGCGTTCCACGGGCGGGCGAGGTTTACCGGCCCCACCTCGGTTCGGGTCGGCGGCGACGATCTAGAGGCCAAGCGAGTCGTCATCGCCGCCGGCGCCATGCCGGCCAAGCTCGCGATTCCCGGAGAGGAGCATCTGGTCACGAGCGAGGACTTCCTCGAGCTGGACGAATTGCCGGACCGTATCGTTTTCGTGGGCGGCGGCTACATCTCGATGGAGTTCGCGAACGTCTCCGTGCGCGCCGGAGCCAAGGTCACCGTCCTCCACCGGGGCCCGCGGCCGCTCGAGGGATTCGATCCCGACTTGGCCGACCGGGTGGCGCAGGCGGCCCGCGCCGGCGGCATCGACCTGAGATTGGAGACCCGGGTCGAACGCATCGCGCAGACCGCCGCGGGCTTCGCGGTCGAGGCCTCGTCGCCCGCGGGCTCGCAGACCTTCGACGCCGACCTCGTGGTCCACGGCGCGGGCCGCGTCGCCGAGATCGACGACCTCGACCTGGCGACGGCCGGCGTAGAGCGGGGGCAGCGGGGGGTGCTGGTGAACGAGTATCTGCAGAGCACCTCGAATTCGGCGGTCTACGCGGCGGGAGACGCAGCCGAAACGGCGGGACTGCCGCTCACGCCCGTGGCCGCGCGCGAGGGGCGGGCGGTGGCGGCGAATTTGTTGAACGGCAACAACGCTCGCCCGGATTACACCGCCACACCGACGGTCGCCTTCACCTTGCCACCGATCGCCGCCGTCGGCCTCGGGGAAGAAGAGGCGAGGGAACAGGGACTCAGGTTCAAGGTGAACCACCAGGAGACGTCCCAGTGGTACTCGTCGCGGCGCGTGGGTGAGGCGTACTCGGCCTCCAAGGTGCTGGTCGAAGACGGCACCGGGCGGATCCTCGGCGCCCATCTCCTGGGACCGTCGGCGGATGAGCTGATCAACGTCTTCGCGCTTGCCATCCGTCGCGGTCTGACCGCCGAGGATCTAAAGGACACGATCTTCGCGTATCCGACCCATGCGTCCGATCTGGGTTACATGGTCTAGAGCGGTTCTAGGGGTCCGGCAGGATAGGCCGCGCGGTCGCCACGGCGCCGCAATGCAAGGAGCGGACAAAGACAAGGGAGTCACGGGAGATGAAAACGCCGATTTGCCCGAACTGCGGTTGTTCCCTCGTCAGGTTGGGGATCAGCAAGGAGGCGGCGGTCGCCTACGGCTACGAGGGCGAAGACTACTATTTTTGCTGTGACGGGTGCCTGGAACAATTCATCGCCGAGCCCGAGAAGCGTTTGCGGGAAACGGCTGGCTTGATCGTATGCCCGGTGTGCCTGGGAGAGAAAACACCGGACGTGGCCGCGAAAATCGAGTTTGGCGGTAACGACGTCTACCTCTGTCGCTGTCCACATTGTTTGGACGCGTTCAACAAGAACCCCGAGTATTACATCAAACGCCTGGAGGGCGTGGGCGATCATCCCGGCACATTCAA
>JAZGAE010000164.1:0-3711 GCA_036475545.1 Alphaproteobacteria bacterium
TTGGACGGCCTCGCCCTCGACCTACAGGACCAGACCCTCACCCGGGCCGAGCTCAAGGACTACGCGATCACCCACAACGCCGTCTCGATCAGCTCCGGTGCCATCACGCTGGACTTCGCCACCGGCAACAGCTTCGAGGTGACGCTCACCGAGAACGTGACCTCGATCACGATTGCGAATCCGCCCGCCACCGGCAACCTCGGCGAGGCGTTCATCCGGTTCAAGCAGGACGCGACCGGTGGGCGCACCGTCGGCGGCTGGCCGGCCGCGGTCAAATGGCCCGGCGGGACCGCGCCCACGATCACGTCGCCCGCCAACGCGGTCGACAAGGTGACACTCACCACCGACGACGCCGGGACCACGTATCTCGGCGATTTCAGCCAGGACTACCAGTAGGGGGAAGCCATGCGCAGGTTGTGGATCGGTGCCGCGCTCGTCGCGGCTTTTTTGATGCTCGACGGTGCCGGTGCGTTTGTCGAAGCCGCCGATAACCAGCCGATTGACTGCAAGAATCCTCCGGAGGAGGTCAAGTACCGGCTCGGGCGGCCAGGCACGTCCGTGGACCGCTACGGGCCGCAGGGGGCCAAGGTGCTGGGGCTCGCCTTCGAAAGGGTCTTTGGAGAGCCCATGAAGCCGGCCGACGAGGCGCTGGTTTTCTCGGTGCCGTGGGGCCCGCTCTCCAAGAGCGTATTCGTCGTGCTCTTCCGTGAGCGGTGCGTCGTCGGCTGGGGGCCGATCCCGAAACAGATCTATCTCACGATTACGGCGGGGAGGGGGTTGTGATGGACGAGGACGCGATGAGGGAAATCGCGGCGCTCAGCGTCGAGGTCGCCAACCTCAAGGCCGGAATGGTCAGTATCAAGCGGGACGTCGCCGACATCCGCAGCGACGTCAAGAAGCTGGCGGCGGTGGCCAACATGGGCAAGGGCGCGCTTTGGGCGTTCCTCAAACTCACCGGCCTTCTGGCGCTCACCGGCGGCGCGGTCGCTTGGCTATGGGAACGGTTGCAGGGCTAAGACCAACCGCGGGTTACCACCGCAAGGCGAAGGGAAAGGACCGGAAATGGGAGACATACCGGAGGTCCGGTGGTCGGTACGAAGATGAAAAGCGATTTGGATCTAAACGCAGCCCTTGTTGAGCGCTTGATCGCTCGCGAGGGCGGTTTCGTCGACAACCCTCATGACAGGGGCGGCGCGACCAATCGCGGGATCACGATCCCGACGTTTATCACATGGCGTAAGAAGATTCGGGGTTACGTGCCACCGACCACAACGATGGCACGCGAGGCGATCCGCGCACTCTCCCGCCAAGAGGCCGCCGACATTTACCGCGTCATGTTCCTCGAGCGTCATCGCCTCGACGGCATCCACGTCGAGCATTTGCGCGAGCATGTCCTCGACGCGGTTGTCTTGCACCCGGCGAGGACGGCGATCCGCTGGCTTCAGCGCGCCGTGGGCGTGAAGCCGGACGGAATCGTGGGCCCGGTCACGCTGTCGGCGGTGAACACATCGGATGACGAAGAGCTCTCGGTCGCGTTCTTCAAACGCCGCATGGCGTACATCGCCAGGATCGTGGCCCGCGACCCGCGGCAAGCTAGGTTTCTGCGCGGGTGGACGGGGCGGGCGACCTCATTCATCTGACAACGAGTTCGGCCATCCGCAACGGTGGCGGCGATTCAGCCTTGATGGGGATGGGATCGGAAAGGCGCGGGAACCGCGCTCGAGCACGTCGTGCCCGTCTCGACTCCGTGAAGTGACGCCTTACCGCAACCCGTCGTTACAGCGGGGAAGACGGCCGTACCTGGCCCGATGCTCGCGCAGCAATTCCCCCTCGCGCGTCACCGGATAGGGCGTGGCCTCCATCCCGAAGTGGGTTGCGGCCTGCGTGCGCTGACCTTCATGCCCGTTGAGATGGTCCTGAAGGCGGCTGCGAATGCTGTCGTCCGAGCTTCCGTAATAAATGGTTTCCTGACCCTCGTAGAGCCCGTACACGCCGGGCTCGTCCGGCGCGAGGAGATCGATATAGGACTCTGTAAGCGGGTGCTTTCCGGCCAAAAGCGGCATGGCGGCACTCCATGAATGAGCTCCTCCGAGTTGCCCCCGACACCCTAGATGTAGGGGGTAATGCTTATCTATCCACAAGGTTAGCCAAGTGTCGAGCGTATTCGCCGTGCCTCCTGAAGTCTCTTTGAGACCACTGGGGGCGCAGCCTGTGGCGGCCGGATCGGTTCACTCCGGCGTACGTAGAAAGGAGAACACAGTGAAGTTCCTAACTTGGCTTCTTGACCGTCTATCCGAGCCGTCCACCTGGGCCGGCTTCGGCATCGCAGGGGTGGCGGGGATCGCGCTCTCGCCTGAGACGTGGGAGTTGCTTTTCGCATGGTTCGCCATGGGCGCTGGTCTCGCGTCTGCCATCTTGAAGGAAAAGATCAGATGAAAGGCCGTCACTGGTTCCTGTTCGGCGGCGGACTCGTGTTGGCCGCCGTCACCTTCTGGAAGGTGTGCGGCTGTCTTTAAAGGGAGGCCGACCATGGTCATGAAACAGGCGATCTACGCCGCCTCGGCCGCCGTCCTGGCGGCTTTTGTTTTGGCGGGCTGCGGGCTCACGCCCCAGGGCGAGCAAATCCGGCAGACCATTGCCGCCAAGGGCAAAATCGTCGGCGGCGCCATGCTCGAGAATGCCGAGTGGGTGCTGTGCCGCGCGGCGCCGGTGGGCGCGGTCAAGGACCGCTACGGCAAGACAGGCCTCGCCGAGCACTACTCGGCGCTGTGCGAGGGCAGCTCGAAAGACCTCATCGTCGGCCAATGAAACACGTTACCGCGCCCGCTCGCCGCATCCTGTCGATAGACGGCGGGGGGCTCCATGGGATCATCCCGGCCGCGGTGCTGGCTCATATCGAGAGGCGAGCGGGACGGCGCGCGGGCGAGATGTTCGACCTCATCGTCGGCACCAGCGCCGGCGGCCTCATCGCTCTGGCGCTCACCAAGCCGCAGCCCTTGGAAGCGCGACGAGTCCTGAGGCTCATCACCGACCGCGCCCGCGAGATATTCCCGCGCAGGTGGCTGAGGCTGCCCTGGCTGATCCGGCCCAAGTACGACGCGGAGCCGTTCGAGCGGGTGCTCAAACAAGCGCTAGGATTTCACGCCGTCTATAGCTGCAAGCCTCGCGTCATGGTCACGGCCTATGACATCGAGAAGCGCCGGCCCCGGTTCTTCAAGTCCTGGAGGGGCGAGGCGACGCCTGTGTGGTCGGCGGCCCGGGCCACCTCGGCGGCGCCCACCTACTTCCCGCCACACGGGGCGCTCATCGATGGCGGCGTGTTCGTGAACAACCCGGCCATGTGCGCCTACGCCGAGGCGCAGAAGTTGTGGCCGGGTGAGCGGTGCCTCGTGGTGAGCTTAGGCACCGGCGAACACACCCGGCCCATGAGCGCCAAGAGCGCCAGGGGCAATGGACTCGTGGGCTGGGCGAGGTGGATCGTCTCGGTGTTCATGGACGGCCAAGCGGATGCGGTCGCGCACCACCTCGACCACATCCCCAACGCCGACCATGTCAGATTGCAGACCCGCCTCGAGCTCGCGTCCGACGACTTCGACGATACGTCGCCTGAGAACATAGCCGCGCTTCAGGCCGAGGCCCGCCGGCTCATCGCGTCGCGCGGACCGGAGATCGACCGCCTCGTCGCCCGGCTCGGGCCTTAAGCAAACGCCT